>JACPKK010000009.1 GCA_016187105.1 Candidatus Curtissbacteria bacterium | reverse complement strand
TCCTCGTAATTATTGCTTTGGCGACACTCGGGTCGTTTTTGGGGGACAATTTTGACTATTTTTTGGGAAGGCACGGCGGCAGACTGCTTGAGGAAAAACCGCTTTATAAAAAATCGGTCACAAAAGTTGAGCCGTTTTTGGAAAAGTACGGGATACTGGCAATTTTTGCCGGCAGATTTTCGGGATGGAGCCGGGCCTGGATAGCGCTGGCTTCGGGGATTATTAAATTCCGCTGGTGGAAATTTGCGCTTGTTTCCCTCTTATCCGCTTTTTCGTGGACCGGGGCTTGGGTTATCGGCGGTTACCTTTTGGGGGCTAATCGAGATTTAATCGAGGATTATTTGGGAAGGGCGTCGGTTGTTGCTTGGCTGGTATTTTTGGCAATTTTGATTTATTACTTCAGGACAAGGATAAGGCTGATTTTGGAACTTATCGCTTATACTTCTAAAAAACATGGCGCAAGGATCAAAGACAAAATCTGGCGCTAATTACCAGCAAAGGGTTTGGCAGGCCGCCCGACAAATCCCAGAAGGCAAGGTTGCCACTTATGGAATGATTGCCAAAAGAGCGGGGATCGACCCGAGGATGGTGGGGTGGGCGCTTCACGCCAACCAGTCTAGTGCCGTGCCGTGCCATCGGGTTGTGGATAGAGATGGCAGGCTTGCCCCAAACTTTGCTTTTGACGGCTGGCGGGAGCAGAGAAAGCGGCTTTTAGCCGAAGGTGTTAAATTCCGCGACGAGATGCATGTTGATCTTTCCAAAAACCTTTGGAAAGAATGTTAATTTAATAATTTAAATCATTGCATTGCTTTGATGACTGTTAAGTTGAAAATTTACGGCAGAGTACAGGGAGTGTTTTTTCGGGGAAATGCAAAAGAAAAAGCGGATGAGCTCGGTTTAGTTGGATGGGTGAGGAATATACAGAGCCATGCGGTCCTCGCTGACGTTGCGGGCCTAGATCCGGATGGGTCAGTCGAAGCTTTGGCAGTCGGGCCAAAAGATAAACTCAATCAATTCATCAAGTGGTGTAAAAAAGGTCCGCCGGCGGCAGAAGTCAAAAAGGTTGAGATTGAATGGCTTGATTCCTCGCAAGAGTATGGCGATTTTTCCATAAAGTAGTATATCAGTCCTAGGCTTGATATAATTGGCTCCCGAAAAGGTGCGATTTTTATGACAACAAAGATTTCCATACTTGGGTCCACCGGATCAATCGGTACGCAGACGCTGGCGGTTGTTGATGAATTTAAAAATTCAATTAAGGTTGTGGGTCTTGCTGCGGGAGAGAGCATTGATAAAGTCCGCGAGCAAATAAAAAAATATCACCCAAAAGCCGTTTCAGTTAAAAAAGAAGAAGATGCAAAGCTTTTGCGGTCTAAAAAGGGGCCGCGTGTTGGCTGGGGAGACGCGGGGAACTGTATTGTTGCCACCATCGGCGGAGTAGATAAGGTTGTTATTGCCACGCCGGGACTGGCCGGAATAAAGCCGACATTGGCGGGGATAAAAGCCAAAAAGACGATAGCTCTAGCAACTAAAGAAGTATTGGTTGCGGCTGGAGATTTGGTTACTCGTGAGGCTAAAAATCATAAAGTCGAGATTGTGCCGATCGATTCGGAGCATTCGGCAATTTTTCAAAGTTTGGGCGCAAGATCGATAGACGAAGTCAAAAATGTGATTATTACCGCTTCCGGCGGGCCGTTTAGAGGTAAAAAGTTAAAAGACCTCAAAAATATAAAAGTTGAGCAGGCCCTCGCCCACCCAAATTGGAAAATGGGCAGGAAGATTACTATCGATAGCGCGACCCTCATGAATAAAGGGTTTGAAGTAATCGAGGCAATGTGGCTTTTTGGGGTTCCACTTTCCAAAATTAAGGTTGTTGTACATGCGCAAAGTGTTATCCATTCGGCAGTTGAATTTGTGGACGGCTCAATCATTGCCCAGATCGGGCCTTCGGATATGCGCTTGCCGATTCAATATGCCTTGCTTTACCCGGGCAAGCGCCGAGAGAATAGTTTTAAGAAGTTTTCGTTTAGCGACTTTCCAAATTTGTCGTTTGAAGAACCGGACGTGGCGACGTTTAGATGTTTAGGACTCGCTTATAAAGCCATCAAGGAAGGTAAAACGGCGCCGGCAGTACTAACAGCTGCTAACGATGTTGCTGTTGAGGCCTTTCTCAACGACAAACTGCCGTTTGCCAGGATACCGGATGTTATCGAATCTGTGCTTTCCCGCCACAGCCCAAAACGATATAAGACGCTTGAGGAAATTTTGGCTGTCGACAGCTGGGCAAGGGATGAAGCTTCAAAGTTTGCTGTAAAATTTGGCAAGTAATATGAACTGGCTCATTATTGTTGCCGGCGGGAGAGGAGAGCGGATGGGTATGGGGTTCAACAAAATTTTTGCAAAACTTGGGAATTTTCCGCTTCTTTACTGGACGCTTTCGGCATTTGAGAAAAGTGGGACCATCGACAAGATTATTATTTCGGCCACCGAAGGGGATATAAAAAAAATTAAAGCGCTTATTAAAAAATATAAATTCAAGAAAATTGAAGACGTTATCAAAGCCAGTACTTCACGGCAAGATTCGACCTTTGCTGTACTTGGTGTATTGCGGGCGAAAATGAAAAATCAAGATTTGGTTGGTGTTCATAATGCGGCTAACCCTTTCGTCAGTCAGAATGAAATTTCCCAGGTTTATGCAAGCGCAAAATCTTATGGGGCCGCACTTCTGGCGCAGGCGGCGCGAGACACGGTGAAGATTTCAAATAAGGCGGGAAAGGTTTCCCAAACGCCCTTGAGGCAATACTGCTGGTACGCTCAAACTCCGCAAGTGGCGACTTTTGGGAATTTATGGAGAGCGCATTCGCGCGCAAAGGAAGAGAAGTTTGCCGGTACCGACGATAGTCAGCTTTTGGAGAGAGTCGGGGTCAAACCCAAGATTGTACATTGCTCGCCCATGAATTTTAAGATTACTTTCCCCCAGGATTTGGTGATGGCCAACTACATTTTAAAAACATGGGCAGAGTAGGGATTAAAAAATTTCAAATTTCAAATATCAAATATCAAATTTGTGGAGGCGGCGCGAGCTAGATTTTTATGCATAGAATTGGTCTTGGTCAAGACTCACATAGATTTACTAAAAACAAAAATAAACGGCTTGTTTTGGGCGGAATTCTCGTGGCGGGATCGGAAGGATTGGAAGGGAATTCGGACACCGATGTGATTTTGCATAGCCTTTGCAACGCGCTGTCTTCGGCAATTGGCGGCGATTCGATGTCAACTTGGGCAGATGCGATGTGTAAAGCCGGAACCCGCGACAGTAGAAAATACGTCGAGTATGTCTTTGGCAAAATCAAAAAAGAAGGGTATAAGGTTGCCAATGTATCGATAAGCGTTGAGGCGAAAAGGCCTTATATCAAGCTAACTTTAGCGGCAAAGATGAAAGAGACAATTGCAAAACTTCTAGAAATTGATAAAAAACAAGTCGGGATTACCTTTACTTCCGGCGAGGGGTTAACTGCGTTTGGAAAGGGTGAAGGGATGCAGTCGATTGCTGTTGTCCAAATTCGTGATGATTGTCGAGACTGCTCTTGCTAAACTGGATTTAGCCATCCATATTAATCCCAGAAAGAAAGACGGCCTTTATCCGGTTGATTATGTTGATTGCCAGCTCGACATTGGCGATAAGCTCTCGTTTTTCCCAAAGCAAAGCGATATTGAAATAGTTTGCAATAATCCAGATGTTCCTGTCAATCTTGATAATTTCATTTATAAGGCGGCAGTCATCTTGAAAAAAACGGCCGGGAATAAGAATCTTGGCGCCAAAATAGTTTTGGAAAAACAAATCCCGGTGAAGGCCGGGTTTGGGGGCGGACCGGCGGACGGGGCAGCAGCCGTTCGCGGCCTTTGCCGTCTTTGGAGGATTAAATTCTCCAAAGGGCAGATCCAAACGATTTCCAAAAGCCTGGGAAAAGATTTCTTTTACAGCATGTATGGGGGATTGGGAGAGGTTGGTTCGAGAGGGAAAGATTACAAATTCAGAAAGATCGACGCGAGCTTGCCTAAATTTCACCTGGTAGTCCTTGTGCCAAAGCGGCAAAAACCCTCGACCGGGTGGATTTACGAGCATTTAAAAGCGGAAAAGCTTGGAAAATCCCGAGGTCTGCTTAAAGGTCTGATAGAGGCAATTGCCGCCGGTGATAGAGCGCAAATTTTGGCAAATTTGCACAATGATTTTGAAGATATGGACTTTCAATTTTCCTCTCAAATTGATAGAATGAAACGCGATTTGGCGGGGCTTGGGGCGGGAAGGAGCCTGATGGCCGGAGCCGGGCTTGCGGTGGTAGGGTTTTTCGATACGAAAGCTCGAGCAGACCGGGCACGAAAAGCGCTAAGCGGAAAATACCAAGAGGTTTATCTAACAAAACCTCTCGAGCATCGTCATTCTGGGGAGTCCCTCGACTTCGCTCAGGGTAAACTCCGCGACACCAGAATCTAATCTAGTAAGGATTCTGGATATACAGTGCCATGCGATCCATCAATTGATGGATCTAAAGCCAGAATGACAGGAATAAGAAATATGTTTACACGAGACAAAACTAGGCCAGTTAAAATCGGCAAGCTCGTCATCGGCGGGGGTAACTTGGTGCGAGTTCAGTCAATGACCCAAACAAGGACGCACGATGTCGCGGCGACCGTCAAGCAGATTAAAGGGCTTGAGGAAGTCGGCTGCGAGATTATCCGCGTTACGGTTCCGGATATGGAATCGGCAAAAGCAATCCGCGAAATTAAAAAGCAGATAAAAATTCCTTTGGTAGCCGATATTCACTTCCAGTATCTTTTAGCAATTGAGGCTGCAAAGCAAGGCGTTGATAAGGTAAGGATTAACCCCGGCAATATCGGGGGGATTGACAGGGTTCGCGAGGTTGTCAAAGTTTGCAAGGAGAAAAATATCCCGATGCGAATCGGGGTTAACATGGGTTCTTTGGAACGCGACCTGTATGCCAAGTACGGCAAGTATGGCGTGCCGCGGGTGATGGTAGAATCGGCGACCCGCCACATTAAAATTTTAGAGAGTCTTAAATTCCATGACATTGTGGTTTCTTTGAAGGGCGATAATCCGGTTTTTGCAAGGGACGCCTATATGCTTTTTGCCAAGCGTTTTAATTATCCTTTGCATGTCGGGATAACCGAAGCCGGGACGCGCTGGGCCGGCAGTATAAAGTCTGCTGTTGGAATAGGATCGATTTTGGCAGAAGGTATCGGGGATACAATTAGGGTTTCATTGGCCGATGATCCCAAAGAGCAGGTAAAAGTAGGATGGGAAATTCTGAAATCTGCGGGTTTGCGGCAAAAAGGAGTTGACATTATTGCGTGTCCGACATGCGGCAGGACAGAAATTAACCTTATTGATCTTGCCAAAAAAGTTGAGGGAATTGTTTCTAAGTTGGATGCCCCGATTAAGGTGGCAGTTATGGGATGTGTTGTTAACGGCCCGGGAGAGGCTAGTTTTGCCGACATTGGTGTTTGCGGCGGCAGAAACCAAGGCGCAATATTTAAGCGCGGAAAGCTCGTCAGTACACACAAAGAAGAGGAACTGCTGCCGGCCTTTATCGACGAGATTAAAAAAGTTTTGGTGGAAAAAGGCTACAGGAAGGAAATAGCCAAACTGCACTTCTCATGATAAAAAAAATACTGCTTGCCAAGCCGCGCGGATTTTGCGCCGGCGTAGACCGGGCGATTGATGTTGTGGAAACGGCTTTGGAGATTTTTGGCAAGCCAATTTATGTAAAACATGCTATTGTCCACAATGTTCACGTAGTAGAGGATTTGGAGAAAAAGGGTGCGATATTTGTGGAGGATTTAGATGAAGTACCCCCACTTCGTCCATTCGACTCCGCTCAGGACTTCGAGGGGCAAGCCGCAAAATCAGTTTTGGTTTTTAGCGCCCACGGTTCGCCGCCGCAGCTTAAAGAAGAAGCAAGGAAAAGAGGCTTTCGGGTGATTGACGCGACGTGTCCTTTGGTGACCAAGGTCCATCTGGAAGCTAAAAGATATGCCAACGAAGGTTACTTCATAATCTATATCGGCCATCGCGGCCATCCGGAGCCGATTGGAGTTATGGGCGAGGTGTCAAAAGAATCAATTGTTCTAATTGAGGACGCCAGTGAGGTAGCCGGTCTTAAAGTTCCTCAAGAAGATAAGCTTATTTACCTAAACCAGACGACGCTTTCGCTTTCGGACGTTCAAAATACGATTGATGCACTCAAGAGACGATTTACGAAAATCATCGCGCCGCCCACAGTTTGGGATATCTGTTTTGCAACTTCTAATAGACAGACAGCGGCTAAGGAGCTTGCCCAAAAATCCGATTTAGTTTTGGTAATTGGTTCTAAAACAAGCTCAAATTCCAATAGGCTTCGCGATGTTTCCGAGGCAGAAGGTACAAAGGCTTACCTTGTGGATGATGAGACAATGGTTGACCCGAAATGGCTAGTGGGGGTTAAAACTTTAGGAATCACTTCTGGAGCATCGGCACCGGAATATTTGGTTGACAATCTTGTTGCATTTATTCAAAAGGCGAATCCAGGGGCTAAGGTTGAAAACTTGGATGTTCTAAAAGAGGAAGTTAAGTTTCCACTGCCCGACGATTTGGTAGCTATTGCCAGCCAAACGGAAAAAGGTGCGGCATGGGTGGAAAAACATAGAGTTGCCTCACAGCGTTAGATGGACAGTGATATTTTTAGGCTGGAGCTGTCCAAATTTTTGAACAAGTTCGATGCTTACTCGAAGAGTTACTTTGCCAAAAAAATAAAGGAAACAAAAAAATATTCTCCGGTCGTTTCAGATTTCTATAAAAAACTTGAAGATTTTTCCCAGGGTGGGAAGAAACTACGGGCATTTTTTGTGTGGTTGGGATATCAAGTTGGGACAGAGGGACCATTCGACTTCGCTCAGGGTAAACTACGGAACAAAGTTTTAGAGGATATAGAGAAGATTTTATCAATATCGCTGGCGTTTGAGATGACACAGAATTTTCTCTTAATACATGATGACATTATGGATAATTCGGATCTTCGCCGTAGCAAGCCCACGGTTCATAAGGTATACGAAAAGAAATTTGGTCCTTCGACACTTAGGGCAAGGCAACATTATGGGGAGAGTATGGCGATTACTTTGGGCGACATTGCCAGCATGGAAGCTTTTCGGATCATTGCTGATTCAGATTTTGACAACCAGCGTAAAGTTGAGGCCCAAAGATTGTTTGCGGAAGTTTTGCTTGAAACAGCTTATGGTCAAGGTTTAGATGTTGAGTATGCAAATAGGGAGCCGAGTTTCAGACGTTTGCGGAAGTTTTGCTTGAAACAGCTTATGGTCAAGGTTTAGATGTTGAGTATGCAAATAGGGAGCCGAGTTTCAGACAAATAATGCAAATTGCCGACCTTAAGGCGGCACGTTACAGTGTGATCGGACCTTTGACAATTGGTGCCACTTTAGCAGGAGTAAAAAGGACGCAAATGGCGGCGCTTAACAGGTATGTGGCGGCTGTTGGTTTGGCTTTCCAGCTTGCCGACGATATTTTGGGAGTTTTTGGGGAGGAAAAAGAGCTTGGTAAGTCAACGCTTTCGGATATGCGCGAGGGGAAAAATACGCTTTTAATTTATAAAACTAAGCAACTTGCCAAAGGAAAAGATAGACGTGATATCGAAAAGATTTGGGGGAAGGAAGATGCAACGGTTGCCGATCTTGAAGAGGTGAAGAGGATAATTGAGGAAAGCGGAGCACTCGCGTGGTGCAAGGCAGAAAATCGGTCTTTGATTGAAAAAGCGAAAAAGGGAATTGGCAAAATCACGAGTGATGAAAGTTTGCAAATAATTTTTTCACAACTTGCCGATTTTGTAATTTCCCGCCGCAAATGACAACTTGATAAACTCGCCGGGTTTTTGTTATCCTTAGGCTTAGTTTTTGAGACAATTGCGTGGCTTAAATGACAAAGAAAACACCTGCCAAAACTATCCCCGAGCACGTAGTGATTATCCCAGACGGCAACCGCCGCTGGGCAAAAGCTCACGGTCTTGAGTCGGTTGAGGGCCATAAGAAGGGTTTGGATGTAGCTCTCAAAGTTGCGAAAGACTCTCGAAACATGGGAATAAAGGTTCTGACTCTCTGGGGATTTTCCACTGAGAATTGGGGAAGACCTAAGAGAGAGGTTGGATATTTAATGAGGATGTATTCTTGGTTCTTCAAAAAGCATTTTAGGGAACTGGTTTCCGATGGTGTACGGTTCCGCTGGTTGGGAAGGCGCGATAGAGTATCCTCGGAACTTAAAAAAATCCTGGAGAAGGCCGAGAAAGAAACAGCTAAGAACAAGAAGTATATGCTAAACATTTGCATTGACTATGGCGGCCACGATGAGCTTGTCAGAGCAGTCAAGAAGCTTTTGAGGCGGGGTATTAAGCCTTCTAAGATCGATGAGGAGATGATTGCTCAAAGTCTCGATACGGCGGGTCAGCCCAATCCGGATCTTTTGATTAGGACATCGGGAGAAATGAGGACCAGCGGCATTATGCCTTGGCAGACCATTTATACAGAGCTTTATTTCTCAAAGCTCTTTTTCCCGGATTTTTCGGTGGCAGAGTTGAAACGCGCCATTTCTGATTACGCAAGAAGGCAAAGAAGATACGGAGCATAGATTATGCCTTCCGGCGGTCGTCCCCATCAGTTTGACAGATCCAATCTAAGACAGATGATTTTGGACAGCCCGAAGCAGTTTGCTGTGGGTTTTGATATTGCCGAAGGGGTAAAAGTCGACGGTAAATTTGAAAGAGTAGTTTTTTCCGGAGAAGGCGGGTCGGCTTTCCCTTCACAGCTTTTGGAAACAATTGTAAGCGAGTTTGCGGGAGCAAAAGCGCCACAAATCATTACCAATCACAGTTATAGTTTGCCTGCAGTGTCTACAGCGGGAGCCTTAAACGTGGTTTGTTCATACTCTGGGAATACTGAAGAGACGATTAGTAACCTCGAGGAGGCGATTTCTAAAAAACTTCCTGTCATTGGAATTGCCAGCGGAGGAAAGGTCGAAGAAATCTGTAAAGCTTCTAATATTCCTTTTGTAAAGTTGCCGATGCCATCGCCAGAATTCCAGCCGAGAATGGGAACGGGTTATTTTGTGGCCGCGATGGTGAAGTTACTTGAGAATCATGGTCTTGTATCGGGGCTTTCAGATGAAATGGGCAAAAATATGGGCACTGTCGGCGAAGGTCTTGAAGAGGTTGAGAGGAAAGGGATGGAACTGGCAGGCAAAATTGCCGGCAAAACTCCGGTTGTCTATTCCAGCGAAAAGTTTGCGCGCCTGGCGATGGTTTGGAAGATAAAATTTAACGAACACGCCAAAAACCCGGCGTTTTGGAACTTCTTTTCAGAGCTTAATCATAATGAAATGGTGGGCTTTACGAATTTGGGGGAGCGATATTTTGCGGTAATGCTGAAGGATCCGCAGGATGACCCTAGGAATCTTAAAAGGTACGATGTTATGGCAAAACTTGTCGGGGAGAAAGGCCTTGAGTCGGTGATGTTTGGACTGGAAGGTAAAAACGCTTTTGAGAAGATTTTTAAGTCTCTTCTTTTGGCTGATTTTACGGCGTACTATTTGGCAATGTACAACAAGGCAGACCCGACTCCGGTTGAGATGGTTGAGCATTTTAAAAAGCTGCTTGTTGGCTAGCTTAGAAACCCCTTTCTTTGGTAGAATTCCCCAGTATGTGCGGGATTTTTGGATACATCGGTCCTTCGACTTCGCTCAGGACTAATAGCAAGCGAGGTGACGCGGCAGAAATTGTTTTTGCAGGTTTGAAGCGGTTGGAATACCGCGGATACGATTCGTGGGGAATAGCAACGAGTGGAAAGTTGAAAGTTGAAAGTGGAAAGTTATTTGT
>JACPKK010000022.1 GCA_016187105.1 Candidatus Curtissbacteria bacterium | reverse complement strand
TTATCTTTTTCTCGCCCGGCCCAAGTATCATTCGTCTGCCCCTAACCGTCCTATTTGGGGGCCTGGGCTTAATTGCCGCTCTTGTTCCCATCCAGGGCCGGCCGTTTGACAAATGGGTCGTCGCCTTCAGCCGTGCCCTCCTTTCGCCCACTCAAAGGGTTTGGGTTAAAGAAGCCAAGATCCCTGAATTTTTAAATATCGTCATTTCCCAGCCAAAGCTCTCAAAGACCCAGCCTGAACCAATCACCTCTCAAGACCGCCAGCGGCTAGTCGCTTATTTGCGGTCTCTACCCAAAGCCGCCGTCTCTCCCCTGGACGTTAAAGAGGAGCAAGCCCTCCAAAAACTTGGTCTTGCCCCTGCCCCTTTATCCTTGGGCCTGTCCGCCAAAGCTCGGGCGGCGGCGGGAACTTTAGTCTCGGCAGGTAAATTACCGCCGCCAATTCTGTGGACAACCGCCGTACCGGCCAAGGCTGCCCAAAAAGCCCCCCAAATCTCTGAAGAAGAGTTCCAAGGCATTATGTCCCAAGCTCTTCCCCAAATAACCCCGACGCAAACTGGCGCCAGAATCAGCCCTCACGCCAAAGCCTTCGCCTTGTCTGGCCTGGGGAAAAAGCTTAGCCTAAGACAAATTACCCCCGCCCCTAAAATCCAGCTTGCCTCTGACACCAATTTTGCCCTTGAAAATATTATCCCGATCCAAACTCCCGGCAGAAAAATCCGTCTCGTCCATGGTCTTGCCAAAACCCGCACCAGAAAGCTGCACTTTGCGCCTCCCACCGGTTTTAATCTTTCTAATCTGCCAGTCCGCGGTGAGGCTAGATTTGCAGTTTCCGAAGAACTCAAAAAACGCTTCACAACCGCCGAGCCCTCGCTGCCACCATTGCCCGAAACCCAAAACCAGGCTCAACCAATCCATAAAGAAAAACCCAAAATTGCAAGCGGCGTTCCTAAAACAAGCTCCTACGTTCCAAGAGGTCAAGCTGGCCATCTGTCTCCTCAAAATGCGACCTTAAGGGTAGAACAATCTGAAAGTGCCGACTCCCGCATTTCCATAACCGGCCAAAAAGTTGCTGGCGGCCAGCCCGCCGCCATTTTGCAAAAAGCCCAAATAATTCCCCTGACCGCTACCCCCAATGTTCTTTCCGGTCTCATCACCGACCAGGGCGGAGCGCCTCTTGAAGCCGCCATCATCACTGTCCGGGACAGAAACGGCATCCCCGTCCGCGCCTTAAAAACCAATAAGCTTGGCCAGTTCCTCTCGGCAACACCGCTATCAAGCGGCAACTATACTCTGGAAATCGAGCACGAAAACGCCCATTTTGAACCGCTTGCCCTAAGTCTTGCCGGCCAAATTATGCAGCCGCTGGAAATTAAGGCGAAAGGAGGCAACTAGGTAATTGGGCATTTAGGATTTTAGGCATTTAGGATTTTAGGGGGGCTACCCAATAACCCATCAGCCTAACTGCCCATCAGCCTAACTGCCCATCAGCCTAAAAACCTAATGGCCCCAAAAAAAGCTTCTACCCAAGAGCATCTCGATATCGAGGATATTACCGACGATTTGGTCATTCTCAAAACCGGCTGGGTTGCCCAAGTCCTTTCTACCACTGCCATCAATTTCGACCTTCTTTCCGAAGCCGAACAGGATGCCACCATTTATGCCTATGGCGCCTTTTTGAATTCTCTGACTTTCCCGCTTCAGGTTTTAATCCGCAGCAAAAAAGCCGATATTACCTCTTATTTTCAAAGCCTGGAAGAAGCCCAGCGCACTCAACCCAACCCGGACCTTAAGCGGCAAATCCAAAAGTACCAGGAATTTATCCAGGCAACCGTCCAGCAAAAAACCGTCCTCGATAAAAGATTTTATCTGATTATTACCTATTCTCCGCTTGAGATTGGTTTTAAAGGCGTCGGCCAGAAAAAGAATCAGACCGCCGCCAAAGCCTCGCTCATCGCCGCCGCCAAAACCGCTTTGGCCCCAAAGCGCGACCATGTCGTGAAGCAAACAGCCAGGCTCGGCATCAACACTCGCCAGCTTACTTCCCAAGAGTTAATTGAACTCTTCTACGATATTTATAACCCTGCCCCCACTGGCACCCAAAGGGTTCTTCTGGATAGCGAGTCCTACACCACCCCCATGGTCGAACCGGCTATCGCCAACCCGACGCCAGCTTCCGAAAAAACAGTCGAGGCAGAACTTATGAATATTAATCGGCCGCCTGCGAACCTTGAAGCCGATCTTACGCCGGTCCCGCCGCTAGTTAGTAATTCACAGTCTGAAGCCTTAAGAAGTCTCCAGGCCGCCACTGCCAAAGCAGCCCAATTTGCCAGTCCCGCTCCCGTACCAAAACCGGAGGAGGAAAACCGATGAAACTTTTCCCCAACCCTTTTGCCAAAAAACCGCTAAGTGCCGCTGGCCTTTCTGCCCGGGAAAAAGGCTGGGCCCAAACTTTGGCAACAGGCGCAGTCTCCGTCAAAGACATTATTGCCCCGCCGGCCATTGAAGTTGACTTTGACTTCATAAAGATTGGCGCCAGCTACTACCGCACTCTTTTTGTCATCGGTTACCCTCGTTTTGTCGAAGCCAACTGGCTTTCGCCCCTTATTAACTTTGAACACACTCTGGAAATCGCCCTCTACTCCTATCCTGTTGAGGCCCGGGGCGTCCTCGACGACTTGAAGCGCAAGATAACCGAAATGGAGGCAACCATTGCTACCGACATCCAGCACGGCCACCTCATCGATCCCCAAGTCCAGGCCGCCTTAGAAGACGCCCAAATGCTCCAGGAAGAACTGGTTAAAGGCGCCGAAAGGTTTTTCCAGTTTGGCCTTTACGTCACCGTCCCTGCTGATTCCAAAGAAGAACTGGATACTGTCACCAAACAAGTCGAGTCCACGCTCGGCTCCCTGCTGCTTGTCCCCAAACACGCCACCCTCCAGCAGGAAGAGGCTTTCAAGACTACGCTCCCCCAAGGCACCGACCACATCTATATCACCAGAAACATGGATACCACTTCTCTGGCCACCTATCTTCGACCGCTTTAGCCAGGAAAACGCCAATTCCGTCATCTTTGCCAAATCCGGCGCCGGCAAGTCTTATCTGGTCAAACTCGAAGCCCTTCGCTCTTTAATGTTTGGCACCGAAATTATCGTTATCGACCCGGAAGAAGAATATAAAACCCTCTGTCAGGCCATCGGCGGCGAATACATCACTTTCAGCTTTAGCTCGGACGCCAAAATTAATCCCTTTGACCTCTCCGGCGTCTACGAAGAGGGCGAAAACGAACTCGGCCTCAAAATCCTTTCCCTCCACGGCTTTTTCAAAGTTATTATGGGCGACTTAACCCCTTCCGAAGACGCTCTTCTGGACCGCGCTCTTGTCGCCACATATAAAGCCAAAGGCATTACGCCCGATCCCGCCACCCAGCAAAACGAGCCGCCGCTCATGGAAGACCTCTACAAAGTTTTAATCGGCATGGAAGACGCTAGCGCCAAAGGCTTAGCCGACAGGATCGAAAGGTTCGTCAAAGGCTCGCTGGTCGGCATTTTCAACCAGCAAAGCAACATCGATATCAAAAATACCTTCACCGTTTTTTCCATTAAAGACTTGGAAAACGAACTGCGCCCCATCGCCATGTATTTAATTTTGGATTTCATCTGGACCCGCATTAAAAACGATATTAGGAAACGTCTCTTAATTGTTGACGAGGCCTGGTACCTGATGCAGCACCCCGACAGCGCCTCCTTTATGTACGGCATTGCCAAGCGTGCCAGGAAGTATTACCTTGGCCTAACCACCATTACCCAGGACGTCGAAGACTTTTTGAATACCGATTACGGCCGCGCCATCGTCACTAATTCCTCGATCCAGATTCTTCTCAAACAATCACCGGCGGCTATCGATCAGGTTGCCGATACTTTTTATCTTTCGGAAGGTGAAAAGCATCTTCTCCTTTCCGCCGATGTCGGCGAAGGCATCTTTTTTGCCGGCCCCAACCACGTCGCCGTCAGGATTGTTGCCTCCGAAGATGAACATTCCCTCGTCACCACTAACCCCCAGGAACTTGCCGAAATGCGCCAAAAAGCCGCCGATATCCAGAAACAATTCTAAAAATCATTGTTAAATTGTTCCATTGCGAGTTTTGCGAGCAATAAGCTCTCTTATGGTTCAATTGTTCTTAACAATTTAGCAATTGAGCAATGTAACAATGTTATTATTGAACTATGCCTGCATCTGCACCGCCTCAAAATAAACCCGGCGCACTCGCCGTCTTGGCCGAAATTGACCTTATCGAGCCAGAGCTAAAAAGGCATCGCCAGGAATTTACACCTGCTTTTTCAGCCAGCATCTCCGGGATGTTCCCTGCAATCTTTTCTCAACTTGGCATCAAATCCCCTCCTTCACCACAAATCAGCCAGTCGCTTGTTACAAAAACCGTAAGTCAGTCGCTGGAAAATATCGGTAAAGTTCAATCTGCTCCCCAACTCCAACAGCTTGTCGCCGATGCCGCCACTCAAAGCATTATCGATCAAAAAGAAATTGCCAAAGGCAAAACGGCAGAGCAAATCTACGAAAAAGCCCAAACGCCCGCAAGCCAAGTTGTCCAAGCAAACCAAAAAGGTCTCGAAGAAGAAGCGGTTCTGGCTGGTATTGCCCAGATCGCCTCGCTGGAAAAACCAGACCAAGAAACAAGAACACTAATCGCCGACGAGATCCAGTCGCAGGTAGAATCACAAGACCCCTTAATGCCCCCAGACGAACGCGACAAATTATTCGCCAGCATCACAAGTTATCTGGAAAAAAGCAGAGAGAATTTAAATATCGAACTTACAAAATTCGCAGAAGAAAGTCTCCCGTCACTGGAAGAATTTCAGGAAATCAAAAACAAAGCCCACGACCAAACCATCTCGCAGCTTGGCGACGCTAAAATAGGCAACATTGATTTGAAAGAGCTCACCCTAGATATCGGCGCCGAGCAGGGGACCAAACCCCTAAACCCGGGCCAAGCCGATAGATTCGGCTTTGGGTCTGCCGAACCCACAATCAATACCTTTAGGACACGTGGCCTCGCAGGCCGAAGAATGGGAATCGTCCTCGCCACAAACAAAAGTGCCCAGGAAAAAGCCATTCTGGCGCTGGCTACCCATGACATTCAAAAAATGGCTGAAGTTAGTAGAGATCCAAGGTTAATGGAATTTGGGTTTTTCAAAAAGGCTAAAGATTTTTCCTCAAAAAAATCAAAAGAGGTGGCAAAGTACGTCAACCACTTCCAAGAATTCCCTGGCGGGCTTAACCGAGCCTCCCAAACCACCTGGCGTTCAATCTTTACCTATTTAAACCGTTACCCCGGCATTTTTGTGCCCCAAAGCATTTTAAACAACCGGGTCCTTGTTTATGGAAGCATCGGTGCGCTTTCCCATGGATCCGGCAGCTTCTCACTTGGTAATGTTGTCTCCGGCGCCCGGGGCCTGACTTCTGGTCTAAAAAGCGCTATTGGGTTTGGGCAAAGCGCAAAAGGAGCTCTCGCGGCCGGCAAGCTTGCCCTTGGCGCTTCCAATCCGGCCGGCTGGGCCCTTCTGGCCGCCCAGCTTCTTCCATTTTTGAAAAAACACGCTGCAAAAATTATTGCCGGCACGATAGGCCTCGGTATTGCCTTATGGTTACTACTGGCCAAGCTGCTTGCTAAACTCGCCGCCGTTGCCGCCGGCGCGGCAACCGGTGCGGTAATTGGTTTTGTCGTCGGCGGCCCAGCTGGCGCAGTCATCGGTGCTTTTATCGGCGCTGGTGCCGGTTACTTTATCGTCCCGATCACCAAAAGCATATCAGGTTTTGTCGGGGGGGCTTCTGGGGGTATCGGGTCGCTAACTTCTGCCTTTAGCAGTTTTCTTGCCGCCGCCTCTTCTGCCGTCTGGAATACCATTGCCTCTTTTGGCAGCGGCTTAATTGGCGGCTTAGGCGCTGGAGCCGGTTTTCTTATGAACGCCATTGGCAGCCTTTCTGTCCCCGGCGGCGCCGTCTTGGCATCGGTTATTATCGCTCCTACTGCTGTTTTTGTTACAACTGTTGCCCTTGGCATCTTTACGGGCGCTGCCTTTATGAGTACCGAAGCCGACCTTTCCGCTACACGCGCCGGCGATAACGAATTTTACGCTATCACCAAAAGCCCCAGTTCCACCAGCTTTCCCAACCCCCCGCCGGACCAGACTGTTTTATTTACAATCACAGTTACCTCTAAAAAACTGCGCTTAACCGATGTCCAGGTAAAAGACGAGGCAAAAGTTCAAGGAAAAAGTAATAGTTTCTCCCGCTCCCTCCAAGTCAACAACTGCCAGGGCTTAATTGAAGGGGGCGCAACCTGCACCCAACAAACTGCCCTAAGTATTGATTCCAGCTTTGCTGATTCTGTCATTTCAAATACTGTAACCGTCACAGCCACCCCCGAGGGCCAAGCCGCCAAAACCGATTCGGTAACTGTCGTTGTCATAGTCGGCAATCCGCCGGCCGAGTGCCCCCGCGGCTGGCCGCTGGTAGGCAGGATTACGCAGGGTCCAGAAGGTGCATCCTCACATACCAAAAGAGTATACGGCGGCTATGAAGCTATCGATATTGGAACAGGAGTGGTTGGTACCACGGACGTCTACGCAACCGTCGAAGGCACTGTCGAAAACGTTTGGCCGGAAAAAGGGGACCCCCTAGACAGAAGGATTATGATTAAAACTGCTGGCTGCCCAGGCTTAATTACCGTTAATTATTGGCACCTTTCCCAAACACTTGTCCAAAAAGGCGAATTTATTAAATACGGCCAGAAACTCGGCAAGTCCGGCAGGAGCGGCAGCGGCCCTCACAGCCACTACCAGTTCAACGAGGTTGGGGATAGAAGCTTCAAAATGGATACACCATATATTCCAAAAACCGTACCAAGATCGTGCGACAGCGAATTTCAGTGCAATATCACAATCGATAGCCCGCTTTAAATGGCAACTCTTTCCTATGTCTCGGACAAGATCAGAAGTTTTGGTTGGATTTTGGCTGTCCTGACCCTTACAATAGTTTTTGGCTCCCTTATCTATTTTCAACTGACAAAAGCCCCGCCCACAGTCAAACCCCCGTCTCCAGACAAAGTTGAGTTCGATTCTTTCGAAGGTACAACCCAAAAGTTCAACACCCAAGATCTGGCATTCCCAGACAGTTATCCTCAAATCCTACCGCAATACTCGGTCGATGATTCTCAAAAAAATTTAATCGATGATTCTGGCGCATTTGCCAACAAGTTCGCTTTTGCCCAAAAGCCAATAACTCTCCAAGATGAAAACGTGCTTGGCAGCGGCCTTTTGTTTTCAAATGAAAACGGCACACTAAGCGTCTACAAATCTCTTGTCTCTTACCAAAAATATTTAAAAGATAGCAAGCCGGCTGTTTTCAATATCCCCCAGTTAAGGCAGGCGGCGATTGTTTTCTTGTCTGAACTTGAGTTAACCCAAGATCTGGCAAACGAGCCTAAAATTATTTTTTTAAAACTCCAGGGCGAGACGCTTGGCCCAACTCAAGAAAAAGACGCAAGTTATATCCGCTTCCATTTTGGCCATGAACTGGAAGCCCTACCCATTATAAGTAGCGCCGATGGTGCCGATACTACCTTCGATTCGTCTGGAAACATTGTCCAGTTCTCGTTTCGCCAGTCTAGCTTCAAAAGCAAAAATGATAGCTATAGCGTGATAAGCCCCAAGGAAGCACTTGCCAATTTAAACGCCGGTAAAGGGTCCTTAATAAACATACAGGGAGAGGTAGAAGGCGTAGAAACTATTAAAGATTTAGGCCTTGTGAACTTAAAGCAGGCGTATCTCGCCTATTACCTGCCAATTAAAACCCCAAAAACCACTCAACCTGTTTGGGTTTTTGAGGGAGAAGCCAGCCCCAATAGCTTGCCAATCAGCGTTCAGTTTGCTGTCCCGGCCATTTAATAACCCCTAAACTTAATTTTCCAAACAACCCTTCTTCCGAGCATCTTATTAATGTCGCGTATCAGCCCGCCAGCACGCATTAAAAGCTCGGCGCGCGCCAACCCCACGACTTTTACGGTTAGCTCTCCGTTTTTAAAACTGGTCGCTCTCGCGGCCTTAATGATTTCTTTCGGCAAACCCTTCTCCTCGCGCAAAACATCGCCGAAAGCTTTCCTCACCGAAAGCGTAAACAGTATTTCACTCGTCTTTGATTTTCTGGGGGTCACAATCAACTTGTTAATTGGGGTAAACACGAAATAAGTATATCGCCAAACGCTAAGGGACTAAAGACTAACGCTATAACTTTAGTCGTTCGTCGTTTGTCGTTAAGCACGGTTACGTTTGTAACCGCACCGGCATTATGATATGGAAAAATTTCTCGCTCCCTCCGGCTCCGGTCAGCCGGCCCGGGTTTAAGCTTTCCACCATCTCAAAGTTCACATCTTCTTCTTCAATAACCCCCAGCGCCTCGAGAAGGTACCGGTAGTTAAAAGCAATTTCTCCCCCCGGCCCAACCATTTCAACCTCCATCTGCGCATCACCAGACCCGACTTGCCCGCTCCCCGCCGAAACATTAACGGTCTGTTTTTTGGCTCCCGCATCTCCACTGGCAAATTTTAAGCGTAAAATACTTCCGGAATCCCGGGCAAAAATCGAGGCAATTCGCACAATCCTGGTGAATTCTTCCTTGTTGACCCTGGCCCGGCTTACAAAACTTGTTGGGATCACTTTCTGCCAGTTAGGGAACTCTCCCTCAATTAACCTGGAAGTAAATTCCAAGTCATCGATCTTAAAACTCATCTGGTTAAGCCCTTCGGCGATTACGATATCAACCGCCTTTTCCTTTATCTCTTCCCCCATCTCAAACAGCGTCTTAGCTACCTCGGCTATCGCCCTTGCCGGCACCACAATCTTTATTGTTTCTTTAGGCGCTTCCAAAACTTTGATCTCGTCAAAACTCAATCTATAGCCGTCTGTCGCCACCACCGCTAGTCCCCCGCCGCTAAATTCACATAAAACTCCGGTTAAAATTGGCCGGCCCTCGTCTTGTGCTGCCGCAAAAGCCACCCGAGTGGCGGCCCTGGCAAAATCCGCCGCCCCAATCTTTATTTTGTGGCCGCCGGAAATAACTGGGATTGCCGGGAATTCCTCTGCCGCGATGGTTGCCAGCCGCGCCTTATACCCTTTTGTCAAAACCTGTACCTCCTCGCCCAGTTTTTCAAAAGTTATCTCCTGCTCTTGCGGCAGTTGTGCTACGAATTCTCCAAGTGTTTTGCCGGCAAGCGTTACCTTGCCCTCGACTTCTACCCTCCCCGGAATCACTATCTTGGTTGCCGTTTCCAGATTCGTAGAAACAATCTCAACCTTATTCTTTGTAGCATTCACTAAAAGATTTGAAAGGATCGGCAGGTTTGCCCGAGGCATTAAAGACTTGCCGGCCAAAAGAAGCGCCTTCGCAAAATCTTGTTGTGGGACTATAAATTTCATATTCTTGGGGGCAGACTAAAGGCTTGTGGTAAAACAAAAAGAATTATAATCTTCCAAACATTCTATGTCTAGATATCCACATTCTCCGGCCCAAAAAATAATTAAGCTTAAATACTTTAAAAAGTAGTAACAGTATTATAAATGTTGTTAAGTTTAAACCCTCCCTCAAGGCAAGGCTAGGGGGGAGTTTAAAACAATGTTCAAAGCTAGGGAAAAAATGTTTAAAACAGACCAAACTTTGTTGATAACTTTTAAGATATTGTGAAGAATTTTTTAAGAAAATCAGTTGGCCGAGGAAAGCGTCAAGAGCCTTAATATTTCGTCGTTTTTATTTTGATTTAGGCAAGCCGCCTCCACTTTCTCAATTCCATAGATAATTGTAGAGTGGTCGCGCCCGCCCAAAAGGCCGCCAATCTCCTCAAGCGGCAACCCCAATTGCTTTCGCAAAAGGTACATTAAGGTTTGCCTTGCCTCAACCAACCTGGATTTTCTTGAAGGCCCGCACAAGTCCCCGCTCGAAACCCTAAAATGTCGGCTAACAACTTCCATAATTTTCCCCGCTGTCGGCCTCGGGAGGTTTTGAGGCATACTGCGCTCCACTGTCGCCTTTACCTTCTCGATATCAACTTTACCGCCCGAGAGTTTTGCCAAGGCCAAGACCGAAATCAAAACGCCTTCAAGCTCCCTGGCCCCTCCCCGGCTGCTTTCGGCAAGATAGCCTATCGTTTCGCTGTCCAAAAATACGCCTCTCTCTTTACACTTTACGCCGATAATTGCCGTTTTCATCTCCACGTCCGGGTAGCTAATAGCCGCCGCCATTCCGCCCGCAAACCTTGAAACGAGCCTCTCTTTCAGCCGGGCAATCTCCCGTGGGTGGCGGTCGGCTGCAAAAACCATCTGCCTGCCTGAAAGATAAAGTTCATTGAAAGTGTAAAAGAACTCGTCCTGCGTACTTTCTTTGCCTGCCAAAAACTGCACGTCATCAACTAAAAGCAAATCAACTCCGCGGTATTTAGCCCGGAAGGCCTGCTGGGTTTTGTTTCTAAGGGATTCAATGTAATCGTTTGTAAATCTTTCGGCCGAAACATATAAAACTTTTGCGTTAAGCGTTTTTGCCAGAACTTCGTTACCGATTGCTTGAAGAAGATGGGTTTTGCCGACACCCGTTGGTCCGAAGAAAAGAAGTGGGTTATAAAGAGAACCGAGGCTGACGGCTACTTGGGTCGCCGCCAAATAAGCCAAATTGTTGGAAAACCCGACGACAAAGTTTTCAAATACATGGCCGTGGTTTAGTGATTCCGGGCTTTTGGATTTGCTAAAATAATCAAGCGGCTTCCCCGAAAACAAAGGCTCGGCGCCAGAAGCCTCCTTTTTTTCTTTTTGCCCGACAACAAAAACAACCGTCAGGGTTTTTTGCCCTTGCCTTACGGCTGTTTTTAAAACCTCTTCTTTCCAGCGCGTTTCTATCTGCTCCTTGATAAAATTGTTCCTTACGCCAATAACCAAAATGTCCTTGCCCTCTTCATTTGTTAAGTCCAAGACAAAAGTGCCGGCAAACCACGTCTTAAAGGTTGATGTTGAAACCTTGGTTTTGATGTCGCAAAGAATATTGTTCCAGATTTTTTGGCCTGACACGTAAAGTACCTTTCTTTAAAGTATTGTGCAGGCTATAGCCCCGAGCGTAGTCGAAGGGCTGCAAGCAGGAAGATCTGGCTGAAGGATCATCCGCCAACTGGCGGATTTATGCTCGCCAATCCATATTGGCAAAACTTTTCCACAATTGTCAAGCATGGAAAATTTATGTTGATAACCATCTAAAATTTTCCATGCGCAGACCCCGTCAATTCGCCCCTTGAGCCGTGTATGGATAATACCCAAAAGGCGAAAGGTAAGAATGAGTGGGGTCAAGGGCGTAAAATAGATGTTGATAACTTCCATTTCTATCTTGCTAATTAGCCAAAATTCCTATATCCTAATAACCTATCGATCTAAAAACCCAATATGCCAAAACGCACCTACCAACCCAAAAAAAGAAAAAGGGCAAAAACTCACGGCTTTAGGGTCAGAATGCGCACAACCGACGGCCAAGCCGTTTTAAAGCGCCGCAGAAACAAAAACCGTGCCCGCCTTACAGTCTAAAATTTGGGGCGCTGATTTTACCTTAGTAATCAAAAAGGGGTCCCAAAATGCAGGGATTACTATTGTTGTCAGCAAAAAGGTTGCCAAACTTGCTGTCGATAGAAACAGAATAAAAAGACTTTTCAAAGAGGCATTAAGAAGTTTGGGCCTGGGAAGCGCCGGTTTAGTAATTATTGTTAAAAAAAATATTGCCGAATATAAGACAAGTCAAATTAAGGATGAACTCAAGACGCGTCTCCCGGTCATTCTGGGGACGAGCGAAGCGAGGACACCAGAATCTAAACGAAAGCAGATTCTGGGCAAGCCCTTTGATTACACTCAGGACAGTTGAAGGGCAGTGAGTTATATCGAACTGCCAGAATGACGAATAGATATAAATGTCTAAAAAAATAGCAAGAATTATTTTCTTTATATATCAGGGCGTTACCAGGTCGAACGTCAGGACCTGCCGCTTTACGCCGACGTGCTCAAAGTACGCCTTAGACGCCATCGAAAAATATGGCGGGGTCAAAGGTTCCTATCTTGCCCTGAAGAGGGTTCTTTCCTGCCACCCATTTTCCAAACGCCCACTCTATGATCCAATCTAAACAATTTAACAATTTAACAATCTAACAATTTATTTTATGAATCCATTCGAAACATTACTGATTAACCCCATCCTTAATCTTTTAATTGCCCTCTACCTGTTTTTGCACAGTTTAGGCATCCCCGGCGCCTTGGGGCTTGCCATTATCCTCCTTTCCACATCGATAAGGCTTGCCCTTTGGTCCTTAACCTCTACTCAACTTAGAAGCGCCCAAAAAATGGCCGCCCTAAAGCCTCATCTGGAGAGAATCAAAGCCGAGTATGGCCATGACAAGATGCGCCATCAGCAGGAAATTTCTAAGCTTCACAAAGAACACGGCATCAACCCTCTCTCCGGGTGCCTCCCTCTCCTCCTGCAGCTGCCGATTTTTATCGGGCTCTACAATGTTCTTTCCCAAGTTTTGCAATTTGATAAAGCCGATTTTCTGGCCAACATCAATAGCCGTCTTTACTCTCCCGCGCTCCATCTGGCAGATAAACCCGACACGTCATTTTTAGGCACATCCCTTTCAACCAGTCCAAACCAGTGGCAGGAGGCCGGGTTCATAATCCTTGCTGTCCCGATCGCCACCGGCCTCCTGCAGTTTATCCAATCCAAAATGATGGTACCCCAAGCTGCCCCTCATGCGGTTCAAAGAAGCGATGACAAAAAAGCAGATATGACAGACACCATGAGCCAAGTCCAATCGCAAATGACCTATATTATGCCTGCTATGATCGCCTTTTTCTCCTACGGCTTTCCGATTGGCCTTTCACTCTATTGGAACACTTTCACTGTTATTGGTATTATCCAGCAGTACATAATTTCCGGCCCGGGCGCTTTAAGCAAGTACTTACCGAAAAGATTACAGAAATCAAATTAGACCAATAAGACCAATTAGACCAATATGAAGTTAGACGAAAATTTTGTAGCCGAAAACGTCAGGCAAATCATCGAACTGCTCGGCGTTAGACGAAAATTTTGTAGCCGAAAACGTCAGGCAAATCATCGAACTGCTCGGCGTTTCCGCAACCGCTGAAGTTTCCAGGGAAGATAATAAATATCTTGTCGATATCGCCTCCGAGGATTCGTCGCTTCTTATTGGCAAGCACGGGTTAAACTTGGAAAGCCTTCAGTTTATTCTCGCCGTCCGTCTTAAAACTCTAACCGGCGAAGAAGATTTTGAAATTTTTGTTGATGTCGATTCCTGGCGCAGGCAAAAAGAGAATCGTCTTTCCAAAATGGCGCAAGAACTTGCCGAAAAGGTCGCCCAAACAGGCAATGCCGAGCCTCTTTACAACCTTTCTCCTTCCGAGCGCCGGGTTATTCACACAATCCTTACCGATAACCCCCAAGTCACCACAATTTCCGAAGGTGAAGGCCAAGACAGGCATCTCATCATCAAGCCCAGATAGTAGTTATCAATTCTCTGTTTTCGGTTTTCAGATTTTTGTTTTCCAGTTTTCAGTTAACCGGTTAACAGATAACTGATAAACTATTATCCGACAACCGACAACTGAGAACCGATAACTGGAACATGTCTAAATCTGACCTTCTCTTCCTGCTAGCCCTAGCCGCTATCCCCATCCAGCTCGGCCGCCATTTCTTTTTCGATTTTTCCTATGTCTTAGGAATCCCCATCGATTATCGCGCGCTGATAATCTATGCTTCCGACATTGCAGTCATTTTGTATCTGATGTTCTTTTTTTGGGGCGACCGGGCCAAGCTCAAATCCATCTTCAAAAGCCTCAAGACTTTTATTGCTGTTGTCATTGTCTTTAATACCTATCTTCTGGCAGACTCGCTCCTCTTTTCCGTTTCTTATGAAGCCTCGCTGATTTTTGTTGCCAAAACCATCATGTTTAGTCTGTTTGCCGTCGCTTCCGCCGTCACTCTTTCCAAAAAGGGGCTCGCGGCAAAATCAGCCACCCTTTTTAAAAATCTAATTCTGATAGAAAGCGCTATCCTAATGAGCCAATTCTTTCTCCAGAAATCCCTCGGCCTGTCGTTTTTGGGCGAGCGCTCATTTGATACAACCACGCCTTCTATCGCCCACGCCGATCTATTCGGCAATCAGCTGCTTCGTCCCTACGGCACTTTTCCTCATCCAAACGTTGCCGCCGCCTTT
>JACPKK010000021.1 GCA_016187105.1 Candidatus Curtissbacteria bacterium | reverse complement strand
GGGATTCAAATATACCGAGTTCTTTTGGATAAGATATGCATGAAACTTTGCATCTCCACCTTCGGCAAGAGTACCAGGTGAACCTATTGTGATATTGGTGATGTCAGTCGGTTTTGTAGCGGTTGTCCATGTGCTGACATCCGGAGTTGCTGTAAGGGTGCATGCCCCGTCGGCACTAACCGGGAGTGGATTAACAAATCCTAATAGGATCATCAAGACCATAAAAATTGAAAGGGTTTTTGCGAGTAAGATTGATAGTTTTAAGTGGAAGGGCATTTCATAAATAGTTTAGCATTGGCAAGGGATTGCTGCAAAAGAAATTTCTGATAATGGAGTTACGCTGATATATCAGCAGGTCGCCATTCGACTTCGCTCATGGCGCTCCTCTGATATACCCGACGCTTTGCGTCGGTTATAATATCTAGAGCTTCCATGAGAAAAATTCTTGCCCTTTGCTTAATAATTTTTGTTACCTCGTTATTCTTCCTTACGAAAAACACCAACGCGGATGAGCTTAGCGATTTGCAAAAGGAGATTGATGATCTAGAGAGACAGCTGGATCTTTCCAAAGCGGCCACGACACCTTTGGAATCGGAGGTTAAATCACTGGAAGCCCAGCTGGCGTCGATTACGGCCAGAATTGGCCAAATCCAACAAGACCTGGCGCAAAGCGAGGAAGATTTGGCATATCAAAAGAAGATTTTGGCGCGGACGGTGCGTAATTTTTATATCGGCAGTTTTGTCGATATTCCGCTCTTGACGCTTTTTTCCTCCGGTGACGCGACAGAGGCTTTGAAGACAATTGTGCTGCAGCAGGAAAGTTCCCGAGAAGATAAAGATATCATTTCCGAAATTTCGGTAAAAATTGCCAAACGGGCCGACGATAAGAAAAGGCTGGCGGCGGCCCAAGCGCAGGTCTCGCGGCAATCGCAATTTTTTAAAGGGGAAATCGCCAAGGCTAAATCATACCAGAGCGAACTTGAGGGTAAAATTGCGGCACTTTCGGCCAGACAGCAGGAAATTTTAGCGGCCAGGTCCGGGTCGGTTATTACCAGTGTGGGTGAGGTGCCGATCGGGTCTGACTATAACGCCTCGATTGCCTTTAAGAGCCAGGCTCCGGCTAATTCTCTGGCGGTTTTTGCTTTCGGGGGCTATACGCATCGAAACGGGATGAGCCAGTACGGGGCCAAAGAACAGGCAAAGACTAAAAATTATAAAGAGATTATCCAGTGGTACTATGGCAGCGGGGTTAAAAAAGATGAAGGGATGCCTAACACAATAAGCGTGCAAGGTTATGGCGATATGAATTTTCAAACATACCTTTACGGTATAGCCGAAATGCCGTCGGACTGGCCGCAGGAAGCTTTAAAGGCGCAGGCGGTAGCGGCTAGAACATACGGGAACCGTGCCGGCAAGCCGATTTGTACGACAGAAGCGTGCCAGGTGTTTTCCAAGAGCAAATCGGATAATCCGCCTGCTTCGTGGAAACAGGCTGTCGATGACACTAATAAGGAGGTAATCGACGGGGATGTCTCGGCGCAATATTCTTCAACGGCGGGAGGGTATTTAAATACAAGCGGCTGGGATACAACGGATAGGTCAAATAGCGGCGACTGGACAACTAGGGCATGGGAAAGCAAGGCCGGCTCACCTTGGTTTTATAAGGCTTGGTACCGCTTAGGCTATACCAATGACGGGCCGAGCTGCTCAAGGTCGCACCCATGGCTTTCGCAGGAGGAATTTGCGGATATAGTCAACGCCGCGATAGTTTTAAATGGTGTTGACAACGACGACAGAATTTTGCCGACAACGATAAACCAGTGCCCGATTGCCGGCAATTCGGGGAACCCTTACTCCATTTCCGAGCTTAGGGATAAGGCCAATGAGCATGGCGGAGCGGTGACCAGCGTTTCGGCAGTGAGCGTTTCCAATAACAGCAACGGGCAGACCTCAAACGTGCATCTGGAGACGAACCGCGGAGGCATTGATACTAGCGGCGCTAAATTTAAACAGGCATTTAATCTGCGGGCTCCCGCTTATATTTCTATTCCCCAAAGCGGTTTTGCATTTTTTAATATAGAAAAGAATTAAACCCGGATATATCAGAGCCGAGCTTAACATGCGGGGCTGGTATAATTAGACCATGGAAGCAACTTTTAAGAAGAATCCGCGCGGCATTGTCTTCGAAGGCCAGGAGGCGGGGGAAGAAATAATCCTTTTCCTGCGGCCGCACGTGGTAACTTTGGTGCCGTTTTTTATGATTACTGTTTTTTTAATTTTCGCGCCGGTTATTTTTGGGCTGGCGGCGCGGTTTTTCGGCGGCGAGCTGGCGTTTCTTTCCGGCGGGCAGAAAATTATTTTGAATATTTTTTGGTACCTTGTGGTATTTGCTTATGCTTTTTACCGGTTTATCTTTTGGTACTTTAATGTCTATATTCTTTCAAACGAAAGAGTAGTCGATTTTGATTTTAGGGGGCTTTTACACAAAGAAGTTGCTTATGCCAAATTAAACCAGATCCAGGACGTTTCGCCGAAGATGATCGGGTTTTTCAGCACATTTTTCCACTTTGGCAATGTGCATATCCAAACTGCCGCCGAGCGGCCGGAATTTGAGTTCCACCATGTGGCCAGACCCGACGAAGTGGCGCATGCCATTCTCGAAAACGTCAGGAAAGAAGAGGGGGAACCCCCGGGGGTAATTGCCTAGATGCCGATTGAAGAAAGCGTCAACGGATTTTTCGTTTTTTTTAACCCGTCTTTTGGCGTCAAAGCTTTCGTAATTTTATTTGTCATCTTTTATATTATTTTTGCGCTAATTATCTACAGGCAGATACAGCTGATGGCAAAAGCGCTGCCGGCCGGGGTGGCCCCGTTTTTGCGGTTTGCGGCAATTTTGCAAATAGGCATTGCTTTGGCGTTTTTATTTATTGTGATCGGAGTGTTTTAAGACCCGAATTTTAGATACGAATTGATGCGAATTGTTAGTCCGAATTATTACTAATGGGTGACCTGAACTTAACAATAGAAAAGATTGCCGGAGCAGGTGATGAGAATTTTTCCTGCAGTGTCTTTAATAAGAAAGTAACGCTTTCTGGTGGTGACTCGGGGACACTGGTTGGCTGTCTCACAGTTGAAGGCAGCGGCGACGAGGAAAGGCAGACGGCAACGCGGGATATATTTGAACTTTTTTTAAAAAAACTGGAAACAGGAGAAGAGGGAGCGCTGGAACTTTTAGAAAGCGGCCAAAAAGCTACAGACGCTTACCTTGAAGGCCAAAGCCTGGAAGCCAGTTTCGTTTTTGCGTTTTTCTTCAAAGATGTTTGCTACATTGTCAGGCGAGGAGATTTGGTCAAAATTTTGGTTTTTGATCCGCCGAAATCAAGCGAGATTACATTTGAATCGGGATCCGGGCCCGCGCGAGGGGGGCAGCTCTACTTAATCGCCACAGAAAAATTCCTGGAAAATTTTGACAAAGGGGGCTTTTTAAAAAAAGTGGATGTTGACCTTAGGGAACTGGTTGACGGGCTGGCAACCGATATTTCGGCCAGCGGCCAGCAAGCCCGTCTGGGGGCGGTTTTTGTTTACACAAAGGAGGAGGAAAAAAGTCCACGTGAGGCAGGCGAAAGAGCCGGGGAGACTAGCGGGGGAGAAGAGCCGCAAACAGTTGTCTACGAAGAGGCGGAAACAGACAGGGGGCTGAAGTTAAATCTCGAGTCGCTAAAAGCAGGCGTTGGGGGATTTTTGACAGAACTAAAGGGGCTTACTAGAGGAGAAAGGCTAGCCATCGGCAGGCTGCGGGCGAAAGTCGCGGTTTTTGCAATCGCCATTATTTTGACTATTGCAATCTCGCTTGCCTTTACACTGCGGCAGAATTACCAAAAGGGAAGGGAAAGCGAGTTTGCCGGCCATTTTGCGGCGGCCTCCTCTAAATTCAGTGAAGGAACGGCGCTTTTGGAGCTTAACCGGGCACGGGCCAGAGAAGCGTTTATCGCGGCCCAGAGCGAGCTGGAGCTGGCTTTGGAAATTAAAAAGAGCGACGCGGGGGCAAAAAAGCTGGCAGAAGATATCAAATCCAAATTAAAAGAAACAGAGGCAGGAGCGAATATTAATTTTGAGACCGTTGCCGACTTATCTTCGGGCGTCAACGCGATTTCTTTTAGCGGGAAAAATATGGTGGTATCGACCGGGGATAAATTATTTAGCGTCGACCTTGCTAATAAATCAGCCGAAGAGGCGGCCGAGAGCGGCGGCTCAAGCAGTATTGTTTTTGATAATAAAGTTTTTGTTTTGACAGGGAGCGGGATTTTGCGGATGGATTTGGCCGGCGGAGAGGCTAAAAAAATTGCTGCAAGCGGTGAGGGGCAAGACATTGGTGTATTTTTTGGCAACGTCTATGTGCTTTTTGGCGATCGGATTGCCAAGATTGTGCCGATTGAAGGCGGATACGCAGCGGAAACGGATTATTTGGCCCAGAAAGGGGACTTTTTAGCTTCTTCACGGTTTGCCATTGACGGGTCAATTTGGGTAACGCGCGGTGACGGTGTTTTGAAATTTACAAGGGGCGCGCAGGAAGATTTTGCAATCAGCGGACTTTCAGGGAGCTTGGGCGAGCTCGGCTCGATTTATACGGATGCTGACTTAGCGAATTTGTATGTTTTGGACAAAATTAATGCGGCGCTTTTGGTCGTGGGTAAAGACGGGGTTTATAAAAAAGCGTTTCAGGCGGCGGAATTTGGCAATGCGAGTGATTTAGTGGTGACGGAGGATGAGAGCACCTTGTATATTGCCCTCGACGGAAAAATACTTTCCGCTAGTATAAAATAATAACGCTTAACGCTAAACGACTAACGACGAACGCTTGAATCTGAAGCTAAAATCTGCTAGAATTGTGATCTCGTCGGGGGGTGTATTGTTTCGACGGGGTGGCACATTAAAAACTGCAAGCCGAACATGATTCTAAAGTGCGTTAGTCTTTGAATCAAAACTAAGTGCAAAAAATACATTTGCACGACTTGGAGACGTCCTTTTTGGACGAAACCAAGCAGCTTTTGCAGTTGCCTAAAAACAACGCTTAAGCTTGTTTCATAAGTCTTTACTCGGTGAGGCTTTTGAGGCAACAACTTAGCCGAGAGTAGACGAGTTACTTCGATCGGGTAACGAGTTGAAAAAATTGATCTTTGTTTAAATTTAGCCTTTTTGCCGGCTATAAATTTGAACGAGACTTTATAGACAAAATAAGCTTGTAGATGTTTTTAATTTGTTTTCTCGGACAAGGGTTCATAGCCCTTCACCTCCACCAAATTAGTTTGTAGTTAGTAGTAAGTTCATTTTTGTCCCCTTAACTCGCGCTCGATGTCGCGATCGACAGCGCGCTTTTTTAGATCGGCGCGTTTATCGTATTTGGCTTTGGATTTGACCAGCGCCAGATCAACCTTGGCGAGGTTTCCCTTGATGTAAATGGAAAGCGGAGCGATTGTCAGCTGGCCGCCGGCGATTTTGCCCTGCCAGTTTAGGATTTGCTTTTTGTGGAGAAGAAGCTTTCTTTCGCGGCGCGAATCGGAAAATTTTTGCGACCCCATCCAGGGGTTAATGTGGGCGTTTTCCAGGAAAACTTCACCGTTTTTTATTTTGGCAAAGCTTTCGGAAAGGTCAGCGCGGCCGGCGCGGATGGATTTGATCTCGGCACCGGTTAGGACAACGCCGGCTTCGACTTTTTCCAGAATATGATATTTGAGACGGGCGCGTTTATTGAAAATCCTCATAGATAAAATTGTTTCATTGTTAAATTGTTATATTGTTAAACTGACGTGACTTCTTTGCTTAATCTTATTTTCCCAGAAAGGTGTATCGATTGCCACAAACTGGGATCTTACCTGTGCAAAAGTTGTTTCGAGAAGGTCGAGTTTATCGAAAAGCCGGTTTGCCCGGTCTGCCAAAGGCAGGCAATTGGCGGCAAAACGCACCCGGGATGCAGCGGAAAGTATAAACTCGACGGGTTGATTGTAGCTTGCCGGTATAGAGGGCCAATTAGAGTTGCCATCCAAAAAGTTAAATACAAGTGGGTTTGGGATATTGAAAAAATTCTGGTTGATTTAGTTGCGGGGCAAATCTGGAAGTTTGATTTTCCGCAAGATTCGATTTTGGTGCCGGTGCCGCTTCATATAAAAAGAAAACGATGGAGAGGATTTAACCAGAGCGAGATTTTGGCAAAAACTTTGGCGAAAAACTTTAAGGTGGGGTTTGCTGATATCATGATTCGAATCATCGAAACAAAAACACAGGTGGGTTTAACAAGAGATGAAAGAAAGAAAAATATCAAGGATGCGTTCTCCATCCGTCATCCTGAACTCGATTCAAGATCTCTCCGCGGCCAAAATATAATTATAGTTGATGATGTTTATACAAGCGGGGCGACGATGGGCGAATGTGCCAAGGTTTTGAAAAAGGCCGGCGCCAAAAGCGTGTGGGGAATGGCAGTGGCACTTGGTTAATTAATTTTGAAATGGTGAAGGATAGAGTGGAGAGATCTTGAGACGTATTCTCCGATAGCAACTATATATTTTACATGTATGTCTTCGTCAACTAGTTTTATCGATTTTGTAAAAATTAAAGTTGCATTATAATTCCTATCTGAATGTGCGCCCTCTTTATTTCTGACTGATGCAATTAATTTGCCTATCGTAACTTTTTCATTAAAAAGTGGTTGGTTTAACCATTTCTCGATACTGATAGGTTTTTTATTTTCATCAAACAGTTTTAGAACTTTTGAGTTCCCTTTCCCATCGAAAGAGATTAAAGCCGGACTCGAAAATATGAGTCCTTGGGCAAAAAGTTCAGGTCGTGGTCCTTTTAGCGGATGCAAAGCTGACTCTTTAAAAATTCTTGGAATTAACGCACCATTACCACAAAACAATATGTGCAGTTGTGTGGCAATTACCCTATAAGTGGAGATTTTGCCTTGATGGAATAGATCTATGTTTCCATCGATAATTTCTAATGCTGATTTAAGATCGTCAAGAGATTTTGATTTGTTCATGGCGGAGAGGGTGGGATTCGAACCCACGGTGGCTTGCGCCACATTCGTTTTCAAGACGAACCGATTAAACCGCTCTCGCACCTCTCCAGGTGCGGAGGGTGTGGGAGTCGAACCCACTGACAGGCATTAAGCCCGTCACGGTTTAGCAAACCGTCCCATTACCGTTCTGGCAACCCTCCACAATGGACCAACTTAGACCCGCAGTCCGCCCAAAATTGAAATTTGGGCGGGACGAGGACCGCATGGCACTGTATCTGCGACCTCTCCTTGCTGGCTCATTTTATCAGGCTGGGGTTTGAACATCAATCAAAGATAAGCTAAACTAAATCTAAATATGCCCAGATTCTATAAAAATCCCTTTCATATTGATCACCACGAAGGCCGGGTAATTTCCAAGGAAGAATTGGACGCCAAAAGGCAGGCGGCGGTGGATGCCAAAACTATTGTTTCCTGGAAGTCGCCGGTGCATATTTTTAAGCAACGTTCCAAAAAATACTTTACTAAAGTGACACTTTATGCTTTGGTAGCCATTTTGGCGGCAATTGCTTTTGGCGAATTTTTCCTGGTCGGGGTAATTATTGCCATTGTTTTTGTGGTCTTGGTTTTGGCCCATTCGGCGCCGGAAGTTATCGAGCATAAGGTAAACAATATGGGCATTATTTCCGGCGGGAAGGTGTTTTTGTGGGAAGACCTCGACTCGTTTTGGTTTGACAAGCGCGGGGACGAAAGGCTTCTTATAGTGCAAACCAATTTACACTTTCCGAGCCGACTAATTATTATTTTGACGACAATTTCGGAAAGGACGCTTTTGGATATTTTGGAAAAGCATATTCATTACCATCAGGCCCCGGTACATACGCTTCTGGATAAGTGGTCGCATACGCTGCAGCGAAGATTTACATTGGATTAATTTATCCCGAATTGACACGAAGATACAGTGCCATGCGGTCCTCGCCCCGATAGACATCGGGACTGCGGGCCTATGTTACTCCGAATTGACCCGAATCCTGTATAATTGGCTGGAAATTATGCGCCCGTAGTTCAATGGACAGAACATCAGCTTGCGGAGCTGACGGTTGCAGGTTCGATTCCTGTCGGGCGCACAAGTGGAGACGTGCCAGAGTGGTTGAATGGGCTCGTTTCGAAAACGAGTGTGGCAGCAATGTCACCAGGGGTTCGAATCCTCTCGTCTCCGCTGCGTCGCAACTAGATTTTAAGTTTTGCTTTTTATCAAAAGCTGCAACTTCAATCTGTTGCTCCTTTTCAAAATCGCAGGCGATTTTGAGATAGAAAAATGGCAATAAAGAGAATATTTAGCGCTGGGGGGATTGTTGTTAGGGACGGGAAAGTCTTGGTGACGCAGCATTCCAAACACAAAGGCTGGGATTTCCCAAAGGGGCATATCGAAACAGGTGAATCGAGTGAACAGACGGCAGTGCGCGAGGTGGAAGAGGAAACAGGAGTCAAGGCAGAAGTTGTTGAAAAGGTTGGCCAGACGGAATATTTTTATTACGAGGACAAAGAAAAGGTTTTGAAAACAGTTGTCTATTTTTTGATGAGATATATTGGTGACGGAGAGGCAACGACGGCGTTTGAGGTGATGGCAACGGAATGGTTAGACCCGGAAGAAGTCGAAGAGAAGTTAACATTTAAGGATACGAAAGCGATGTGGAGTAAGGTGAAAGAAAAAGTAAACAATTTGCCTCTGTAGGCTAATGGACAGACCACAGGATTCCGGATCCTGATATGTGGGTTCGAGTCCCGCCAGGGGCACATTTGGAGAGGTGCTAGAGTGGTTGAATAGGCAGACCTGGAAAGTCTGTATAGCCGCAAGGCTATCGAGGGTTCGAATCCCTCCCTCTCCGCTGCGTCGCAACTAGACTTTAATATTTCGCCCTTCGACAAACTCAGGGCTTCAAATTAAGTCTGTTGCTCCTTTTCAAAACCCTTTGGATTTTGAGATTAGAATAATTAGAGTACAATATTGGGCGCGATGGATCAAGTAGAGGAAGTTAAGAGTAAAGTAGATTTGGTTGAGGTTATCTCTTCTTATCTCCCTTTGAAAAAAATGGGCAGGAATATGGGCGGGCTTTGCCCGTTCCACGCGGAAAAGACAGCCTCGTTTATGATTTCGCCGGAGCGGCAGGTTTGGAAATGTTTTGGCTGCTCTCTGGGCGGTGACGTTTTTACTTTTTTGGAAAAAATTGAGGGCTGGGACTTTCGCGAAGCTTTGGAGGAACTGGCCAAACGGGTGGGAGTAAAGCTTAAGCAGTTTGAGCCGACAGATAAATCCAGAGTCCGGGACAAGTTAATCGAGATCAATAAACTGACGACCAAATTTTACAGCCATTTACTTTTTAACCATCCGGCTGGTGAGCGGGCAAGAAAGTATTTGGCCGGCCGGGGAATCAAAAAAGAAACTTGGGAAAAGTTTAAACTCGGGTACTCGCCGGACAGCTGGGATACGCTTTTTAAGTTTTTAATAAAGCATAAAATTCCAACTGCCGATGTAGCGATGTCGGGCTTGGCAATTGCCAGAAGCGGCAGTGACCGGTCGTTTTATGACAGATTTCGTGACCGGCTGATTTTCCCCATTTCTGATAGCCGCGGGCAGGTGATGGGGTTTTCGGGCAGGGTTTTAGATGCCAATGCCCGCGAGGCCAAATACGTTAACACCTCGGAAACGCCGCTTTTTGTGAAAGGCTCGCTTTTGTTTGGACTGGATATTGCCAGAAGCGCAATCCGCGATAGTAACGAAGCGGTTTTGGTCGAAGGAGAATTTGATGTTTTGTCGGCGCATCAGGCGGGAGTGGAAAATGTTATCGCCAGCAAAGGAACGGCATTGACCGAGCGCCAAGTGGCGATGCTGTCGAGACTTTCAGAAAGCGTGGTTCTTTGTTTTGACAAGGATGTGGCGGGAGACAATGCTGCCAGGCGGGGGATTGAGCTTCTGGACATGGCTGGAGTGAGCGTTAAGGTTGCCGATCTTGGAGGCGCCAAAGACCCGGATGAGTTTGCACAAGATAACCCAAAGGGATTCACGGCGGCAATCGCTAGCGCTAGCAACATCTATGACTTTCTAATTGATTCGGCAGTAAAAAGGTTTGATCCAAAAGAGGCCGACGGCCAGAAAAAGATCGGGCGAGAAATCCTGCCAGTACTTTAGAAAATTTCAGACGATTTGGTGCGGGCCCATTATATTGAGAAACTGGCCAAAGTTTTGGGCTGGTGGCACAGGCAGTTGAAAAGAAGATGGGAGATATTGGCGGGACAGAGGGACAAAGGGACATAGCAGGAAAGGATAGGGAGGGACAAAATACGACTATGGAGGATTATTTCCTGGCGCTTTTTCTGGCCGGAGACAGGATTATTGCGGAGATTGCCAAAATTTTGGAACCGGAGGACTTTTTGGGGGAGCGGCAAAGGCTTTTTTGGGGAAAGATCCGTGATATAATAAATCGCTTGCAGCCGAAAAACACTGCCAAAATCATCGGCAGTCTGCCCAAAGATTTTAACGATTTTGTCGATCAACTTTCTTTAATCAATATTAGCCCAGCTTTTAGTGAAGAAGAGCTTTGGGCACAGGAGACTTTCCAGGTAGGGCGCAGAATAAAGCGTAAGTCTTTAGCAAGGCAGCTTTTGCAAATCTCCGATAGCCTCAAGGAGGCACAAAGGAAGAAGGATAATGATAAGATTTTAATGTTGACGACAAAGTTTAACAAACTATCGGAAAAGTTAAGGGAAGTAAGGGAGATTACATGAAGAAAACAGTTGCAAAAAAAGCCAAAGTGGCGGCCGAGGGACAAGCGAAGGAAGCCCCAAAAGTCGACCTAAAAGCAGAACTGCGCAAACTGACCCGCCGCGGCCGAGAGCAGGGGTTTGTGACGCAGGAAGAAATTTTGGCCATTTTCCCCGAGCCGGAGAACCATATCAACGAAGTTGACGATCTCTACTTCAAATTTCTCGAGGAAGGGATTGACGTTTTTGACACGACAGAAGTTGACGTTTCGGACGTTGGCAAACCGATTACGGAGCTTGAGAAAGAGCTGGAGGGACTGGCGACACTCGAAGAAGGTTACCTTTCGGATCCGGTGAGAATGTACCTTAGGGAGATCGGCAGGATTGCGCTTTTGACGTATGAGGACGAGGTATCTCTTGCTAAGAGGGTTGAAAAAAACGATAAGCGGGCGAGAGAGAGATTGATTTCGGCAAATTTAAGGCTTGTGGTTTCGATCGCCAAAAAATACGTCAACCGGGGTTTGACGCTTTTGGATTTGATCGAAGAGGGGAACATTGGGCTTATGCGAGCCGTGGAAAAGTATGACTGGACACGGGGCTATAAATTTTCGACTTACGCAACTTGGTGGATCAGGCAGGCAATAACGCGCGCCATTGCAGACCAGGCGAGGACGATTAGGATTCCGGTCCACATGGTCGAGACAATTAATAAGTTTAACCGCATCTCAAGGCGGCTGATGCAGGAGTTGGGTCGCGAGCCCGCGCCGGAGGAGGTTGCCAAAGAGATGGAGATCGGGGTAGATAAGGTACGGGAAATTGTTAAGGTTTCGCAGGAGCCGGCATCACTAGAGGCGCCGGTTGGGGAAGAAGAAGATTCAAGGCTGGGAGATTTTATCCAGGACGCTTCGGCTTCACCGACAGATCAGGCGACACAGGCGCTTTTAAAGGATCATATCCGGGAAGTTTTGAGTACGCTTTCGCCAAGGGAGGCGAAAGTTTTGGAATACCGGTTTGGTTTGGAAGATGGTAAACAGCGGACACTTGAGGAAGTCGGCCGCGAATTTGGAGTAACCCGTGAGAGGATCAGACAAATAGAGGCAAAAGCCATCCGGAAACTGCGACATCCGACCCGTGCCAAGAAACTGCGCGATTATTTGGATCTGGCCTAAGAGAACTCGTCAGGATTGCCGTGTTTGTGTCTAAGTCGCCTCGGCAGTCTGGCTTGAGTGAGATTGCGGGTCCTGCCGCTCGCTC
>JACPKK010000003.1 GCA_016187105.1 Candidatus Curtissbacteria bacterium | reverse complement strand
GGGCCGGTAGCTCATTTGGTAGAGCGCTGCATTTGCACTGCAGAGGTGGGGAGTCCGAATCTCCTCCGGTCCACAAGACGCGAATGGACGCTAATAGAAAACGAATTTATGCGAATGCGCGAATATTCGCTCATTAGCGTTTATTAATTTTTTGTTCGCGATTAGCACCTTAACAACGAAATATCATCACAACAACGGACCAATCGTTGTGATGAAGTAAAGATCAAACAACTTAGTTTCTTTGAAACTGAGTGGAATTGGGTAAATTTATGCGTTTAATGGATGCCTTGGTGCAACATACCGAAGAAGGACGCAGAGGGCTGCGATAAGTACCGGTGAGCTGCCGATCTAGCTTTGACCCGGTAATTTCCGAATGGAGCAATCCCTTGTCCGTAGGACAAGGATAAAATTTCTAATTTCTAATTACTCTAATTTCTAATTAAATCCTAATGACAAAATGTCTAATGTCTAAATTTAGTCATTGATGAATTGGGGATTATTTAGATCAATTAGTAATTAGGTCAATTAGGTTAATTTTGTCCGTGTCTTGCGGGCAAGACTTTATGCTGAATTCATAGGCATAGAGGGGATACCGCCCGAACTGAAACATCTAAGTAGGGCGAGGAAAAGAAAACAACAGTGATTGCGTAAGTAGCGGCGAGCGAAAGCGCAAAAGCCTAAACCTTGTCCAAAGGACAAGTAAGCGAATTAGATGCGAATGTTTTGCGAATTGATGCGAATGAGCGAATGTGCAGATAGTTAAACTAACTTTTGTATTAGCTCACTCGTGTTTATTCGCTTACAATTCGTTTAAATTAGCGTACTTGCCCTGCGGGCAAGGTGTTGCGGGACTCAAATATGAGATCTCATTTAAGGTAGCAGAACTAGCTGGAATGCCAGGCCATAGAGAGTGAAAGACTCGTATGCGAAATCTTAAATGGCTCTATGAGTATCCCAAGTATTACGGGACACGCGAAATCCTGTAAGAATCCGGCTCGACCATGAGCTAAGGCTAAATATGTGTTGCAACCGATAGTGAACTAGTACCGTGAGGGAAAGGTGAAAGAGTACCCCGGAAGGGGAATGAAAAGTACCTGAAATTAAACGCTAACAAGCAGCAGGAGGTACGTTCAGTTACATGAACGTACTAACTACGTGCCTATTGAAGAATGAACCGGTGAGTTTTCCCATTCTGTAGTCTAAGGGCGGTTAAACGTCTTGAGGCAGAGTGAAAGCGAGCACTAACTAGTGCGTCCGCCAATTGGCGGATTATACAGAATGGTAAAGACCCGAACCCGTGTGAGCTAACCATGACCAGGGTGAAGTCCGTCGAAAGGCGGGTGAAGGCCCGAACCAGTGTCAGCTGCAAGTGGCTTGGATGAGTTGTGGCTAGGGGTGATATGCCAATCGAACACGGAGATAGCTGGTTCTCCCCGAAATATATCTAGGTATAGCCCCCGCATAAATTTCGTAGGGGTAGAGCACTGAATGGTCCGTTGCAGCAATGCGCCGGATCAATCAAACTCCGAATACTACGAAAAATTTGGCGGGGAGTCAGTCCGTGAGGGCTAAGCCTTACTGGGCTAAAGGGAAACATCCCAGATCCAAAGCTAAGGTCCCTAAGTGTATCTTAAGTGTCAAAGGTAGTACTTGCGTTTAGACAGCAAGGAGGTTGGCTCAGAGGCAGCCATCCTTTAAAGAAAGCGTAACAGCTCACTTGTCGAACCACGTTCAGTTACATGAACGTGGGGGCGTAGGTGCGCCGACAATTTACCGGGGCTAAAGATATCACCGAAGCTTGGAGCCTTGTGCATAGCACAAATACGCGAATATATGCGAATTAAATCGAATAAACGCGAATGAGCAAATACTTCTGTTGTTAAACAGATAAAGTATTAGCGCATTAGCATTATTAAGATAAATAATTCCTTAAAATTAGCGTACTTGCGCTGTGCGCAAGACGGTAGGGGAGCGTTCGCATATGCAGTGAAGTCCTTCCGTAAGGTTAGGATGGAGCGGTGCGAAGTGAGAATGCCGGTATGAGTAGCGAGATCCCTGTGAGAATCAGGGACGCCGTATGTCCAAGGTTTCCTACGCAACGTTCGTCGGCGTAGGGTTAGTCGGTCCTAAGGCGAGGCCAGAAGGCGTAGTCGATGGATAAGCAGTCAATATTCTGCTACTTTGGAAAAATCGTTAGGAGTAAAGGGAAGACGGAGATGGAATGCTTCTGGGTCGAAATGATACGGCCCCCAAAAAGCGAGAAAATGAAGGTCGGCAAATCCGCTTTCATGTTTATTTGAGCTTTGACGGCAAGTCGGCGCAAGCTGGCAAGAGAAAACGTTTCAACTTCCAAGAAATTCTCCCGTTACCAGATTTTTTCAAAACCGTACCGCAAACCGACACAGGTGGACTGGTAGAGCATACTAAGGCGAGCGAGAAAACTATCCTTAAGGAACTCGGCAATATAACTGGACGTACCTTTGGTAGATGTCCTCCCCGAGCGGGGCTTTGAGCCTCCGCAGTGAATGGTAAATGGAAAATAGTAAATGGATAGCTTCAAGAAGCAAATCTCTATTAACTATTCACCATTAACCAAAAGTCGAGTGAAACTCGACGTTCTGCGAAGCTGAAAGCTTCGCTTGGGGCGCAGTTAACGACGCTAAGCGACTGTTTAACAAAAACACAGGTCCCTGCTAAGACGAAAGTCGAAGTATAGGGGCTGACACCTGCCCAGTGCTCGTAGGTCAACTACTCTTGGTGCACGGCACAGGAATATTAAATATTAAATTTCAAATATCAAAATGTTGGAAGTTTTTAAAATAAGCAGAGCTTTTCTGCGAATAAAAACTTTTTATCTAAAAAGTTTCCATAATTTTTGATTTTTGATTTTTTCATTTTGATTTTCCTGAGCTGTGTGCTAGGGGTATAAGCCCGGGTGAACGGCAGCAGTAACTATAACTGTTCTAAGGTAGCGAAATTCCTTGTCGGGTAAGTTCCGACCCGCACGAAAGGTTGAACGACTTAGCGACTGTCTTGAGGATAGACTCGGCGAAATTGCAATGGCTGTGAAGATGCGGCCAACTTGCACCAGGACAAAAAGACCCCGTGGAGCTTTACTGCAACTTGGCATTGTTTCAATTGACGAAACTGTATAGCGTAGGAGGGAGGTACGTTCAGTTACATGAACGTACCGCCAATGTAACACCTCTCTTTTCGACTATTGGAACTTACCGCTTGTCCTAACAAAATACGGGAGGCGGGACAATGTCTGGTGGGCAGTTTGACTGGGGCGGTCGCCTCCAAAAGAGTAACGGAGGCGTACAAAGGTCGACTCAAGTCCTACAGAAACGGACTTTTAGAGTGCAATGGCATAAGTCGGCTTGACTGCGAGTGGTACATCACGAGCAGGTGCGAAAGCAGGTCATAGTGATCCTCCGCTGGTTCATGGGAACCGCGGAGCTTAACGGATAAAAGCTACCCCGGGGATAACAGGCTGATCTTCTCCAAGAGTCCATATCGACGAGAAGGTTTGGCACCTCGATGTCGGCTCAACGTATCCTCCCGCTGAAGTAGGCGGGAAGGGTCGGGCTGTTCGCCCGTTAAAACGTTACGCGAGCTGGGTTCAGAACGGCGTGAGCCAGTTCGGCCTCTATCCGGTGCAAGCGATTTGATATTTGAGTGGGGTCGTTCCTAGTACGAGAGGACCGGAACGAGCCAGCCCCTAGTGTGCCAGTTGTTCCATCAGGAGCATTGCTGGGTAGCTACGCTGGTAACTGAGAAGCGCTGAAAGCATCTAAGCGCCAAACAGGCCACAAGACTAAATATCTTAGATCCGTCGTAGACTACGACGTTGATAGGCGACAAGTGTAAAGCATGTAAGTGTTGTCCGCTAACGCGGAGGTCATCGGGTCATCGGGTAATCGGGTAATCGGGAAGTTAGGATTTTTTTCCTGACAACCTGATAGCCTGAAAACCTGGTAACCAGATTTCCAGCTTAGTCGTACTAATAGATCATATACCTACTCGCGCTTTGCGCGAGACATTCCACTCGGTTTTGAAGACACTATCTTGTGCGTAGCACAAGTATGCGAATGGACGCGAATGTAGAAGCGAATTGATGCGAATGAGCAAATAGTCTGGTTGTTTAACAATCTACATATTAGCTCATTAGCTTTTATTAGTTTTTAATTCGCTTAAATTAGCGTACTCGTGCTGCGCGCGAGAATTGTCAGGTTTGTGTCAAGCAAAAATAATCTCCTCTTGACAAACTTAACTGGATAGCCTTTTAATTAAGGCATAAAGAGAATCACACTTGAGGGCGGTGTGATTTTTAAGAGGGCTTTTACTTTGACAAATATGGATGTTTGGAGTAAAATGCAACCCATAGTGTATATACCCAACTGCCAAGTGCATAGGGTATTTTTTTAAGGAAGCGAGAACGCTTCCTTGCGAGAATTTCGCACTTGCCGAAATCGTCGTTTTAGTAGTGCTACATTCTCTAAAGGAGAAATATGACAAATGAGAGAGAACAAAGACAGTGCGCCACAACTTATCCTGAAGTCGAACATCCGGATCTTCGTTGGGACTTTAGAGCAGCCGAACTAATCTTGCTTGCGGCTTGCATGGATCCAATCTTTAAGCGAGAGCTTGGCCAAAGAAAGCGGAGGTTTGAAGACGTTTTCGCGCAGGGGAAAGTTGTTATTAACTTGAACCCATCTGCCTATTTAGAAAGCATTGAGAGAGTAGGCGGCAAAGGCGCTGCTATAAGAATTTTAGGGATAGCTATAAATAATATTAAGAATGGTAACTGCGGTTCTTTAAATGGGGACAGAGAAGGTGTGTCTGGAATTTTGGAATTGAGTCGAGATAGCTTGAGGATAGACTACCGTAATGCTAAAAGAGCTGAAAAAGGGAAACCCCTCACGTGTGCGATTCCTTCCAGAGGATAAAAGTTCTGGCTTGAATTATTGCCAATTTTGATTTAGAATTTCCCGTACTGGTGTCTTGTGCGAGCTGGTACCACTCCTTCCCATTCCGAACAGGATAGTGAAACGGTTTAGCGCTGACGATAGTTGAGGGGGAACTCTCCGCGAAAATAGGTCGGCGCCAGTATAAAGTAGCTCAGCTAAAGCTGGGCTTTTTTATTGGCTTTTAATGTTTTTAAAACTTTGCTATACTGGCGGCAACAAATTTGATAAGCAAGTTTGAATATCTAACTAAGGAAGTGAGCATGGTTGAAGAGTCCAAAAAACAAAAAATCCTCTAATTTCTCTGAACAGTCGGGCACAAGCCCAATGGCTGCGCTTTTGGCGCAAACCGGTTTCCAAATTCCAACAGTCCGCCGCGGGCAAGAAGTAAGCGGTAAGATTATTTCGGCTTCCAGAAACGAGATTTTGGTTGATATTGGGGCCAAATCGGAAGGCATTATTTTTGGCCGGGAAATAACGGCGGCAGGGGATTTGGTTTCCAAGCTGGCACCCGGAGATACGATTGAAGCAACGGTTGTCCAGCCGGAAAACGAAACGGGGCAGACAGTCCTTTCCCTTAGAAAGCTGACGGGTGTCAAAAGATGGGCAGAGCTTGTTGAGATGCGCGACAAGGGAAACGGCACCGAGGTTCTGGCCGTGGAGATTAACCGCGGAGGGGTGATTTGCGAATACTTTGGCCTGCGGGGATTTTTGCCCGCCTCGCAACTTCTCTCGGCCCCTTCCAAGCTTGGTGAGCTTATCGGCAAGCGGCTGACGGTGGTGCCGATTGAGGTAGATCAGGCTACAAACAGGCTGATTTTCTCGCAGAAGCGGCCGGATAAGAAGGATTTGGAAAAAGTCATCAAGACGCTTGCCAAGGTTAAGATCGGCGATAAGTTTTCGGGGGTTGTAACGGCTATTTTGCCGTTTGGGATTTTTGTAGAGATTGATGTAGATAAGAGTACCACGAGTGGTAAGAGTACCACGAGTACCACGGGCTCAAAAACAAGTTCTAATGTGACAGCTCGTGATACCCGTGGTACTCTTGATGCCCGCGATGCTCTTTCTAAAATAGAGGGTTTGGTGCATATTTCGGAAATTTCCTGGGAAAAGATAGAGGAGCCGACGAAGATGTTTTCCGTCGGCCAGGAAGTAGAAGTCATGGTGATAGCCAAGGATTTGGAGACCGGCAGGCTGAATTTATCAATAAAACAGCTTGGCGAAGATCCATTTGCCGAAGCGTCGGCACAATACGCAAAGGAGCAGAAGGTTAAAGGTACGGTTTCCAAGGTTACACCGTTTGGGGTTTTTGTGATGCTCGAGAGTCCGGATGGCGGGGCAAGCGGCATCGAGGGCCTCGTTCATATTTCTAAGATTCCCCCAAACATGGACTTTAGCGTGGGACAGGAGATTGAATGCGAAATTGAGTCGGTTGACACAGCCTCGCGCAGGATTTCTCTTTCGCCGATAGCGAAGGAAAAACCAGTTTTATATAGGTAAGGGGTACCACGAGCTCAAAGAGTACCACGGGTACCACGAGCTCAAAACGAAGCCCGTGATACTTGTGATACCCCGACTACTCGTGATACTCTCCAATCGAAATGAAGCAACACTCCGAATATATCTGTCAGCAGTGCGGATACAAATCCGCTTCATTTTATGGGAAATGTCCGCAGTGCGGGGAGTGGAATAGTTTGGTCGAGACATCGGTCTCGACAGAGACACAGGGACAAAGAGACATAGGGACAAAGTATATAGAGTCGCTGGTAAAGCTGGCGGAGGTTAAGAGCCAGAAGGCCAATAGAATGAGTACGGGATTTGGGGAATTTGATAGGGTTTTGGGAGGCGGGGTTGTGCCGGGGGAGATTGTTCTCATATCCGGCGATCCGGGGATTGGGAAGAGTACGCTTCTTTTGCAAGCGGCGATGGCCGTTGCAAAGGGTACCACGGGGAGTAAGGGTACCACAAGTACCACGGGAATGAGTAAGAAAACTCGTGATACCCGTGATACTCTGACAACTCGTGATACTTCCGTCCTTTATGTCACCGGCGAAGAGTCGGCTCAGCAGGTAAAAATTCGGGCAGATAGGCTTGTCAGCCGGCCATCAGGTAATCAGGACATCAGGACATCAGGAAAGAAAAAACCCGAGAACCTGATAACCCGGTTACCCGATAACCTCTTCATTTTGCCCATAACTTCTGTTGAAGGGATTGTGGCGGCGAGCGAGAAAATTGCGCCGGCGCTTCTTATAATCGATTCCATCCAGACACTGACAAGCGAGAGACTTTCCGGCTCGGCGGGAAGCGTCGGGCAAGTGAGGGAGTGCGCCGGTATCCTTCAGCGGCACGCAAAGCAGACCCACACGCCGATTTTTGTTGTCGGCCACGTAACCAAGGAGGGCAACATTGCCGGGCCGAAGGTTTTGGAGCATGTGGTGGATGCGGTTTTGAATTTGGAGGGCGACGGGATGCACGCTTACCGGCTTTTGCGCAGCGTTAAAAACAGGTTTGGTTCGACGTTTGAGGTCGGCGTTTTTGAAATGACGGACGGCGGAATGCTGGAAGTACTTAACCCTTCGGAAATATTTTTGGCGCAGAGGATTGCTAAACGCCCCGGGAGCGCTATTTGCGCGACGATCGCCGGCGGCAGGCCGCTTATCTGCGAAGTGCAGGCGCTCTCAACCTCGACTATCTTTGGCGTGCCCACCAGAAGAGTTACGGGCTTGGATTTTTCGAGAATGCAGATTGTAATTGCGGCTTTGTCACGCGCGGCGTCGCTTTCCCTTTCCAGCCTAGATGTTTATCTGAATGTGGCCGGAGGCTTGAAGATTGATGAACCGGCGGCAGATCTGGCGGCGGCTTTGGCAATTGCTTCGGCGGTGCAAGGAGTGGCAATTGCCGAGGAAGCATGCGCTTTTGGCGAAGTTGGCCTTTTGGGCGAGCTTAGGCCGGTTTCATATGCCAAAAACCGTATAGAGGAGGCAAAACGCATCGGATTTGGCGATTTTATAACGCCTGAAAGGTTTAAGACGCTGGAAGAGGCGGTTTCGTATGCGCTGCACGGAGAATAAAGTAAAGAGTGTCATGGGCTAAAGGAGTACCACGAGTACCGCTGGGTGATACTTGTGCTACCTGTGGTACCTGTAAATCATGAAGGTTTTGCTTAGATTCATTCTGGCTATAGTTTTTGGCTTTGCCGGCGCTTTTGTGGCCAGAGTGGTTTTGTATCCCCAAGGGGCGTTTTTTATAGTTTTGGCCATATTCTCGTTCGGGATACTGGGCTTTATCCTGCCGGAGCTTTTTGAGCTGGCCGGCCGCGCGGGGATTCGCGCCGTAGCGGCGCAGATTGTCAAGTATTTGCAGGAAGTCCAGCCGCCCCACCTTTCGGTTCCGACTTTAAGGTTTAAAAGGAGGAGGAAAGCATCAAAATATATCAATCCGTTAGTTTGCGATACATCGGTACTCATAGACGGCCGGATCCTAGACATTGCCAGGACAGGTTTTTTATTGGGAACGCTACTTATCGGCGACGGGGTAATTAGAGAACTGCAAGCGCTTTCTGATAGCGCCGACTCTTTAAAGAGAGGCAAAGGCAGGAGAGGGCTGGATGTGCTTTCCGATCTGCAAAAGGAAAAGATGTGTAAGGTGGCGGTTTTAGCAATTGGGGCAGAAAGCGGGCGGGTTGACGATGGGCTGGTGGCGCTGGCGAAAAAATTGAAGGCAGGGCTTCTGACGCTGGATTTCAACCTCAACAAGGTAGCCCGGATCAAAAAAGTGAGGGTCCTTAATCTAAACGAGCTTGCCGAGGCCTTAAAAAGCAAAGTTTTGCCGGGCGAGAGGTTAAGGCTTGAAGTTAGGGATAAGGGAAAGGGCAGCGGGCAGGGAGTCGGGTATTTGGCGGACGGTACAATGGTGGTTGTCGAGGGAGGGCTGGAGTATCGGGGCAAAAATGTGGAAATCGAGGTTTTGAGGGTCTTTCAGACGGCCGCAGGCAGGATGGTCTTTGCCCGTAGGGCAAATAATGCCAATGAAAGCGAATAATAAGCGAATTAATGCTAATGAGCTAATATATCCGGAACTTTCCTATAAATTAATGGGTGTATTGTTTAGGGTCCACCGGCAATTGGGAAATAGGTATCAGGAGAAGTATTATCAAAGGGCAGTTGAGGCTGATTTGGGCAGAGAAAAAATTGCTTACGAAAGAGAATTTGAGGTGAAACTGTATTTATTATAGTGATGTTCCGATAGGCAAGTACTTTTTAGATTTCGTTATAGACGGGAAGATAGCCTTGGAGCTTAAAGCTATTCCAACCTTAAAAGAGGAGTACTTTAATCAGGTTCTTGCATATCTTGACTCTGCCAGGCTGAAACTGGGAATTGTTGCCAACTTTAGATCGGAGCGACTCTATTACAAGAGGCTGGTCAATCCGAGGGTAAAGCTTCCTGTCTAATTCGCTCATTAGTTTTTAATTCGCTAAAAATTCGCTTAAATTAGCTTACTTAAGTGTAACTTAAGGTGTCATTTAGCCTCGGAGTTTTTGGTCGTTTTGCCGCATTTTGATTTATTCCCTATTATCCCAGTTTTGGCGTTTTGATGACCATTCCATTTTTGGTTTAGCCTGTATAAATAGGCAAAACATCCTAAAGATGTCATTTATTATAACTACAGGTTATAGTTTTTGGGCATGTGTTTTTACTATCAGTTACTTGGGGGACTTGACAAAAATTATAGCGGGGGTTATAAAAGAAGGGCAGGCTGAAACTTTTTGGGGTATAAAACCCCCAAAGATTTAAAACCGGGGTTTTACGGAAACGTAGGACTTTCGGAAAAAAGAAGACTTGTCAAAACGGGTTTTCTTTAAGAAAGACTTGTTGAAAAACAAGTTAAAAAAAAAGAACGCTTGTTTAAAATTAGCGTTCTAAAATAGAAAAAGAGCATCACTACCGCAGACTGAAACTCGAATAGCAATGCTCTTTTGAGGTGTAAGGGAAGCGACTTAGGGCAGCTAAGTTGCTTTCCTTTTTTACATTAGAACACTTTTAATAGGCTTGTCAAGGGGTAATTTTACGGTTTTTTGATTAGCTTGTTCCAGTAGGATAATCTTTCCTGTTTGCCAAACCGCCGGTACAGTTTTTGGGTAATATTGGTATTCTTTATTGTTTCACAATTTTTCGTCCAAAATCTTCTAAATTTTCCTAAAAATAACGGTAATTTTTTGCAAAAATTGGTAATTTTAGAACCATATTTTTTTGGGTTTTTTGCAAAATCTTTGATGAGAAGTTTTCCCGAATTTTGGGAAAACTGGCGGGGGAATGTGGCCTTTTGAGGCGCAGGTTCTAAAATATCCTGTAGTATTTGACAAAAGCGCACAGTTCTGGTATTATCTGCAAGTTTTTCCCTAGCACAAATTTTGAGGGAACAGACAACAAAGATGCCCATGCCCGAAGTAAAAAGACGGTTGCCCGAAGCAAAAAGACCGCTAGACCCCCTAGGAAGCCATGCCGACACAAAGGCCGGTTTAAACCCCACGGAATTAACCATTTTAGAAGAAGGAGCATTTAGCCCGCCAGTCTTGAATGCTGTTTTGGCCTTCCGCGAAACCGGCGAAATTCCTAAAGACATAACAAGGGCAGATTTGAGGCCGACTCTGGCGACGCTTGGTCTTGAAGGCGGTCGACTTAAAGACACTACCAAACGGCAAGGATTGCAAATATTATCCGAATCGATATTTTTCGCCGAGCCTAGCCTTAGGGAGAAGGTTGCAAAGGTTGCAAGAACCCCCTTTGATTTTTTAGTACGCCCAAAACCCATCAAATTGCCGAGAGTTGAGCCTAGCCCTCTCGGCAATTCCGTGAATGGAGCAGCCAAGGTTATAGAGGTTGTGGGGTCGAGCAGGGTGGCCAGAGGCGCCGCTTTAGCTTTGGTACTAGGCGCGGTTGGTAATCGAGCTTTCAGCCCTCGCAACGATTCTATCCAGCCCGGTCCTGGCCGGTTTGCTAATGTTCAAACTCTTTTGCCCGAAGAAGTGGCGCGTGTTACCGGAAGCTATGGTCTTTACGATGTAAGGGATTTGCCCGGCGTCAAGGAGAACAGACAGCCTGATAAGGGATTTGGCGATCGTGAAGCGCCTGTGCCGGGAAAAGTTCCATCAGCGGAAGCTCCGGAACCTGCGCCGCAGTCAACCGCGCAGTTGACGGATGCGCAAGTCAAAAAGATTGTTGGCGAAGAAATAGAGATCAAGCTTGATGCCGGCAAGAGGCCCGAGGGATTTGACACGGTCAACTGGGCAGTTATCGATAAAATTGGGCAAGGAACCGGTATTCATTTAAGGGAAATTGACCCTTCTGGCGCAACCGATTGGGGAGTTGTTACGGCCATTGCGCAAGACCAAGGCAAGGCTGACGGCAATGCTTATAACGTCGTTCGTGACGGCCAAGTTTTTGATTTTAAGGTGGGTCCAAAGACAGTTGAGGCGATCAGGAAAGCAGACTTGCCTTTGCCTGCTGCGGCAAGGGAGAAACTTATTAGGTCCGATGTGCAGGCGCAAGAGGCGGACGCGGGCGACCTCGGTGCCAGGAAAATTGAAGCTTCACTTACGGCCGGAAGCAAGGTTATCATTGACAAGGTTGAGGTTAATAAGGACGGGTCGGCGGTTATTTTGTCCACGACTGCCGACGGCCAAGTGGTGGTTATAGAAGGAAAGGGAGACCCCGAACTTGCCAAAAAATTCAAAAGCGGCGACACGGTAGAGGTTATTGCCGCGGATGATGCTTTGAAAATCTTTACTTTAAGAGAGACCAACGGCCGGGAATTCAAGGCGATGGCCAGTAGCGGCAAACCGCCGGCTGACACAAGGCCTATCTTTCCCGAATCGCCGCCGGGCGTGCCGACGCCTGCGCCGGCTAAAGTTGCGCCAACGCCCAAGCCCCAAGGGGCAAACCCGTCAAACTCGGGGTCATCCGGAAGCTCGTCGCCGTCGTTTGCTCCGACTCCGGCGCCAGCACCCCCGCCCGCCGCGGTGTCAACACCCAAGCCGCAAGCGGCGCCAACGCCGGCAGCAGCAGTTCCAAAGTCCGTAGCGACGCCTGCACCAACACCTGTGCCGCAACCAACTGCGGCGGCTACGCCGAGCCCAGCGCCGACACCGACTTCCACACCGACACCCGCCCCGCCAACACCTACACCCACGCCAACGCCAACACCTACACCCACGCCAACACCCGCCCCGCCAACGCCGCCGGTGGTGTCTGTACCACTGTTGCAGGAAGAGCCGGCTCCGCCGGAAAAAGTAGCACCGACACCGACACCGGCGCCAAAACCGCCAGTGAGAATAACGGTTATTAAGGGGGTTGATCTTAATAATGACGGAGTTATTTCACCCGGTGAACCGCTTGGTTCCGGCCAATTGCATAGGGTCTGGATAGACAGCGGCAAAATCAGGGAGCGCTATGAAGACGGCGAACCGACCCAGTTTGGTATAACGAGCGAGTTTGGCAACTTCGTAGCAAGGTTTACACCAGACGAAGCCAAGCCGGGAGATACTGCCTGCGCCATGGAGATTACTGTCCCGGCAGGATTAAGATTCGTTAAGAGTCAAGATTGCCAAGTAATAGGCGCAGACGGAACGGCAATTCTGGTGACTATCAATGCGCGGCCGACCGGGGCGCCGACACCAACACCGACGCCGACCATACCAAGACTTATCCCAACCGGTTCTCTTGGCCCGCGCGATTTTTTGCGGATTTTAGAAGTTCAACCCCATGCTGAAATAGAGGCCTCGCGGCAAGCGGTGAAGTTTGAAGTGAGAAGCAGCGGCGAGAGGATTATGTGGGCCGATGTTACTGCGGCTCATCCGGTGCGAGCGGACGTGCGTTTCGGGGAGACCATTTACCCGAATGTCGAAACCTATGACATACCCCGAGAGGAAGGAAAAACCGGACAAATTGATTTGGGGGCCAAGGGGCTCGTGATATCCGGGCACCAAAGCCTGTGGGGTTCACCCCGCGAGCCGGTCATGGCGAAACTAAAAACCCTGCGGCAAGGCGACGAGATTGCGGTTATTTATGCTGACGGCGGCAGGGGAAAGTTTATCGTAGATTTTAGCGGCCCAGTTGCCAATTACCATGACTATTTGCCGCCAGCGGGCGGGCAACTTTTAATGATGACTTGTCTTGCGGGCGATAACCCTATGGAAACTAGAAGGTATCTCGTTCGTGCAAGGCCGCTGGTTCCCGAAGCAGAAGCGGTGCAAAAGGCGGCGATATACCTAACGATTCTCAATGATCAGATTGCCAATGGCCAAAATAATCAAAACAGTCAAAACGATCAGGGCGATCAGCGGGCTCGCGAGCAAGCGGCCGGCCATCGGCTCTTGTTTTTGATACTGGCCTTGCTTGCTGGGGGGGTGCCTAGTGCAGCCGGCGCTTGGCAAATTTGGAATAAGAGGGTTGCAAAATTAAATTAAATCAGGTAAAAGGAGGTGAAAAGATACAGAATGATACGTTTTATTAGAAAAATAACAACTAGACTGGCGGCCGGGACGGCTGTCGCTTTAGTTTTGGCGGCAAACCCGATTGGGGCTTTTGCCTCGCCGGCAAGTTTATTTATAGATCACAACGGTTTTAACTTGAATGAAAATTCAGGCTGGAGCCATTCTGTGGCGGTTTCTAACGGACAATTTGTCCAGCTTTATGTTGAGGTGCAAACCCAGCCTGGAATGGATGCAGTCCAAAACTTGACGGTTAAAATCGATTTGCCTTCCGGCGGCGGCAAGAGCACGGCGACGGTTTCGACATCTAAAGCCGGGGTTGATTCAAGAAGCGATTCTGTCAGCTTCGACTATCGAGGAGGTACAAACTGCAAGCTTATCTACGAACCCGGATCAACCGGGGTAAGGCTTGACAGGAACCGCGACGGTACGCCGGATCATGACGGTCCGTGGTCATCTGATGCAATTGCTTCAGGGGGTATAAACCTTGGAGATTTTGGCACAGGGCCGGCAGGCGGTTTAGCCCAGCTTTCAATCAAAGCGAAGGTTGAGTGCGGTGGAGCGGTCACGACTACTAAAGGAGGAGTGACAACGCAGCCGGCAACCGGTCTGGGGGTTTTGCCCTTGGCCTTGACATTTGGAGCCGGGACACTGGGCTTGGCGCTTTCCAGATACGGAAAAGGTCAAGCTTTCAAAAAGAGGGAAGACGGCCTTGCGGAAGTTGCTCAAAGTTTGGTTCACGGACGACAAGCGAGGATAAAGGCTTAAGAAGAATTTTTGCGGGGACCGTGAGTAGGGCAGGCTTGCGGTCCCCATTTTTGCCCTCTAAGGGCAAACCTAGGTTTTCCCTTAGTATTCCCTTTCCTAAAGCAGAAGCAATTTTGAACTGGCAAAGCCAGTTTCAAAATTGACAATTATCGGGACATTGACAAGAGGAGAGAGAAATATTACAATACGGGTGTCTTCAGTAAAGTGTTCCCAGAAATATTTAACACGAATTGATCCGAATTATTTGTCCGAATTTGTCCGAGTTATTTTCTATCAATCATTGAAAACATTAAATCGTTGAATCGCTGAATCGATTTAGCGATTTAACAATATAACAATTCAACAATTTATTTAATTCATGCCAACAAAAGTTCAAGTTAGAGTAAAAGCCAATGCCGCCGGCCCAGATGGGCCTCTGGCCCGGAGGGGTGAGGAAAAAGCCCCCGAGGGCGAGTCGACGCGGGTGATTGATTTGAGAACTCCCTCGACTGCGCTCGGGACAAGCCCCTCGACTGCGCTCGGGACAAGCCCCTCGGTTGCGCTCGGGACAAGCCCCTCGGCCCCTTCGATAAACTCGGGGCAAGCAGACCCGGAACCTCCGGTTACTGCTCCCTTGAGCGAGGAGCCGAGAGCCTATGAGCCTTCATATAATGAGTCCCGTGACCGTAGAGATTACGGCTCAAGGAACGGATACCCTGATGAAGGTTCTTCAATGGGACGGGATGTGCCGACGACCGAAGTTGGCGGGATTTTGGATATAACCGGAGACGGCCATGGGTTTTTGAGGCCAAAATTCAGGCCTTCGGATCGCGATGTTTATATTT
>JACPKK010000006.1 GCA_016187105.1 Candidatus Curtissbacteria bacterium | reverse complement strand
AGAGGTTGAAAAAGCCGCTGCCAACATTGGCCTCAATGCTCTCACCGGCAAATTCGAGGACCTTGTTGTCGCCGGCATTATCGATCCGGTTAAAGTCGCCCGGTCTGCTCTGCAGAACGCCGCCTCCGTTGCCATGATGATCCTAACAACCGAAGCTCTCGTTACCGATATTCCCGAAAAAGAAAAAGCTCCAGCCATGCCCCCGGGCGCGATGGGGGATTATTAGAAACTAATATCCGCAGAAGCGCCCTGAGCTTGTCGAAGGGCGGCATGGGCGAATACTAAAATCGTCTCCAAAAGTTTACTTTAGTGTTATCTTAACGCGGGCGTTGTCTACATGTGCCGCATAACTGGTTAAATTAGTCTTCGCTTGAACCTTTAGACCCGCAGTCCGCCAGATGGCGGACAAGAATCGCAAGGTTCAAGCAAAAGTTTACTTTAGTGTTATCTTAACGCGGGCGTTGTCTACATGTGCCGCATAACTGGTTAAATTAGTCTTCGCTTGAACCTTATACGTTTTTGCCCCGCTGTCGAGGCTAACCTTACCGGAAGTAGTCAAAACCCCTTTTGCCGAGCTTGTTGAAATTTCACTGTTCCATGCCGGGTGCCCGTCGGTTTTATTATAGAGTTGGGCAAACATTTTGCCGTTGCCGTCTTGAACCCAGATCGCCGCTTCAAAAACTGCCGATTCGATCGCCCCGTATTTCGCCGTATCAATCGCTACTTCCAGCCCGGCCAAGTCAGTGTAGTTATTGTTAAAGGTTGAACCGCTTCCAATCGGTATAAAAATCTCCTTTTGGGCTGTCTGCACAATCGTCTCCTTGATAACTGAAGGTGCAGGGGCCGGCTCGACCGCTTCTTGGGCTTGGGGAGAAGCGTCCGGCACTGCCTCAACTGTTGCGTTTGGGGAAGGGTTTAAATTGGCTGTCCTTGACTCATTTGTTGTCACAGTCTTAAAAGTTAAATAGTTGAGGTAGGCAAGGTCAAAAAGCGCCACCACCAAGATGGCTATGCCGATTTTGGCCAAAATTTTAGAAAGCAGTGATTTTTCCATTTGTGCAGTCTCTAATCATTGTCAAATGTCGCTTATTAATTGTCAATTGTAACTTGGCCTTTATGCTAAACTAAGACTGACCGCATGGACGTTGCCCATTCCAGTCAAAAGAAAAAGAAAAAACTGGCCAAACTCCTCGGCACCGGCGAAGAGGTTATTTTTGTAACCGGCATCGGCAATCGCTATTTCTGGATCCAGCTGATCTTGCTTATGCCCTTGTCGTTTCTCTTAATCGGCATTCCCAAACTTGGCAACCTTTTGAGGATCCGCCAATCTTACACTTACGCTCTGACAAACCGCCGCTTCCTTATCGTCCGCGGACTTTTTACCAGAAAAATCGTCACCGCGCCTCTCGACCGCATTACCCACATCACTATCGAGCAGTCCTTTATCCAGCGCTACCTTTACAATACCGGTCATCTGATTATCATCACTGCCGGTTTTGACCAAAGGGAAATCGTCATCGAACACCTTGAAAACCCGGTCAAATTCAAAATCTTAATCGAGGAACTGACGTCCAAACTGGATCTGGATAAGACGCAAGAAGAAGCTAAATCTCAAACAAAATTACGTTCCCTCTCACTCTAAAATCAGCGCGGCAAAATACCCGCAGGGTCGACATAAGTGTCGTTGTCGGTAATCTCCATGTGAACGTGGGCACCGGTTGTTCTACCTGTTAAGCCGACCGTACCGATTGCAGTTTTTGCATCAATATCGTTACCGGCGCCGACATAGATTTTCCCCAAATGGGCATATGAGGATTTTAAACCGTTCCCGTGGTCAATAATAACCATATTGCCGTGTCCATCATAGACCTTGCCTGCAAAGGCGACTGTACCGTTACCAATCGGGCGTACCTGGGTTCCGTACGGTGCGGCAATGTCCATGGCCCTGTGATAGCGGCTGAATCCTTGAGAAATATTGCCGAGAACGGGCTTATAGAACTCGAAAGGCGATTTTTGGGCAGAAATCTCCTGGTCAATATCAATTGTCTCGACCTCTTTATCGAGGGGCTGGGCTACCAGAATCTTGTGGCCGCCGATCTCAATATCTGCCCTCCTCGCCTCAAGATAGCTGGCGGCCGGGCCCAAAACTGCCAAGAGCAGTATAGCCACGATTATGAATTTAGAAGCTAAACGGGCCCTTGGCCTGATCTTAATTTGGGTATGGGCAAGTTTGAGGCCAAGCTTGAGTACCTCTCTGACGCCAAGCTCCTCCAGCCTCAAGCTCTTAGCCTCAAGCGACCTGCGGATCTTTTTAAGGTTTCTTACAAATTTTCTAAGTTGTCTCCTCATTTATTTCCTTTCCTCTCCACTAAAAATCCCTATAAACTTTCTTGGGGGACTAGGGTCATACGACCCATAGTGGAGAATTTACAAGTGGGAAGTGTAGCAAAAATCAACGCAAAAGTCAAGTCAAAACCGCAAACAATAAAAGACCGATAGTAAAAGAATTACTACCATTTAATTTTGGTCGAGGTGCTTGCACCGAACGTATATCAAGGTGCTTGCACTGAGCGAAGTCGAAGTGGTACTTTTAGTCCAATGCCTTCTCAAGCGACGAACGACAAACGACTAAAGACTAAAGTCCAAGCTAGCCTAAACGTTTTTACATTAGTCGTTAGTCTTTCGTCGTTAGTCCTGCTTCTCTCCGGCTGCAGCGCCATCGGCATCGATAAACCAGCCGCCCTTCAGGTAACCTCCAAGCCGGAAGCCGCAATCTTTTTAGACGGCAAACACGTTGGCAAAACGCCCTTTTTCTCCGATCAGCTCAAGGCAGGGGATTATAGCCTTAAAATCAGCGTTTCCGAGGCTAGCTTTGTTGATAAAATTAGCTTAAGGTCCGGTACGCTCACCGTCGTTAACCGCGAGCTTGCCTCCAATTTCTTGGGCCAAGCCGGCGAATCTCTCGCCTTGATCTCCGGCCAAAAGGGCCTTTTTGTAACTTCCATGCCAACTGACGCCAATGTTACTGTCGACGGCAAGCTTGCCGGTTTGGCGCCGCAACTGATAACCGCGATTGACGACGGCGATCACAAAGTGCTTGTCGAAAAAGACGGCTACACCAGCCGTGAATTTTCCATCAAAACAACCTCCAGTTTTCGGCTTCTGGCCGAAGTCACGCTCGCCTCTCAAGAGGCCAGGAATATCGAAAGCGGTACCTCACCTGCGCCCGAGCCTCAAACCTCCAAAGTTGAAGTCACCCAAACGCCCCAGGGGTTTTTGCGCCTGCGGCAGGACGCCAGCACCAGTTCACCGGAAATTGGCAGGGTAAAAACCGGGGACCAGCTTGAAGTTATCCAAGAAACCCAAGGCTGGATCAAGGTCAAATTCCCTGCCTCGCAATCAGGCGGGCAAGATAAACAAGGCTGGGTTTCTGCCGACTATACCAAAAAGCTTTAGATTTAAGAATTCGGAATTGGCAATTTGGAATTGGAAATTCTATAGTTGATCTATGGTTGCCCGCTCAATTACCAAGCTGATCGATGAGGCTGTTTTGCCCGCCGTTATCCTCATCTTGGGTAAAATGGCCGGGCTTTTCGCGGCCGTCTATTTTCTCGGTCTGGGCTTTACAGTCGCTCCTGCCAGTTTTCTCAAAGTTCTACCTACAATTCATTTTCCTTCTTACCAGGCCTACATTCTGGCCGAAAATTTTGGAAATCTGGCCATGTTTAGCCTGGCCGCTCTTGGCACAATTTTTGTTATCGTCCGGGCTCACTTCTTCCATGAAAGCCATATTCCGCCCCAAACCCATGCAAGGCTTGCCAGGCTGAACCTTGAAAGCCTTATTGCTCCTTCTGGTAACCTTTATTACCAGGCCGCCATTTGGTTAACCTTTCTCTGGCTCTCGGTCGGCTTTTTAATAGTCTCAACCATTTTTAAAATCACTTACCCTCAAATCTCTATCATTGCTTTTGTTGTTGCGGCTAATTTTTCCTGGGTTTTCGCGCTCGACGTTGAAAGGGAACTGGAGATTCAAAGAGACCTGCCTGCCGGCAGGCAGGGCCAGATATGAAATTGCGTCATCTTCTCTCTTTCGCTGCTAATTTTTTCGCCGTCCTGCTTCTGGTTAGTCTCATCGCCGCCCCTTTTTACTTTGCCAAAAACCTTACAAAAGTAGAAAGCATCGCCGGCGCCAAAACTATTGCCCCTGACGAAATAACGTTCCAGACTGAAAATTTTCCCAATCTCACTTTTTCTCAAAACGGAGATAAATACAAAGTATCATTTACCAAAATCAGCCCTACTCAAGCATTTATTGGCATCTTGACTGTAACCAATCCCCAAGACCAGCCCAAAACATACAGCCTGGAGGTGACTCCAGGCCAGGCGAAGCTTTTCTTCGGTGCCGATCTTGAAAATCAAATAACCCAAATATCCCTAAGCCCCCAAAGCTCCGCCGCCGTCAGCCTCTTTTCCCCAAACGAAGCCTCGGCCGAAAGCCAAACGGTCGAATTTAAGCTTGGACTAAAATAGGACTCTGATTACTGCAAAAGTCTTAGAATCTTAACCGGCAGAAACTCACTCCCGTAGATGATCACAAAAACCATTATTATCCAAAGGCTCACCGTCCAAAGAAGCGGGTAGTCGGAAAGCAGCACCCTCTCTGGCGATTCGCCCTCCTTCTTCTCATAGATTACGTATAGATACCTCATGACCCCGTAAATTACAAAAGGTACGGTGGCCATTAGCCATTTGGAGGCTAAAAATGTCCTCGGCAGATAATCGCCAAAAAGCACCAAAACCTGCGGCCCGGCCGAAGGCGGCGGCTGCAAAAAGGTAAACATTGTGTAAGAAAACCAGCAGGTTGTCGCAAACATCACCGTCAGCGAGTCAAGTAAAGATTCAGGGTAGTGAAGAAGAATCGATCGCGTCCCCAAGTTCCCTCCAGAGCCCACCAAAAGCGTCCTTTCCGACCGCCTTTTCCCGACTGCCAAAAATAAGGCTAGCGACGCTACAGTCAAAATAAACCAGATCGTCACATGGGCATCAATTAAAACCGCCCCGGCAAAAACGCGAATTAAAAAGCCCGAAGCAATTGCCATTACGTCCAGAAGTATTACCGACCTTAAAAATAGCGAATAGACAATCTGCAAAATGGCGTAAGCCGCCGTTGCTATCGTAAAAAATGCCGAAAGTTTACTGGCAAAAAATAAAGCAGCCGCCATAATCAAAAAAGCCGCCAAAAGCGCCACCCTTGGATTCACTCTTCCGGCCGCGATCGGCCGTTTGCTTTTAAACGGGTGCGCCCGATCCTTTTCGATATCGATTACATCATTAACAAGATAAATTGCCGAAGTCACGGCGCAGAAGATAATAAACCCCAAAACGACAATCCAAAAACGGGCCGGGTTAAAAAATTCTCCCTCAAAAACCAGGGGAGCAAAAAGGGCGATATTTTTAAGCCATTGTCTGGGCCGTGAAGAAATAAAAAGCCAAAGGGGGAGCTGGGTTATCTTTGGTGCTTTTGCGATAAGTTCGTGTTTAACCAAAGCAGTCCTCCAATCACGACAGTTGCTACCAGTACCCCTGCAAAAAGCTTCTGGGCGGCTGGGAGAAGCAAGGCAACTGCCCCCAAAATAGCACACAGAACCCAATAAAACAAGGCAATTCGCCGCTGTCCCCAGCCAAGTTCCAAAAGCCGATGGTGTAGGTGTTTGCGGTCGCCCAAAAATGGTGATTTGCCGGAAGCGATTCTACGCACGATTGTAAAAACCCCGTCTGTTAAAGGTACCGCCATTACCAGAATTGCCGTGCCGACTTTCGCTCCTGATAAAATGGCCAAGACCGCAACCAAAAATCCCAAAAAATAAGAGCCGGAATCGCCGGGGAAAATCCTCGCCGGATAAAAGTTAAAAATCAAAAATCCGGCCGTCGCCCCTGCGCCGATAAGAGCAAGCTTGGCTACCAAAACTTGGCTTGGGTCGTGGCCGGCAAACCGTAGGCTTGCCGCAAAAATCACCAAAAGGGCAACAATCACAATCCCCGGCATTTGCCCGTCAACGCCGCTTGAAAAATTAACCATATTGATTACCCAGACAATCCAAAAAAGCGCAAAGAGGTCAGCCCAGACAAGAACCGAATGAGCACCCAAAAAATTAAAGGTAACCCTCAAGCTGTCCAAACGGATAACCTCGCCGATTGCCCCGAAGTTCCCGAAAGCAAAAAGCGGGTTGGCAATAAAGGCAATCCCGATCCCGCTTGCCACAACAACCGTCGCCGCCAAAATCTGACTAGCCAGCTTGCGCCAACTGCCCAGGTCAACCCTGTCGTCCACGAGCCCGACGATAACCAAAATCAATCCGCCGGCAAAAATGCCTAAAGTCTTTTTTGTAATCCCGACGAAAATTAAACTTGCTAAAATTACTGCCATATAAATCGCCAAACCGCCGCCTCTTGGCACAACTTGGGTATGCAAAGCCCCCGGGTGACGGCGTTTGGGATCATCTACCAATCCAAACCTGCGGGCTAAGACCATAGCGGCCGGAGTCAATACGGCGGCTGTTAAAAAGGCAGCCAGAAATGGTAAGACAAAGTTCATGTTAAAAGGGCAATAATTTTTGCGCTGTCATAAATTGTCAAAAAGGCCACCAGAAGTGTAAAAACAACAATCGCCCTTGCCAAAAAGCGGTTTTGAGAAAAATTGGAAATTATAAAAAAATTGATACTTGCAATCAAAAGTAGCAACCCCGGCAGAATCCAGAGCCCAGCTGTCGGCGCCAGCATCGCCTCACCCCATGGCCTCGAATAAAAAAGAGGGACCTGCGGCGGCAGTTTACTCCAGGAAACCAAAATAAGCGACGCTTGCCCCAAGATTGATAAGCCGCAAAAAACGTAAACTGCCAGCATTAACTTGTCTCGCGAAAAATTCTCCTGGGCCTGTCCGGAAAGAGACCTTCTTATATTTCTCGTGGCATCTGCCGACCAAAAAGCCATCTATTCTTGTCCTTTCTTGCCAAAAATTTGCACACTGTCAAACTGCAAAGTTAGAGTATAGTCGTCTTTCAGCACTTTCTCCAACTGGGCAAAATAACCGATCGAACTGGGCGCTTTAATAATGTAAACTGGCGGCGACTTGGCGAGTCCGGCTATTACTTCCTCGCGTCCCTCGGGTACTCCAAAGACATGGAATGAAGTCACGTACCGTGACGGGTTACGGGAATCGGCGATTGCATAAAGCCACGCCCAGTCACCCCAAATGTAGACGCTTTTGGAAAATCCCTCCTTTGCTTCCAAAAAGTCCCGTGTTTCCATTATCAAATTGACGTTCCTGTCGAAATAATTATTATAATCGTCAACGCTTTTTTTACCGAGAGTGTAGTCGAAAAAATTCTTATAATAACTTGTCTGCTCCCATAAATTTCCGCCGCCCGCGTTCCAAAAGAAGGTTTTTGTCAAAAAGGCCATCGGTAAAATAAAAGCGGCCGCAAAAATTACGGCACTAGGCCTAATTTGCCTTGGCCAGCCGGCCGCCGCGACAATCAAAGAAAGCGCCGGTATTGCCTGGATTAAATAATGTCCGTAGGTCCTCCCCGAGAAAAAGCTGCCTAAAAACGCCAAAGCCCCCCAAAGCAGAAAGAGGTGGAAAAAGTTAACCTCTCCTTTCCTTTTTTTCCAAAATCCGAATGCTAAAACTGCCGCAATTGGCAAAAACTTAGCAACCGTCAAAAGGCGCGCGTATTGCGGGCTTTCGGAAAGGTAAATGTTGTAATAAGTATAAGCTGCGAAAATATAATCACCGATTAAATTTTTATATCCGAAATACCCAAGAGTCAGTCCATAAGGTATCGCAAAACCAAGTGTCAAGGCTAGTCCCTTCTTAAAAAATCCCCAAAAGCTTGGGGAGTATAAAAACAAAAACAGACCCAAAGCCGCCGCCTCCAGCGCCCCTACTTGTTTATAAAGTGAAGCGGTTGCCAGAAGGATCCCCGCCGCCAAAAGCGCCGGGTAATCGCAATTCCTTTTGATTGCAAGAAGCATTGCCAAAGATATCGGCAGGATCATAAAAATCTCCGTCAGTGCTAAATTGCCCTCGACCAGCCTAAGCGAGGTTAAGACCCCAAAAATTGCGCAGGCAAAAAGCGCCCGCTTTACACCCAAAACTTTCTGGGCTATTTCATAAATAACTGCCCCTGTCGCCAAAACCGCCACCATCGCCGCCATTCTTAACCAAAACATCGAAACCCCCAGAGTCTTGAAAATTGCCGCATAGGTGAGATAAATCATCGGCGGCTTATTATCCCAAGCGGTCGCGTAAAGCGTCCCGCCTAAATTTAAGTTCCTGGCCACCGCCGCAAAAATGCCTTCATCCCCATACCAAAAGGGCTCAAAAAGCGACGGCAGGCGCAGCACGAAAATTAAAATTAAGATTAAGGTGAATCCCAAAAAGCTCACGTATCCCAGTATATTTGCAAAAAACTCAAAGCGCTAGTCCCGCCTCATTAAAATGTAGGCGTCGCCGGCGGATGCAATCGGTTTGTAACTGCCGTTCCTTATAAGTTCCTTAAACTGGCTCTTGGCCAGATCTAAATTGTCAGTATAAAAATTCCAGTCATTCTGGCCGGGATGTAAATCCAAAACGATATATTGGGCATTTCTTGGAATGGGCAAAAGATAAATTTCCCGGCGGTGTGAAAGGTGAGGCAAGAGATTATTTTGGCTGGCTACTGTTGCATCCGGGGGGACCATTGACAAAATAAACCTGGTATCCCAACTCCAAGGCTCTTCCCGATAAAACTGCGCTTTCAAAAGAGTTTTTAGCGGCGAGTGCAGGATTATATTACTTGTCGTCTGCGCCCCAAGAAGCAATATGGCTAAAACTCCGATAATGTATCTCTTTCTTGGCAACTTAGCCAGAATTAGCTTTAACCCGTAGATTGTCGCAACAGCCAGAAACACCCCCGTCTCTAAACTGTAGTGATAATAAAGCGTCCAGCGGATCGGATGTTGCAGGTCAAAAAACCGTGAGGCAAACTGAAAAAGAATCACCGGCAGAAGCGCCAAATAGGCAAAAGGCACCAGGCCAAATGAGAAAAATGACCAAAAAATGGTTTGGGTTTTGACAAAAGGCACAAAAAATGTCTTTATTGTCAAAAACGGGTTGGTTAAATAACCAAAAATGCCCTCATATAAGCTGTCACCAGTCTTCACAAACGTGCCGTAATACTCTTGCCCGAGTTTCGGCATGATTATTGAAATTGCTAAGACTGACCACGAAAACGCTATGACCGCTGTCAGAAGAGCCGCTTTAAGGTTTTTCTTGACAAAGAAAACATAAAGGCCCAGGACGCCAAGCGTTAGTCCGACGTGCTCTCTTACCGCAAGGCAAATCAAAAGAACTGTAAAATAGGCCCGCCATTTTTCTCTTTCTAAAAAATAAAAAAGCCATGCCAGGAAAAATGGCAAGAGGGCCATTTCGTGGAATTCGCTGACCGTCGCCGCCTGGATACCGATAAAATCAACATAGAGAAAAGCCGCCATAATTGCCAAAATTCTGGGAAGATACCTCCTGCCAAGGAGCCAAATGGGAAAAACTGCCGCCGAAAGAATTATCGACTGAAAAATTAAAAGCACTCTCTCGTTACCCGTGAACCAGTAAAGAGCCGAAAGCGGTATGGTAATTGGCCTAAATCGGTCGGCCAAATTATCCAAAAAGGTTACCGTCGAAAATGCCCTTTCAAACCGGCTGTAAAGCCACAAAGCTTGGTCGTAAATACTAAAATCAATTCCCTGGGATTGAAAGTGGTCATGGCGAATAACGGAAAGCAAACTGTATAAAGTGGCAAAGATCAAAAAAAGTATTCTAAATACTTCCCAAGCATTAACCGCGTGTGGGCATCGATTCCCGGCAGTGCCGTAAAAATAAGAGTTACAACCGGCATCAGGACAAACTCGACTGGCATTGTGATTTTGCGCAACAAACTCACCCCTTCTGCTCTTTTCGGCCTTTGCCTCATATCCACAATTAAAATCACCAGCAAAAATATCCAGCAAGCCGAAAGTATTCCAAACGAAACCCGCGGTAAATTCTGGCCCATTACCGTTTGCGCAAATTGCGGGTTCAAAAGCACCGGGATTGTTGCTCCGAGCGTTATTGCAAACCAATTAACCGGCCAAAGAAAATGGTCTTCTAAAACCTTTAAAACCCTAATAGTCCTTTTCCAAAAGGGAATATGGGTGTGTGTTAACCATTTTTTGATAAAGTAAGAGTCATCCGAAACTCCCCATGCCCAGCGTTTTTCCTGTTCGTATAAATTGACCAAAGATTTAAAATAACTTGTCGATTGCGCGGCGTCCGCGTAAATCGGCAAAAACACAGGATCGACCTCAACTTTCCCTCCTTTGGCAAAAAAGCATTTGAAAAATATTCTGTAGTCTTCCGGAATGACATCGACATCCCAATAGCCGACTTCATCCAGTAGTTTCAAGGAAAGTGAGTACATCGAATAATTAACTAGGCGGTCTCTGCGGCTGTTTAAGCCTGTCTGCCAAACGGATGATAAAGAACTCATTACCCGAATCGGCGCCGGAGTTTTCCAGATGTTATTGTAAAAAAGCACGATCGGCTGCCAGAACATAAGGTGCCTATTTTCGCTTGTTAGGAATTTGTACGCAAGACACGAGAGATATTTTTCGTCAAAAATCCCGTCAGCATCTTTGGAAGTTACTATAATGTAATCGATATCCCTTTTTTGTTTTTCTACAAGAATCTTTTTGGCCAACTTCCCCCCGTAAGCCTCATTAGAAGATTTGCCCTTAACTTCGCCGTCGCGGTCGGGGTGATAGGTAACGATAAAATTAGCGAATTTATCTGCGTATTTTCTTGCCAAAACCCTAGCCTTTTGGCGCGCCTCACGTCCTTCTCTCTCTTCCAGTGCCAGGCAAACCGAAATCTGGTCACGGGGCATATCTTGTCTGGCAATTGAATCGATCCCTTTTTCAATCGTCTGTATTGGCTCTTTGTAAGTCGGGATCACGATCAAATGATGAATTTTGTCAAAATCCGGTTGTCTGCGGCAATCGGCAAGCCAATCGTATTTTTTGGCCGCATTGAGTTTTACATGGGAAAGTACCGAAGTAACGGCCAAAGAGCCCGATTTATAAAACCACAAAACGTCAAACAAAATTATGTAGTAGGCAACGTAATGGGGGATCCAAAACGAGCCCCAGACCGGGAAAAGGATCAGCGACCACGAAAAAGTGCCCGGAAGAATTTCCAGGAACCTATGGACTTGTCGGTCGTAACGTTCGACGAAACGTTTTATCATGAAATTTCTAATTTCTAATTTTGCGAAACAAAACTTTTCTTATTCTAATTACTAATTAAATCCCAATGACTTAATTTCTAATTGGGACTTTGGTCATTATTTCGAGTTTACGAGAAACAAGCTCTCTTATTTAGAACGTAGTGAGAAACAAGCTCTCTTATTTCGAGTCATCGAGAAACAAGCTCTCTTATTTAGAAATTAGTAATTAGGTCAATTAGGTCAATTTTAAATCCGAAACAGCCTCTTAGCATTACCAGTGGTTATACCACTAATTTCGTCCAGGGAAACCCCACGAAGATCTGCTAAGAATTGGGCTGTTATTCTAACATTTTTCGGCTCATTAGTCTCGTTTGCCCCCTGGAACTTAAGTATTGGGGAGCTGCGCCGCGGAGTTAGAAATGGTGCATCGGTTTCGACCAAAATCCTATCTTCGGGAACCATCTTGGCAACTTCCGGAATCTCCCCCGCGTTTTTAAAGGTCACAATCCCGGAAAACGAAATATAAAATCCCAGATCCAGCGCCCGCTTTGCCTGTTCCAGTGTCCCGGTCCAACTATGGAATACCCCTCTCAATTTTGATTTTTGATCTTTGATTTTTGATATTGTATCAAACGTTTCTTCCCACGCATTTCTGCAGTGAATAATAAGTGGAAGGTCAAGCTCCATTGCCAATTTAACCTGCGCCTCAAATAGTTCCCTTTGATCCTTTTTCTCATCATCGCTAGTTGCTGGACCTTGGTTAGTCTTTTCTAAAAAGAAGTCCATCCCGCACTCGCCGATTGCAACAACTCTCTTTTTGTCATCCTGAACTGACACTTGTGTCATCCCGAACTTGTTTCGGGATCTATTCGATCCAGATTCTGAAATAAATTCAGAATGACGGCCGGTCATATTTCGAAGTTCATCGATACATTTATCAAGGGATCCATACTTTTTAATATCTTTCGGTCCTTCTTGCGCATGGATTCCGCACGTCGCGTAAACGTCAACCGAATCCGTTTCCTCGGCAATCTCAATCGACTGGCGACTCGCGTCAATCGACGTCCCGACATTAATAATTGTGCCAACTCCAGCCTCTTTTGCCCGAAGTAGCGCAATCTTCGGGTCGGGAATCATGTCCAAATGGCAGTGGGTATCTGTCAGCATCAGATTAACTTTAAAACTTCCCGCAGATTCTTAATTTTATAATCGGCATCCGTCGGGTCAATTGGAAAATCTCTTTTTATATACTGAACCGTTATGGCACCAACCATCCTCCCGGCATCAATATCCGTTTTTCGGTCACCGATAACAATAACCTGGTCAAACCCGTTATCTGCG
>JACPKK010000016.1 GCA_016187105.1 Candidatus Curtissbacteria bacterium | reverse complement strand
TTGGCTAGGTAAACCGCACGAGATAAGGCGGGCAGAATTCCTTCGAGGTCGATCCCCTTTTCAAATCTGACTGCCGCGTCGGTGCGCAGAGCCAAGGCTTGAGTTGTTTTTCTGATCCTTAAGGAATCGTATGCTTGGACAAAAAGCAGGACGCGCTTGGTACGCCTGGAAATTTGGGAATTTGCGGCACCCATAATGCCGCAAAGGTCAACCAGCTTTTGGCTGTCTTCGATGACGATAGCGCCGGCAGGCAGAATTCTTGTTTGGCCGTCCAGGGTTTTTATTTTCTGGCCGGCTTTTGACGGGCGCAGTGTCATCTTAGCGCCCTTAATTTTGTCAAAGTCAAAGGCGTGCATCGGCTGGCCCAGTTCGAGCATGACGTAGTTGGTGATGTCGACGATATTATTGATCGGGCGGATACCGGCGGCTTCAAGCTTGTTTCTGATCTCGGCGGGCGACGGGCCGATTTTGACACCCGACAAAATGATGGCGGTGAAGCGCGGGCAAAGTGATTTGTCGCGGATTAAAACGTCCAAAGACAAAATATTTTTGGTGTCGGGGTCGAGCCGGGTATCTAAACCTTTAGGTGCAGTAAGAGCAGATTTGGCGTTTTGGAAACTTAAAATAGCATGGGCTTCGCGGGCCAGACCAAAAATGGAGAAGGCATCGGGCCTATTTCCGGTGACCTCGATTTCCATCAAGAGATCCGTGCCGTGTCTTCTGATCTTCTCGACCGAAGGGCCAGAGAGAGAAAGACTATTGGCCAGCGTTTTGGCGGCAATGTCGGTTTTTAAATAATCGCGAAGCCAGGATACGGGAACGGTGATATTCATTGTTAAGTTATAAGTTAAAAGTCATAAGCCATAAGTTTAAGTAAAAAGATTAAAAGTTTTTACTTTTGAGTTTAATGACGCCACTGGCAATCATGCTTGTTATTTCTTGCAGCTCGGATAACAATGCATCAGTACTCTTTGCGGGAACTAGTCCAGCTTCCCGGAGAAGTTCGATCCAGTATTTTGATTCATTGGCGCTTTTTAGAGATATTTCGTAGAATTTTTTGAACTCTAGCCGCGAACTAGATCCTTTAGCTTCGACTAAATTGGCCCCGATAGAGCATGATGACCTTATAACTTGGTCCGAAATTACCCACGCGCTTCTTTTTTGGGGCAATTTGTCAGTTAGTCTTATAACTTCAAGACCAAACTGAAAACATCTTTGTCTTAAATCACTTTTGAATTTTGAATTGTAATTTTGACTTATCATTTTTGACTTTTAACTTACGTCAGAACTGTTCCAAAAATCTCAAATCATTTTGGTAAAAGAGCCGGATATCCGGCAGTTCCGTTTTCATGGCGATTGTCCTTTCAATTCCCCACCCGAATGCAAAGCCGCAGTATTTGTTGGGATCGATGCCGCCGGCTTTTAAAACGTTGGGGTGGACCATGCCGGCGCCGCCAAGCTCCAGCCAGCCGGATTTACAAAGGCGACAACCGCGGCCCTGGCAAACGCCGCAAGTGACGTCGACTTCAAAAGAAGGCTCGGTGAAGCGGAAATGATGAGGGCGCAGACGTGTTGTCCGTTTGGGGCCAAAAAAGTTGGTGGTAAAAAAATCAAACGTTCCTTTCAGCTGCGGTATAGAAACGTTCTTGTCGATGTAGAGGCCTTCGAATTGGTGAAACATTGGCGTGTGGGAAATGTCGATCTGGCGGCGGTAGCAGCGGGCGATATTAAGCATTCTAATCGGTGGCTTAACCCTTTCCATTTCGCGGACTTGGCCGTTGGAGGTATGAGGTGTTAAGACCTGCTGACCGTATCGCGGATTCTTTTCCGATTTAACGAAGAAGGTTTCGAAGTCGTCACGGGCTGGGTGATTCTTGGGCATGTTTAGTGAGTCAAATGCGTACCAGTCCCAATCGACTTCCGGATAACTTTGTAAGGAAAAGCCGATTTTTGTAAAGATGGCGACAATTTCTTTGATGGCTTGAGAGACCAGATGAAGGTGGCCGACTTTTTGTTTTTTGCCGGGAGCGGTGATATCTATAAATTCAGTTGAGAGTTGAGAGTTGAAAGTTGAGAGTTTTTTCTTTTTGAGCAATTCCTCGATTTGAGATTTGGCGGAGTTTAGGCCGCGGCCAAAGGCGGCGCGGTTTGCCGGTTCGATATTTTTAATTTCTGCGGTGAGAGCGGTAAAGATTCCGCTTTTGCCGAAAATTTCAAGATAGGTTTTGTCCGGGTCTTGAGATGATTCAACCAGACTGATTGACTTGTCTAAAACCTCTTTAATTTTTGGATCCATATGGGAATTTTAGCTTACAGCAAGTCTTTCCCGCAAACCGCTGTCCTTATTTGGGGAAGCCTTCTTTTGCCCAGGCATCGAACTTTCTATAAAATTCGTCTTTTGGTATGCCAAAAACGCGAGAGAACGCTATCTCGGGATTTTGGCCTTTGCCTACTTCGGTCCAATACCTGGCCAATGCGGCTATGCCGCCGTCCGGCATGCCCATGGTAAGCAGTTCTACTGCCATAAACGAGCGGGAATAATTATCGACATTGCTTAAAGCACTCTGGTTTTCCAGCTTTACTAGCGAATCTTGAGAAACGGATGCCCTTTTCAGGTGGCCGTTTTTTATGTCTTCGTATTTATATTTTTCGGTTTCGTCCAGGGCTCTTGCCGCAACATAGTGCGCCCCGCCTTCGTTGAGCCATCCAAAAGGAGGCCTAAAGTAACCTCCAACCTCATATTGCAGGACATGGAAAAGCTCGTGGTAGACGGTGTGGTATCTGCCTTCTAAGACAGGGCCGCCGATTATGGGAGATGCCCTTGTCCAGCCGGGACTTGTGGTTATGATGTAGAAATCTTTTTTGGGCCCGGCAAATGCTGTGGCGAAGTTTTTAAGGTCTTCTCTTTGGGGCGCGGCTTGGGGGTTAGTTTTTAGAAACTCGTCTACAAGTTTGCCTCCGTCGCCGTAAGCGTAAACGGTAGTGCCTTCAAGGTCTACGCCTGTCTTTGCTTTTATAAAGCCAATACCCGTACTAACTGCCTCGCGGATTTGGGCACGGAGATCTTCGGGTACATCTTCTCCAAAATTATATTTTGTTTGCGCTTTTATTATTTCTGGAGTTCTGGTAGGTGTAGATGTGACCGAGGGTATTCGATCGATCCGTGGGGTGGTTTGGGGTTGGTCTGGCGGGGCTTGCGCTTTGGGCTTTTCATTTTCAGGTTTCTTTAATTTCTTTAAAGCTTCTCTGCCTGCGATAGACCCTGCAGACGCTGCTAGAATTCCAATTGCGCTTCCTGCCGCGACTCTTAGAAATTTCCGCCGAGAGATTTTAGGGGGCGGTGGTATTTCCGGGTTTTTTGCTTCTGACATAGTAGCCTACGGATTGCGAGAGTGTAAGAATTATAACATTAACTTCTTTGGGGAGGACTAGATGCGCGGCTTTGGAAGGCGATTTGGAGTTTTTGGGATAACTGTCTAACTTCTGAAGGTTTTAAAACAGTTTCTTCGGACGACTGACCGTCCGCCATCTTTTTTCTTACTACACCTTTTTCTGGATCTAAAGTAAAGGAAAAGGTTTTATTGTTTGCTGTACGTACATTTATACGTTTGCTTCCATCTGGGCGCTTCTCGAGGGTATATGAGTTGTTATCTGTTGTCATAATGGTTCTTAGCTGTGCATCAGGTATCAATGTTGTTACTGCTATCTGTGCAAACATTATATCAAAGTTATTTGTTAATTCCTGTTGGGCATCTTTGTCGCCTTTGAAATCCTCAACATTCCGTAGAATCCTTGTCATATCCTCTACTGGTTGTCTTGGATTGTGTTCCAGTACCATTCTTGCTCCGGCAACGGCAAGTGTGCCTATGGCGGCTACTCGCGCGGCGGTGCCGAGTTTTTGTTTTAGACCTTTGGGCTTTTCTAGGGGTTGGGGTGTAGGTGTAACTTCTCCGGATTTAGGCATGATTTAATTATAACTGATACATATAATTTGTCGATCAAATCAAAAGAAATGCCTCTCGAAGTTGAAAATGTGCTTCAAGAACGAGAGGCAGAAGAATATATATCAAGTAGGAATTTTAATGTCAACCCCTTCGGCAAGCTTAGGATCTTCGCCCCCTATTTATTTGAAGAGGTCTAGGAATCTATCGAAAAAATTCTTTGTGGTTTTGGCGCCTAGAGGTGGAGTTGGATATGGATAGTCAGGTGTTCCGTAGGACGGGCTGCCGTAACTTGGTGAGCCATAGTCAGGTGTTCCGTAGGACGGGCTGCCGTAACTTGGTGAGCCATAGGTCGGACTGCCATATGACGGAGAACCGTAAGACGGTGAGGGGTAGGAATAACCCGGAGTGTAGTAGCTTCCTGGTGTTGGGTAAGCATAGCTCGGGGATACATAGCTTGGCGATGGATAGGCATACCCGGAACCGGGAGTCGGGTAAGCATAACTTGGCGAGCTGTACGGAGTGTAGTAGGCTGGCGAGGTGTAGCCGCTACCTGGAGTCGGGTAAGGGTATGAAGGCGATGGGTAAGCATAGCTCGGGGAGGTATAACCGCTGCCGGGTGTCGGATAGACATAACTTGGGCTGACGTAGCCGTCTGGAGATGGGTACACGTAAGAGGGAGTTAGGTAAGTGGGCGAGGTATAGGGCGTGTAATAAGCCGGTGATGTATAACCGCTACCGGGTGTCGGGTAGTAATAAGATGGTGATACGTAAGAAGGTGATGCGTAAAACGGTGAATAATAACTTGGCGACGAATACGTTCCAGGCGTGTAGTAAGCCGGTGAGCTATACGGTGTGTAGTAACTGGGTGAAGAATAGGGTGTGTAGTACGTTGGCGTAGTGTAACCACCGCCCGGCGTAGGGTACGGATAATCCGGTGTTGAGTAAGGCGTGTAATACGATGGAGTGGTGTAGGGCGTGTAATAGTAGGGTGTGGTATATCCTCCTATAGGTGTTGGGTACGGATACGAAGGTGAAGCATAGGGCGTGTAATATGAAGGCGTAGTGTAGGTGCCGCCGGGTGTGGGATAAGAGTAACTTGGCGTGATGTAGCCGGTGGGTGTGTAGTAACCGGGCGTGTAATAACTTGGGCTTGTATATGGAGACGGTGTTGGGTAATTAGGCGTGGTGTAGGTACTATCAGGCGGCGGTGTGTAATAGGTGGGTGTTGTATAAGGCGGCGGTGTGTAATAAGTGGGAGAAGGGTATGAGCAGGGAGGAGCGAAACACGGAGGAGTGTAATAAGCGGGTGAGGCGTATGGCGGCGGGGTAAAGTAGCTTGGCGAGGTGTAATTACTGCCCGGCGGCGGTGTGTAATAAGTAGGCGAGGGGTAAGATGGCGGAGAGTAGTAAGTTGGGGTGGTGTAAAAGCTGCCAATTGGCGGTGTGTAATAAGAAGGCGAGATATACGGCGGCGGAGTGAAGTAAGTCGGTGTTGTGTAGTTTGAGCCCGGCGGAGGCGTGTAATAGAAGGGCGAGATATAGCTGCCGGGGGTGTAATAACTTGGCGACGTGTAGTTTGAACCGGGTGGAGGCGTGTAATAAGAGGGAGTGCTGTAAATGCCTGGCGTGTAATAAGCGGGCGAAGTGTAGCTTGATCCTTCTGGCGGTGTCGGATAAACCGGTGTCACGTAATAGTTTGTAACTGCCGGCGTGACGTAAACAACATCAGTGGGCGGGGTGTAATAAGTCCCCGGAGTATAGACATTAATCGGTCTTGGAGAGTCAGGGTCAAAGCCTGCACAAGCTCCGGCATTGGCGGCGCAGTAATCGTAGCAGCTGCCGGGGCTATTGCAGTTGCCGTACTCGGGAATCGGGTCAAATGTTACAGGCTGGCCCGGTGTATAGTAAACAACAGGGTTATAGTTCTCATCCGGCCTTGGCGAGTCAGTGTCAAAGCCTGCACAAGTGCCAGGATTGGCAGTACAGTAATCGTAACAGGCGGCGGGTGTGGCGCAGTCGCCCATGTCCGCGCGCGGTTCAAAGAAGGCGCTTTGGGTTATCGGTGTTATGCCAACCGGCGGCTCTTCGTGACAAGTATCGCCGTCCCAGAATTTACCGGAGCCGGCGCATTGGGTAGCGGCTGGAGTTTCTTCGGTTGCCGTACAAACACCGCCGGGCCCGAAATATTCGCCCGAACCGCAAGCAATTGGGACGTAGACGCCGTTTTGGCCCGGGGCGTAACTGCGGCAGTCTGCGGAGTTAGCTTCGCAGTAATTGTGGCAGCTGCCGGCGCTATCGCAGCCGCCGGGGCCGGTAAAAGTTCCGCCGGCCGGCGCAAAGTTCGAGCAGGAACCAAAGTTATTAGGATCGCTACAGTAGGCTTGGCAGGTTTCAGTTGAGGTACAGCCGCCGGGCCCCGCTGTTGTAGTGCCTCCCAAAAGCCCGACCTGGCTGGCAAAGTCCGTACATTTCTGGTGGTTTGCCGGATCGTCACAAGCGGTAGCACAAGAGCTGGCTGAATCGCAGCCCAAAACAGTTGCGGCTACTTCCAAGTATTCGGGCTTGTCCGGCTGATCAACATAACCTCCGGGTATGGATTCGGCTTGAGCAAAGGCGTCACAGGTATCGGTATTGGCTGGGTCGGAGCAAAAAGTGAAACAGGAGTCGACACTATTGCAACCTAAAGCGCCTTGCGCTCTTTGCCAAAAAGAGTCGTCAGGAGCCTGAACCGGATCTTCTTCATAAAAACCATGTTGTTCTGCAAACTGGGAACAAGCCGTGTAATTGACCGGATCATTACAATAAGTGAAGCAGGTGGTGTAGTCGGAGCAGCCACCCA
>JACPKK010000002.1 GCA_016187105.1 Candidatus Curtissbacteria bacterium | reverse complement strand
CCGCTAAAATTTAGGTAATTGGTGCCGAGTTTCATCTTTGCTTTGAGGGGAGAAACATAAGCAAGTTTAGCCTGCGATGTTGCATCCAGTTCGAACTCAATCCCCTGCTTTACGCTTTGAGGAAGATCGAGTTCGGATAGGATATCAGAAAGCTTTGACTCGTCGGACTTTTGGAGATTAAAGCTTAATTTAAACTTATTTAGGCCGCTTTCGATAGTGAAAGTGCTTTGGAACCTATTTTTGGTAAAAACAAAGATTGATAAAGCGATAAAAAGTGGAATTAGCAGACTCGCGGTTAGTCTCTTGGAGACCTTGGGGACGCCGGGGATTTGCAACATCTTTTCTCTTAATATCTTTTTGGCCCTCTGCGGTCCCGGGACCTATCAAAGCCGCGGCCCGGGCGCCTTCCAAAATCGCGTCTTGGAGGACGGGAACCGCCATCTTGGGATGATGCTTTAGCCATAGGATTACCGGCCTCGTCAAAAACCATGGAAAGGTTAACCCGGCCCATGTCGTCAATTTCGGCAACGTGGACTTTGACAACATCGCCAATTTTAACAACATCTTCGACATTTTCAACTCTTCCGGGGGCGAGCTTGGAAACATGCACCAAACCTTCTTTGCCCGGAAGCATTTCGACCATGGCACCAAAGGGCAGAATTCTTTTGACCGGGCCTTCGTAAATTTCACCGATTTGAGGTTCTTTGACAATGCCTTCGACCCATTGGGCGGCTTTTTGCGCAGCTTCGGCGTCTTTGGCGGAAATGGTCACGGTACCGTCATCTTTAACGTCGATTGCAGCGCCGGTAGCGGCGATGATTTTATTAATGGTGCGGCCGCCGGAACCGATAATCTCGCCGATTTTGGCCGGATCGATTTTGACCAAAAAGACTTTCGGGGCATGTTTGCTGATGGCAACGCGAGAAGCCGGGATAGCCTCGGCCATTTTCTGCAAAATGCTCAAGCGGGCGGTTTTGGCTTTTTCAATAGCACCCTTGGCTACTTAAAGAGAGATGCCGGAAAGTTTGGTATCCATCTGGATGGCGGTGATGCCATTTTTAGTGCCGGCGATTTTAAAATCCATATCGCCTTGGGCGTCTTCCTGGTAGGCAATATCGGTTAATAAAACGTATTTGCCCTTGTCGCTTTTATCGGTGATTAAGCCTATTGATATGCCGGCAACCGGTTCTTTGATGGGAACACCGGCGTCCATGAGGGCAAGGGTTGAGCCGCAGACTGAAGCCTGTGATGTTGAACCAGCCGAAGATAACACTTCGGAAACGACCCTAATGGTGTAAGGGAAAACGTCAATTGACGGAATGACCGGCGCTAAGGCCTTTTCAGCCAGAGCCCCATGACCAATTTCCCGGCGGCCGGGAGAGCCTAATCTTTTAACTTCGCCTGTTGAAAATGGCGGGAAGTTATAATGATGCATGAACCTTTTGGTATCTTCACCATACATGCCTTCGATTAATTGCTCCAGAGCGGGTGAAGCCAGGGTAGCGATGGAAAGCACTTGGGTTTCTCCTCTTTGAAAAATGGCGGAACCATGGGTCCTGGGAAGGACCGGGACTTTGATGGAAATTTCGCGAATATCATCGGGGCTCCTGCCGTCCGGGCGCTTTTTGCCCACTAAAATGTCGTCTCTTAATTTGGCAGCGACAGCCTCTTCTAGGAGGCCGGCCAGGGCTTTGGCGGTGACTTTATTTTCGTCACTTGAGTCTTTAATAAATTCTTCTTCGAGTTTCTTAGCGCTTTCGGCAAACCAATTTTCATTAAGGCTATCTTTGTCGAAACCCTTCATAAAGTTAGTTTGGATATAGTCCTTAACTTTGGATTGGAGGGATACTTCCAGCTTGGCAGGTTGATATTTTTGCTTTTCGCAACCGGCAACTTTGGCAAAGTCTTCGATTAATTTGATAACATTTTGGCCTTCTTCCATGGCAAACTTAAGACCTTCGACGACTTTGGCATCTTCGACTTGTTTGGCGCCAGCTTCTACCATGACGATTTCGTCTTTGGAAAGAGCGATAACAAGCTCCATCTCGGAAAATTCCAATTCTGATTCGGTTGGATTTAGGATAAAGCCGCCATTTTGTTTGCCGACCTTAACTCCGGCAATTGGACCGTTCCAGGGAATATCGGAAATTGTAAGGGCGGCGGAGGCGGCAATGAGGGAAACAATGTCCGGATTATTTTCTTCGTCAAAGGAAAGGACGGTGATAATGACTTGCACTTCGGCCTGGTAATCGCCCGGGAAAAGTGGACGGATCGACCTATCAATTAATCTGCCGGCTAAAACTGAAGTTTCAGACGGACGGCCCTCTCGTTTAATAAATCTTGATGTCGAGATTCGGCCGCCGGCATAAAGCTTTTCTTCAAAATCGACGGCAAGCGGAAAGTAATCAACGTCGGGGGGAGCTTGCTTGGAAACGGCGGTGGCCAGAACAACTGTTTCGCCATAGGAAGCAAGAACCGATCCGTTGGCGTGACCGGCCAGTTCGCCGGTTTCAAGCACTAATTTTTTACCAGCAAGGTCTATTTCTTTATGTATTAACTTAGACATATGGTTTCTTCCGTCATTCTGGTAAGCGAATGAAATGAGCGCATCCAGAATCTGATTCTGGACAAGCCCTTCGACTTCGCTCAGGGCCTCAAGGTCGTGAGTTTACCGAACCGGCCAGAATGACATATTTCATTTGTTTTGGAAAGTTTAAGAGAAGTTAGAAATCGGATACTGTGAGTCAGAATCCGCCAGCTGGCGGATGATTCACACTACTCAACTTCCAACAACCCTTAACCTTAACTTTAGCTATTATATCAGCAGTTCGCCTCAACATCAATGTTGACGGCGCTCCTCTGATATGTCTTCCTTTTGCTAAAGCAAAAGCGACATATATCAGATTCAGCTTGCTGAAGGCTGATATATAATTTCGCTTCGCTTATTATAACTTATTATCTTATAGGTTGCAAGGACTATTTGGGAAGTCCAAGCTTACCAATAATATCCTTTATTAAATGCGGAGCACTATCGAAACAGCGATTTCGATAGTTTGCGAAGCATTTAGCAAAGACATCATTTAGGTAAACCTAGTTTACCTATGATGTCTTTATAGCGGTCCGGGGCTTTGCTCATTAGGTAGTGCAAAAGCCGGCGCCTGTGGTTGATCATGGAAAGAAGACCGCGGCGGGAATGATCGTCGTGGCCGTGAGATTTTAAGTGGCTTGATACGTTCTCGATCCTTTGAGAAAGAAGTGCGACCTGGACCTCGGGAGATCCGGTGTCACCCGCGTGGGTAGCAAACTTATCGATTACCGATTTTTTGGATGCAGCACTTGCCATTTGTTTAGTTTTTTAGAGTTTAGAGATTAGAGTTTAGAGATAGATAGTAACAAAATTAGTTCTCTCTGTCAAAGGATTTTGAACCTTTATAAATCCTCGGGGGTTTTAACCAGGTTTCCGGGGAAGTTTTTTTACGCTCGACGTTTTCGATTGCAGGCTGGTCAATGGGGGCAAAATCCGGTTCGGGCATTTCCCGGTGCGAACTCCCGGGATTGGCAAAACCGGCCCGACCGGCTCCGAATTTAAGCAGCCAGGCGGCGGTTTCGAAGCTTAGCGGGCTTGCTAGGGCGGGAGCAAAGTTTTCGGTAGCACTGGCAATGCCAATGTAGAGATTGTAAGAAATATCCTCGTCTAGCGGCAGGGCTAATTCTTGAAAGAGCTGGGCGGTAACTTCAGAAACGGAAGCCGCCTCCTGGTTAAAAATATTAACTTGAGCAAAAATTCCCCCCATATCTTCTTTGTTGATATTGACCACCCAAATATTTGGGTCTAAATTTTGTTCGTGAACAATATCTTGTTTCAATTCTTCGGGGGTGCGATATCCGACAGAAAAGATTAAATTTGGCTTTGACGGGGTTTCTTCAAAAGATATCTGGTCGGGAGTTACATTTTTGGCACCGGGGAAGGGGTGGACAACTATTTTAAGCTTAGTGTCTTCCAGCGAGTACGTAACCTTGTCGACATTATCGACGGCATCGTTAACTACCACGATTAAATTTTTATTGCCCTCGAAGCGGCCGATTTTGTCGACTCCGTAGAGCCTTTGGGCTTCACCGACAGAAGGGCTTTTGGCTAAAATCGAGGCGTTTTTGCCAAGCTTGACGCAGGAAAGATAAAGGGCAAGGCCGCTAGCCAAAGCATCAAAAGGGGCATTTTTGGAAACGGCAACTAAGATTGTTTGGGCTTTTGTTAAATTATCGAGGGTTTTTTGTTTGGAATCTTGATCCATAGATTTACTTTAAGGAGACAACCTACGGTTTTCTCCTTAATATTCCTCTTTCCCTTCAGAGGAGAATTTGAACTGGCAGAAGCCAGATTCAAATCATTTTAAAAGTTGAACACTTTATGGCAAGTACTATTTTAACCCAATGATTCTACATCTATCTAGATCCAGAATCTCGAGGCTAACCGAGAGATTCTATTATGTCGCCTTCTTTAAAGTCAAGAGCGGGGGAAAAGAGGATTCCGCAATCTTGGCCATTAGAAACGGTCTCGAGGTCTTTTTTGAATCTTTTGATTGAGACAATTTTGGAAATATTTTCGTTTTTGTCTTTTAGGTAAACCTCATCGCCAACTTTTAGCTTGCCGAAGGTAACCACACAGCCGGCAATTTTCTTGCCCGCTTCGCGAGGCGAGCCTTCGATATCAAAGGTGGCGACGACTTTTGCCCTGCCTTTGATTTTGGCTTCTGCCTTGGCGGCCTGGAACCCAAGTACGACATCCTCCAGATCGTCCAAGAGTTCATAAATTATATTGTAGTTCCTGATAATGACCCCTTCCCTTTCGGCCTGCGTTTTAACTTTGGGGTTAACTTTACTGTTGAAGGTAATAATCGGGGCGCTGGCGACTTTGGCAAAAGCGATATCGCTTTCGTTTACTTCACCGACAGATGAGGCCAGAACCAGAATGTTGGCGGGCAGATTAGAAAGGACCGCTTCAAGAGACCCAACGACATCAGCTTTGACGATAACTTTAAATTTATCTTTAGCACTTTGGGCTTTGGCGATGATGTCGGCGTAAGACGGGGGGCGGGATGACTCTTGGGGCTTGGTGATCGTTTCGGAAACGATACTGCCCACATCGAGGGGTTTTTTGAACCCTAATATTTCGACTGGCTGCCCGGGGCTGGCGACCTTGACGTTCTTACCGTTATCGTCAATTAAAGCCTTAACCGTAATTGTCTCGCTGTCCACCACGATTTTTTGGCCGGCTGTGAGCGTTCCCTTTTTAACGATGACTGTAACCAGAGCTCCGCGGGATTTATCAAACTTTGATTCGACAACGACTGCCTCAAGAGGCGCTTCCGATTGGGACTTTTCGGGGTTTAGCTGCCAAACGAGACCGATAACTTCTAATAATTCGGCGATCCCCTGGCCCTTGGGGGCGGCCACTTGAACAAGCGGGCTATCGCCGCCGTACTCTTCAATCGTGATGCCGGCAGTCTGGAGTTCCTTTTTAACCTTGTCTAAATTGATATTGGGTAAGTCTACTTTGGTAATGGCAACAATCGTTGGTTTTTGGGCTTTTTGAATGTGTTTGATGGCCTCAATGGTTTGGGGCTTAACGCCATCGCCTGCGGCTACAACCAGAATGACAATGTCGGCGACTTCGGCACCGCGGGAACGCATTTTTTCAAAAGCCGCGTGGCCGGGGGTATCGACAAAGGTGATGGGGTGACCGTTTGCTTCTATTTGGTAAGCGCCGATGTGCTGGGTGATGCCGCCGTGTTCGCGGGCGGCGACGTTTGATTTGCGGATGGCGTCAAGAAGCGTGGTTTTGCCGTGGTCGACGTGACCCAAAATGGAGACGATTGGAGGGCGTGTGTTTTTGTTGTCCATATATAGGTTCTAGTGCGGCTGATAAAGCTTTCATTTATCGTCGCCTGGTTCAGACTGATCAGATGACTTGGACGAGTCGGATATGTCGGTATCAGCGATTAACGGTCTCTTGTCCGCCTCGTCGACGACTTGTCGAGACGGGTCATCTGCCGGAGGTTCTGGGACAGGCTGATTTTGGTCATCAGCCGTTTGGGCTCGATCTCCAGTGGCTGACGATGCTTCGGTAGTCCCCTCTTCTTTCGGCTCTTCCGGCTCCTTTGACTCTTCCGTAACTCCAAGCGCTTTCTTGGCCTCCTCTTGGGCCGCTTTTTCTTTGGCTTCTACTTCTTTTGGTGTGCCGGTTTTACCCCGAATATCTATTCGATAACCAGTAAGTTTGGCGGCGAGGCGAACATTCTGGCCCTCTTTACCAATGGCGAGGGACAGCTGGTCGTCCGGCGCGGTAACTTCGGCGGTCTTTTGGTCTTCTTCTATTTTTACCTGCAAATCTTTGGCCGGCGAGAGAGCGGCTTTGATGAATTCGGCTGGGTCTTCCTGATAAGCAATAACATCGATTTTCTCGCTGCCCAGTTCATTAATAACAGCTTGGACACGGACACCTTTTTGGCCGACGCAAGAACCAACCGGATCAACGCCGAGTTGACCGGACCAAACGGCAATTTTAGAGCGGGAACCGGCTTCGCGAGCCATGGCTTTTACTTCGACCGCGCCGGAAGCCATTTCTGGGACTTCCTGACGAAACAGGCTTTCCAAAAGACCATTGGCGCTTCGGGAAACGATAATCTCCTCACCATGCGTGCCTTCCTTTATGCCGACAACGAATAATTTAAGACGCTGATTGACGAAGTATTTTTCGCCGCGGGCTTGTTCGGAGGGCGGCATAATACCTTCGGCTTTGCCGAGGTTGACGGTAATAATCGGGCCGGAAATGCGCTGGACGATACCGGAAACGATGGTGCCGACTTTCCCCGAGTATTCGCTCATGACAGCGTCTTTTTCGGCCTCCCTGATCCTTTGCAAAATTACTTGTTTGGCGGTTTGGGCGGCAATGCGGCCAAAACCCGGAGGGGTGACAAGTTTTTTGCCTTTTTTGAGGGTAACTTCGCCGGAATCCGCGTTGACTTCGACATCGATGCCTTCGGGTTCTTCGTAATCTTTACGATAGGCGGCAAGAACGGCCTGTTTTATCGAATCGATAACGACTTCCGGCTCGATGCCGCGTTCGGAACAAACCTGGTTTAAGGCACTTGCAAATTCGCTTCGCTGTTGAATAGCCATTTTTTAGTTTTTTAGAGTTTAGAGTTAAGAGTTAAGTTTAGCGCGAAGAGATTTGCGGTAAGCAAATAACAATTTTGCAACTTCAACCCTTAAATTTTCAAACTCTTGATAGTTCCTTTCTTTTAAGAACTTCAGTTCCTTGGCGATTGACGCATGTACGTCCAATTCGGCTGTCGAGCCAATCGCTATGTCCAAAAATCGAATAAATTCTTTGGTCGATCCTCTGACATAACCCTCGACGATATTGGCTGCAATTGATGTTGCAGCTCTTCTCATTTGAGAAGTTATTCCATAGAT
>JACPKK010000019.1 GCA_016187105.1 Candidatus Curtissbacteria bacterium | reverse complement strand
CGATATTGGCGCCCTCCTCACAAGGTCCAAATTGATAATCAGCCGCTCCGGTGCCAATACCGTTTGGGATCTGGCCGCCCTCGCCAAACCGGCAATTTTAATCCCCCTGCCAATAGCTGCCGGTGACGAACAAACCAAAAACGCGAGGATTCTGGAAACAGCCGGGTCGGCAATCATCATTAGTCAAAAAGACTTATCTCGCCAAACGTTGAAAGAGGCAATTGCCAAAATAAATGAAAACTTGCCTGATTTTGAAAAAAATGCCAAAGCTTTCCAAAAAACTCTCCCTCAAAACTCCGCCGAAAAACTCATCCAGTATATAACCTCCACTCTTAACCCTTAACCTGTCTCGCCGGCAGGCGGGCTCTAATCTCTAAACTCTAATCTCTAATCTCTAATCTCTAAACTCTAATCTCTAATCTCTAAACTCTATCCTGATATACTTAAATCATGCGCAAGATTTTGTGGGCTGTTTTTATAGTATTTTTAATTGGCGTCGTCTCCTGGGCGGTTGTCAAAATCATCCCGAGTCTTAATCTTAAGAAGAATATTGCCCTTGTCCAAACGGCAAATGCCGAACCAGTCGTCCAGATTGAAGGGACCAATCTATATCTTTCAAAAGACGGGAAAATTTTAGATGGGGTTACAGCCAAATTGCCAGTACTGTTTTTGCCAAAAGATATAAAAATAGCCGCTGGCCAAATGCTAACCGATCCGCAAGTACTTTTTGCTGCAAAAATTGCCGGCATCTTAGAAAAGTCAGATTTTGCCGCCGCCAGCGTCCGGCTTCTGGATTCTCACGATATCGCGGTCTATAATCCCCAAAGCGCCGTCGCCATTTTTTCGCAAAACAAAGACCTCAACTTACAGATTGACTCTTTACAGAAGGTCTTGGCCAAAGCTAAAATAGATGCGACAAAAATCGCCAAAATCGACCTGCGCTTTGATAAACCGGTTGTCACCTTTAAGTGAAAAACTTAACTCTAAACTCTTAACTCTAAACTCTAAAAAATGCCAAAAGATAAAATCATAACCGCCGTAGATATCGGTTCTTCCAAAATCACCACGGTTATCGCGCTTAGCCCCGAGAATTCTTTACCTAATATTATCGGCGTTTCCACCGTTCCCTCCCGTGGGCTGAAAAAAGGCCAAGTTGTCGATATCGAAGAAGCGGTCCTTGCCTTAACTCAATCTCTGGAGGCCGCTGAAAGAATGGCCGGCTACTCTGTCGGCAGTGCCTTTGTCACGACCGACGGGACCCATATCGAATCGCAAAACTCCAAAGGCGTTGTAGCCGTCGGCAGTCCCAGCGGCGAAATTTCCCAAGAAGACGTCATGCGCGTTGTCGAGGCGGCTCGGGCTATTTCCCTGCCTTCATCCAAAGAAATTTTGCATGTTATTCCCCGTTATTTTGTCATCGATTCCCAAAGCGGTATCAAAGACCCCATCGGTATGAATGGCGTCAGGCTGGAAGTGGAAACCCATATCATTACCGGCGCCACAACCGCGCTAAGAAATATTGCCAAATGCGCCAGCCTCGTCGGCGTTGACATCGAAGGTATGGTTTTTGCCGGCCTTGCTTCCGCCTATTCGGTTCTTTCTGATACCGAGCGTGAGCTTGGAGTTGTTTTGGTGGATTTTGGCGGCGGTACTACCGATATTACCATCTTTACCGACGGTTCTCCTGTCAAAAGCGCAGTTCTGCCAATCGGCGCCAAAAATATTACCAATGATCTGGCCATCGGCTTGCGTATTTCTCTCGATTCCGCCGAAAAAATAAAACTTGCCTTGTCTCAAGCGCCAAAAGTCGCCATCGAAATGGACGAAGAAGGCAACGCCCAAGACAAAAAAGAGTCTGATAAATTAGACCTGGCCGGTCTGTCAATCGAAGAAGATCTAAGAAACGTTTCCAAAAAAACCTTGACTGACGGTATTATCAAACCGAGACTGCGGGAAATTCTCAACATGGTGAAACTGGAAATTCAAAAATCCAACTACGGCGGCCTTACTCCTTCGGGCGTTGTAATAACCGGCGGGGGAGGTCAAACTGCCGGCATTGTCGATCTGGCCAAACAAGAGCTGGGCATGCCCGTTAGAATTGGCAACCCGCGCGGCGCAACCGGCTTAATTGACGAAATTGCATCGCCAAGTTTCGCTTCCTCGCTCGGCCTTATCATTTACGGCCACGAGTTCCAAACCGACGATGTCCGCTTGCCGCTTGTTGGCCGCATCCAGATTAAAGGCGCCCTTACCCGCGGCGTTTCCTGGATCAAATCTATCCTCCCCTGATCTTGCAAATCGACCCTTTGTGATATTAAGAAGCGCTATTGTGACAACGATCACAATAGCTTGCGAAGTAATATGCGGACGAAGTCGCAATAAATTCCCGACTATTATTTTTCCCTGTAGTAATGGTTGCAAATCCTGTCTCTATATGATAAATTTGGCCCCGTCTCATGTTAATCAAGCCCGACGTCAACAGGTTTGCCAAAATTAAAGTCCTCGGCATCGGCGGCGCGGGTTGCAATGCCTTAAACTCCATGATCACAAACGCTCAAATTCAGGGCGTTGATTTTGTAGCTGTTAATACCGACCAGCAGCACCTGCTTGCCAATCTCTCCCAGACTAAAGTTCAAATAGGCGACGGCATCACCAAAGGCTTGGGTGCCGGTGCCGATCCGGAAATCGGCAGAAAAGCCGCCGAAGAATCCTTGGAGCGCATTAAACAAGTTATAACCGGTGCCGACATGGTCTTTGTCACCTATGGCGCCGGCGGCGGAACCGGAACCGGCGGCGGTCCAATTATCGCCGATTTAGCCCGCAAAATGGGCATTTTGACCGTTGCCGTTGTTACCAAACCCTTTGGCTTTGAGGGTACCCGCAGGATCGTTGTCGCCGAAGAGGGCATCGAAACATTGCGCGAGCGCGTCGACACCTTAATCGTCATCCCCAACCAAAAACTTTTGGAAGTCGTCGATAAAAACGTTTCGCTTCTGGAGGCTTTCAAGCTCGCCGACTCCATTCTTTCCCAAGGCGTTCAGGGAATTTCCGATATCATCGTCATGCCCGGCTTAATCAATGTCGATTTTGCCGACGTCAAAACCATCATGACCGCGGCCGGCACGACCTTAATGGGTGTCGGTACCGCCTCCGGCGAAAACCGCGCTTCAACTGCCGCCCGCGCCGCTATCGCATCACCACTTTTGGATTCCTCAATCGAAGGCGCGCGCGGAGTCCTTTTCAACATTACCGGCGGAACCGATATGACCATGAACGAAGTCGATGAAGCCGCCAAAGTCATCACCGCCCAGGCCGACCCCGACGCCCAAATCATCTTCGGCGCGGCCATCGACGAAAAATTAATCGACCAGGTTAAAGTCACCGTCGTCGCCACCGGCTTTGACGAGCAGAGGAGAAGGTATGTCCAAATGACGACCGAAGACCGCGAAATTCAGGAGCAGGTCCAATCGCAATCCCAAAGTGGCGAAGAAGAACCGATAATCGACGAAGACCAATTCGACATCCCCACTTTTTTGAGACAAATTAGGTAATTTGTCTCAAACCCCGAGCGCAGCTATAGCAGTGAGCTTGTCGAACTGTCGAAGGGCTTCGTCAGATAAGATAATCTCTCTGTTATAATATATTGCGATGAAAGCAGTTCAAATCAATGCATACGGCGGCGTAGATGTGCTGGAAGTAAAAGATGTACCAAAACCCACACCTTCTTCTGG
>JACPKK010000018.1 GCA_016187105.1 Candidatus Curtissbacteria bacterium | reverse complement strand
ATTTCTATTATATGTTTTCCTGAAACTTTTTGGCGATAGCGACGACGACCTGCTCTTTAGATGTGGCGGTGGTGTCGATAACCAGATCGAAAAACTTAGGGTCTAAAAAGCCTTCGTCGGCGTAAAGTTTACGGAATTTGATATCGTGCGTTTGATCACGGCGTTTAACATCCTCGGCGGTTTCTTTGTGGGTATGGATCCGCAGCAGGGCTCTTTTGATACGGACGTCTTCGTCTGCTGTCAATAAAACTTTTAAGACGTGGGGCATATTTCTGGTGAAGTAACCGTGATAAAGGGAGTCGATGATAACGGGTTTTTGAGAAGCGGCAAGATCGGTAAGTTCTTTGTCAATTTTCCGATCGACCTCGTCCGGGATCTGGACCTTTTCGGGTAGAGGAATGTTGTGATCGATCATATACTTGCGGAAGAAATCGCCGGCAGAGAGGTAGGCGAGATTGAACTTTACGGCAAGAGTTTTGGCGGCGGTTGATGTCCCCGAAGCGACAGGGCCGGAGATGGTGATGGATGAATACTTCATAATAAATTCTAAATGCTAAACTCTAAATTCTAACTAAATTCTAATAACAAAATTCAAATTAAATTTTCTGCTTCGTTATTATCGATCCGAAAATCCTCATCAATTCGGTAGCTTCTTGAATTAGTCTTTTCCTCTCCACTTCTAAGTCTAGATTATCGCCTGTTTCTACTAGTTTTAACCAGTAGCGTGATTCTTTTACTTCCTTCCTGCAGATTTTGGTCCTCATATAATAATCTTTTTTGCTAAAAGATTCATTTGCTTCTATATAGTTTGCTCCGACAGATCCGGATGCTCTAACAAGCTGTTTGGCGTCTTCAATATTGCTGATGGTTTTTGGAAGCTTTTTTGCAAATGAGCGGCAATCTTTGGCAAATTTAAAGGTTCTTTCTTCTAAATCAAATTTTGATTTTGCAATTTCGGGCATTTGAGTTTAATTAGAATTTAGAATTTCGAGTTTAGAGTTTTAGATCCGGCGTCTTCGATGCTTGATCTTAAGCTGGGCTAAAGCTTTTTGGAGATTGGCAGAGGCCGTGGCGAATTCTTCTTCGGAAAGTAAGTGTTTTTGGGCAAGAGCCTGTTCGGCGGCTTTCTTGGCTTCTTCGATTTTTCTTTCTTCGAGTTCTTCTTCGGGGGCGGCTAAATCGACAAGAACTTTGACGTTGTCTGCGGCTACTTGAGCAAAGCCAAAACCGGCGGCTAGAAGTTCTTCCTTGGAGTGCTTTTTGAAAATTAACTCACCGGGTTTTACGGAAGTTACGAGGGCGACATGATGGGGGAGGATTGTAATTTGGCCAGTTGCGGTGGGCAGGCTGACTTGATCGACCTCGTCGTCAAAAACGATTTTTTCGGGAGTGATGATTTGTAAATGTAACATAAGCAGATTGTTAAATTGTTAGATTGTTCAATTGTTCTATAGCAATGAAACAATGGAGCAATGAAACAATTATTTTTTCACCTCACTTATATCTCCAACCATGTAAAAGGTGCTTTCGTCATAGGAATCGTAATCGCCGGCGAGGATTTTTTCAAATGATTCGACGGTTTTTTCGATCGGTACGTATTTGCCGGCGCGGCCGGTGAAGGTTTCGGCGACAAACATCGGCTGGCTTAGGAACCTTTGGATTTTACGGGCACGGGAAACGGTGATTTTATCTTCGTCAGAAAGCTCCTCGACGCCTAAAATGGCGATAATATCGGCGAGCTCCTTATACCTTTGAAGCACTTTTTGGACGTTTCTGGCGACATTGTAGTGTTGTTCTCCAACAATAGCAGGGTCAAGATTGCGGGAATTTGAGGCCAGGGGATCTACGGCCGGGTAAATGCCCTGTTCGGCTATTGACCTTTCCAGAGAAATGGTGGAATCCAAATGGGCAAAGGTAGCAACGGGCGCCGGGTCGGTGTAATCGTCGGCGGGAACATAAATTGCCTGTAGGGAAGTGATAGAGCCTTTTTTGGTTGAGGTGATTCTTTCCTGAAGCTCGCCCATTTCGGCAGCCAACGTCGGCTGGTAACCGACGGCGGACGGGGTGCGGCCAAGAAGCGCTGAAACTTCGGAGCCGGCTTGGGCAAATCGGAAAATGTTGTCGATGAAAAGAAGAACATCCTGGTTCTTGTCATCTCTAAAGTATTCGGCGATGGAAAGGGCGGTGAGAGCAACGCGGAAGCGGGCGCCGGGCGGTTCATTCATCTGGCCAAAGACCATGGCAAGCTTATCCAAAACGCCGGCCTCTTTCATTTCCCGATAAAGGTCATTGCCTTCACGGGTTCTTTCGCCGACGCCGGCAAAGACGGAATAACCGCCGTGCTCTTTGGCGATATTATTGATAAGTTCCTGGATGATAACGGTTTTGCCGACACCGGCGCCGCCAAAGACGCCGATCTTGCCGCCTTTATTAAAGGGGGTGATTAAATCGATAACTTTAATGCCGGTTTCCAGAATTTCCGGTTTGGTTTCTTGTTCCATGAGAGAGGGGGCGGGGCGATGAATGGGGTAGTATTTTTTGGCCTTGACTTCGTCTCCCGCGTCGATTGGGCTGCCGGTGACATCAAAAATGCGGCCCAGAGTTTCTGTGCCGACCGGAACCTCGATTGGTCTGGCGGTATTTGCCACCGGCTGGCCGCGCTTTAAGCCGTCTGTCGGCCCGAGAGAAACGGCGCGTACCAGATTTTCGCCCAAATGTTGCTGGACTTCTAAAGTAAGGCTGTCGACTTTTAAGGCGCTGAAGATATCCGGCAAGTGGTTTGGGGCAAATTCAACGTCAACGACCGGGCCGATGATTTGGACGATATGGCCGATGTTTTTACTAGTTAAGTTGTTTTTCGTGTTTTTTATTTTTTTAACTGCCATTTTCTTTTTCTATTGTTCAATTGTTTCATTGTTCTATTGTTGTTTTAACAATTGAACAATTGAGCAATGTAACAATTATTTTCATTCAAATGCGTGTTGCGCCGTAATTATATCTAAAAGTTCTTTGGTGATTGCTTCCTGACGGGCTTGGTTATAGGTAAGCGTCAGATCGTCGACCAGATCGCCGGCGGCTTCGGTGGCGTTTTTCATGGCAACCATACGGGCCGAGTGTTCGGAGGCTTTAGTTTCTACCAGTACTTGATAGATTTGAGTTAACACATGATGTTTCAAAATAGAATCCAGGATCAGATCAGCGCTGGGTTCAAAGAGAAAATCGCCGCTTGGTATCTCCTCCTCGATTTGGGATATCGGCGGAATCGGCAAAAGCTGGATCCATGTCGGGACCTGTAAAACTACCGACTGGAAATGAGGATAAATTAAACTAACTTTTGAATATTTTTGGGCAACGAAATCGTCGGAAACCATTTTGGTTAAAAGGCGGGCGAGTTGGAGAAATGGGATTTCTTCCGACCCGTAGCTGGCAGTAAGGTTCAGGCCGCTTTTGGCTACAAATTGGGTGGCCTTTTTGCCGATTGTGATAAAGGAGGTATTGCGAGTTTCTGCTTTTAGGATTTCGCGAAAGACATTTAAATTTAAACCGCCGGCAAGGCCCCTATCGGACGAGACGACGATTATTAGTTGGTTTGGGGAACTGTTTGTTTTTAAGAGTCTATGTCTTTTTTCGTGGGAAGCAGATTGAACTTTGGATAAAATTTCGTGAAGTGTATGAGAGTAAGGCCTGCCGGCGACGGCGGCCTCTTGGCTTCTTCTCATCTTGGTTGCGGCGACAAGTTCCATGGCGTGGGTGACCTTTTGGGTGTTTTGAATAGATTTAATGCGTTTTTTAATTTCGCGGATTTGGGCCATAATAGTTATTTAGCGGGTCCTGCCAGTTCTTTCCCTCCCGCCAGTGCTCGACTTTTTAACTCGAGCCGATTTATTTTTAGAACTGCTTTTCGTCTGCGCGCTGTCGAGAGCCTTTCCAGAACTGTCACCCGCACTGGGTGTTGAGTTTTTTGAGAGCATTTTTGCTAGTTCTTTTTCGGCAAAATCATCGATTTCTTTTTTATCTTCCAGATGATCGCGCAGTTTTTTGTTGGTGGCTAAGAGGTTTAGGATCTTTGTTTCGTATTTGGCGACATCGGCAACGGGGACACTATCAAAATAGCCGTTTTGGACAGCCCAGAGGACGACAACTTGGGAGGCAATGTCCATTGGGGAAAGCTGCGGCTGTTTTAGGACTTCGACAATGCGGCGGCCGCGCTCAAGGCGCTTGAGCGTTGTTTCATCAAGATCCGAACCAAACTGGGCAAAGGTGGCCAATTCGCGGTACTGGGCAAGGTCGAGGCGCAGGGTTCCGGCGACTTGTTTCATCATTTTGGTTTGGGCTGCGCCGCCGACACGGGAAACGGAAATGCCGGGGTTAACAGCCGGGCGGATACCGGCATAGAAAGAGTCGGCCTCCAGGAAGATTTGGCCGTCGGTGATGGAGATGATATTGGTCGGGATATAGGCGGAAACGTCGCCGGCTTGGGTTTCGATAATGGGGAGGGCGGTTAGGGAACCGCCGCCATTTTTATCGTTCATGCGGGCGGCCCGTTCTAAGAGGCGGGAATGAAGATAGAAAATATCGCCCGGGTAAGCTTCGCGGCCGGAAGGGCGTTTAAGAAGCAGGGAAATTTGGCGGTAGGCCCAGGCGTGTTTGGTTAAATCGTCGTAGACTACTAGGGCGTCTTTCCCTTGGTCCATAAAATATTCGCCCATGGCACAGCCGGCATAAGGGGCAAGATACTGCATGGTGGCCGAATCTGAAGCGCTTGCGGCAACAACAATGGTGTGGTCCATGGCTTTATGTCTTTCCAGCGTGTCGACAACTTGGGCGATTTTAGAAGTTTTTTGGCCGATGGCGACATAAATGCAGATAACACTCTTGCCTTTTTGGTTAATGATTGTGTCCAGGCAAATAGCCGTTTTTCCAAGGCTGCGGTCGCCGATAATCAGCTCCCTTTGGCCGCGGCCAATTGGGATCATGGAATCGATGGCTTTAAGGCCGGTCTGCAAGGGGGTATTGACAGATTGGCGCAGGATGACACCGGGGGCGATTTTTTCAGCCGGGTAGTATTTCTTGGCGGAAATGGCGCCTTTGCCGTCCAGCGGTTTACCGAGAGCGTCGAGGACCCGGCCGATCAGGTTTTCGCCGACAGGGATTTCCAGGGTTTTACCGGTAGTTTGGCACTCATCGCCTTCTTTTAACTTACTCCAGTCGCCAAAAATGATGACGCCGACAGAATCCTCTTCCAAGTTGAGGGCGAGGCCGGTGATGCCGTGAGCGAAGGAGACGATTTCGGAAGCGGAGACATCGGAAAGGCCGGAAACCCTGGCGACGCCGTCGCCGATTTCGATAATTTTACCGACGTTTTTGGGGGCGGCGGAAAATTTAGCCTGATCGATTTGTTTTTCGATGTCTTCGAGAATATTCATTGTTAGATTGTTAGATTGTTAGATTGTTGAACTATTAACAATTGAGCAATGTAGCAATTGAACAATTCTTGACGCATTTTATTTGTTGATGATGGTTTCGTCATGAGCGATTTTTAATCTGTTCAAGTCTCGAGTCTAGGGTTTCTTCCCAAACCCAGTCACCGTGTTTTATTTTGGCGCCGAAAACGAGATCAGAATTTTTCTTGAACACAATTCTTTTGGCGCCGGTTTTTTTAAGGAAAGCGGATTTATCAAGTTGGGGTAGAGTGGAGGCTTCGACTAAAATTTCCTCCTTGGCGATTTTTTGGGCGATGAGGTTTTTGTACACTATTAGAATTTTAGAAAGGCCATAAGCTTTTTGGCCGGTAACTTTTTTTAAGATTTTGCCGACCAGTTTGGCGTCGACGGCGCCGTTTTTGAGACTGTTTTTATACATTAATTTAGCAACTCGATAAATTTTTTTCTTGTCTCTCATATGTTTTTTGTAATCTGTGACAGCGATTTTTCGGTAAGGGATTTTTTCTCCACTTCCTTTAAGCTGCGGCCCAGAACTTTTTTAACGGTAGCGGCGACCAGATCGAGCATATGGGCTTCGAGGTCTTTTTGCATCTTTTCCCGTTCTGATGAGATTTGTTCCATAGCCTTTTTCAAGGTTTCTTCTGTTTGAGCCTTTGCTTCTTTGGCGGCGGCGGCGGCAATTCTTTGGGCTTCACCTTTGGCATCGCCGATAAAGTCTTCGGCAGTTTTTCTGGCGCCATCAAGGATAGCAGCCGATTTCTCTTCGGTGGCGGCAAGTTTTTCCTCGATTAAAGCAGAGTTCTTGAGACTTTCCTCGATTTTGTTTTTTCTGTCATCCAGCATTTTGACGATCGGTTTGTAGAAGAACTTTTTGAGTATGAAAAGGATAATCAAAAAGTTGACAACTTGGGCCAGTAATAATATCGGTTGGATACCGAACTGTTTTGCTATTTCCATGGTAAGTATCGGTTATCGGTTTTCTGTTTTCGGTTATCAGATTTAAGTTTGTCGGTTTTCTGTTGACCGGTAAACTGATAACTGGCTAACCAATGTCTGACAACTGACAACCGAGAACTGATAACTGTTTACTTAGCCAGTGAAGGCTAGGATTAACGCGTAAATTGCAATTGCTTCAGCAAAGGCCATGCCGATTAACATTGGCGGCAAAATTTTATTGGTTGCCTCCGGGTTTCTGCCGATGGCTTCCATGGCTTTAAAACCGATGAGTCCGACTGCTAGGGCTGGAACCATACCACCGATGGCAATTGCTGCACCTTTTGCTAGAACGATTTCCATTTAGTTATTTGTCACCTCCTTAGGTTAGTTTTGAGTTATGAGTTTGTAGATCATAGTCTATGAACTATGATCTCATCACTCACTACTTTTTCAGTGTTCGGGCTTTGCTGTCAAGATTACCATAAAAACTAAAGTTAGCATAGCAAAATAATTTTAAAAGGACACCTGCGGTTTCCTTTTAATGTTCATGCTTTTGCGTCAAGATAACCATGAATACCAGTGTTAGCATTGCAAATACGAGGGCTTGGACAAAGCCGACAATCAGTTCTAAAAAGTAAAAAGGGAGAGGGACGACAAAGGCAAAAAGTTGCGAAACAGTCGTTAAGGCCGTTTCGCCGGCAAAGATGTTGCCGAAAAGGCGGAAGGAAAGAGAGATAACTTTGGTAAATTCGCCGGCCAGCTCTATTAAGCCGACAAAAAGAAAGATTGGGTTTAGGCTGATCCACTTTTTTAGATAGTCCCCGAGCCCCAAGTATTTGATTGCCAAGTAGTGGGTGGCGATAACCGAAACGAGTGCAAGAGCGAGAGTTGTATTTAGGTCGGAATTGATGGAACGAAAAAGAGGAACGAATTTTTGTCCTTCATGAAAGCCGATGGTGCCAAAACCCGGAAGAAGACCAAGGTAATTGCCGACGATTATAAAAAAGAAAAAGCTGGCAATGATTGGGAAAAAAGCGGCGGTTTTATTTCCGGCGACAGAGGAGACAAGGCCGTGCAATGATTCGACTGCAAATTCGGCGAAGTTTTGGATTGGCGAGGGGACAAGGGCAACTCTTCTGGTGGCCGCGGCGGCAAAACCGATTAGAATTAGCGTGACGAGCCAGGTTGTAAGGATGGTATTGGTAACAGGCAAAGGGCCGATTGAAAATAATTTTTCAGCGGCTAGGGCAATGTGTTCTTCCATGATTTTATGTTAACAGGTCAGAGGTCTTTTATGCCATCAAGTGTTGCAATCAGAAGTGTAATTTTTAAAGATGGCTTAATTTCCTTTAAAGCTTGGGCTAGTTTTTCAGCATTCGCCCGGTGGGTTTCAAGAGAGTTATCTAGGCCATACGCGCCGCAGTCTTCGTGTTCGATAATTAAAACTTCGTCGGGGTCGTGTAACTTGAGAGAGATTGCTGCAGCTTTTTTGAGACTGTCAAAATCCTTGGATGTACCCGGCCAAGAAATTCTATCAAACTGACCATAATTCAACTCGCGCTGGCGAAGATCATCATCAATTAATCAGGGCTTGGGCTTTGTGCATTATTTCTCTTTAGAGCGTTTGAATTTGTCCGTTATTTCTTTCATCCATAGTGTGGTAGGTCCTAAAAAAAGACCCCCGGTTATTCCGGGAATCGTTAATGGAAATAATAGAGCAAATAATTTAAGATTGCAATAGGTTAACGACCGGTGTCATTCTGGTAAGTGAGCGGAGCGAACGCATCCAGAAGAAAAGTTTCGGATGCCGAAATCGATTCTGGATATGCAGTGCCATGCGATCCATCAATAGATGGATCTAAAGCCAGAATGACGGTTTATATAAATAAGAATGTTACTTAAAATTCTATTTTTGCTGGCTGGCATTGCGGGGATTGTGCTTATCTTTTTCGTATCGTGGTTTTGGCGGCTGCTGCTTTTGCCGATGATTGTGATTATGCTGTGGGATGTGGGCTCTTCTTTATTGAAAAAGAAGAGATAAGGGTAGTACGAGTATCACAAGTATCACGGGTATCACAGGTTTTTAATTTTTACGATGTTTGATAAAAAATCCAAAGGTTATCACAAAACCATCGTTTGGGAAAAACTAAAAGACCTTTTGCTTGTTACTTATAAGTTAACAGCGAGTTTTCCTAGGAGTGAAGAGTTTGGGCTAAAATCTCAAATGCAAAGAGCCGTTGTCTCTGCACTGTCCAATTTTGTCGAAGGATATCTTAAGAGAAGTATAAAAGAAAAATTGCACTTTATGTCTATTGCCGAAACTTCATTGTTGGAGCTTGAAGCGCAAAGTGAAATTTGTCTAATGCTTAAATATTGGTCTGAGGGTGAATATGAAGATTTTGACAAAAAGAGGTCAGCTGCTTCTTATTTTCTGTATAAGTACAAAGAAAAAGTTAAATAAAGCCTGTGATACCAGTGGTACTCTTTACTACTCGTGATACCTTTCTATGTTAGAGTTCCTCTAATTTCATCCTTCGACTTCGCTCAGGATTACAGCTCTTCGAGCTTAACTTTTTCCTCACCCTTGGGAGTAGAGATAAGTGTTAGATAGCGTTCGGTTGTGGAAAGGCGCTTGTGGCCGGCGATTTTGCTGATCAAAACCAGAGATGCGCCAGAAGAAAGATGATGGGCAACCCAAGTGTGGCGAAGGTCATTAACTTTGGCGCCGGAAATACCGGCCCTTTTGTAATACCTGTCGATAGCGGTCCTGATGTTTCGCACCAGGAGCGGCCGGCCGGTTTTGGTGATAAAAAGGGCTTTATTGGCGGCTTTGGGGCGTATTTCCAAATATCTTTTTAAGGCCGCTTGGGCAGACTTATTTAAAGGAACAGTGCGTTCGCCGCGGTTTTCTAGAGGCCTGACGTAAAGGGAGCCTTCTTTGGCGCCATCGCTAAAGTAAACGTCATCGGTCCTTAAATTGGCCAGTTCGCCAATCCTGATTCCGGTCTGAAGCAGAATTTCGATGATAGAGGAGATTCTGGCGTCGTCGCGGGCGGCGTCTCTTAGAGCACGGTATTCGACAGGGGAAAGAATGCGCGGCGGTTTGGTTTCAAATTTTGGATGATCAACAAGGCTTGCCGGGTCGTCGGTTATCACTTCTTGAATTTTTAAAAAGCGAAAGAAAGTCTTGGTGGAATTTAATTTTCGAGAAATCGATTTCTGGGTATAGCCTTCTTTTTCCAGTTTGGCCAGGAAACTTTTAATATCATCGGCGGCAACCTCGTGGACGTGGGCTTTTTTCAGGTCATTTAAAAACTGGACCAATTGTTCTATGTCTTTACCGTAGGCCAAGACGGTGGCCGAGGCGCGTTTTCTGCCTTTTAGATGGTCGATAAATTCCCTGTGAGCTTCGTCTAATTTTTTCATTTTTGTTTTTTCGGCGGGGTGCAGCTATAGAAGCAGAGCCAAAACTTAAGGCTAAGTATAGCTTGGCCTATAAGAATTGTCAAGGGTCCTGTAGCACCTTTGTCATTCTGGTAAGCGAATATACGGTGCCCCTTCGACAAAACTCAGGGCCTTCGGCATGCGGTCCTCGTCTCTCGATATACAGAGCCATGCGATCCTCGCTGACGCTGCGGGTCTAGAGCTCGGGACTGCGGGCCTAGCGATTCGCGCACACAGAATGACAGTGAAGTATTATATAGGGTAGGATATGAAACGAAACTTAATACTTATTGCGGCGATTCTGGTGAGCATCCTTTTGGCAGTGAATAGCGCAAGGAGAATAATGACTTTTAGAACGACTGCCGCAAAAGTTACGGAGGCGCAGAGGCAGCTTGACGAGATCAGGCGAGAGAATGAGGCTTTAGCGCGCGAGCTTGAGTACAAAAAAAGCGACGAGTTTGCCGAGGCGGAAATCAGAAATAAGCTTGGGCTTGCTAAGCCGGGGGAGACGGTTGTGGTTTTGCCTAAAGACGACGAACGACGAACGACGAACGACGAACGCAAAATTGAAAGCCCAAACTGGCAGAAGTGGTGGAATTTATTCTTCAAGGGTTGATTAAATATTAAATTTTTGCTAAAATTCTCTTTACCTAATTTTGTGTTTTGTCAAAATCCGAAGGATTTTGAAGAGGAGAAATACGATTAAGTTTGAAGTCCGCCATAGGCGGACGAAAACTATTTAAGAGTAATTTCGACGACGCGGGGTGGAGAAACGGCATCTCGGGAGGCTCATAATCTCCAGAAGTGGGTTCGACTCCCGCCCCCGCTACTAGCTCGAAACAACTTTCGCTTTAATCACTTTTTCTGAAAAGTGATTTGAACGCTCAAGTGTTTCTCGCTTTCCAAATTGCTTCGCAATTTGGGGAGTCGCAATAGTCGCAATTAGATAAGAAAGGCTCGGCCAGGCGTCGAGTCTTTTTTTGCCAAAATTTGATAGAATAGGCAAAGCCTTTCTGCGAATAGGCAAAGCCTTTCTGCGAAAAGCAGAGCTTTTCTAAGAATATGCAAAGTCGGCTGCGTAGCTCAGGGGCAGAGCGATCCACTCATAACGGATAGGTCGATGGTTCGAATCCATCCGTAGCCACTAGCAATAATGCAGTTTGGTTGCTAATTGACAGCGGTTGACAGGGTGTGATAGAGGCTGTTATAATGATTCTTGAAAGAAGCAATGCTCTTTTGAGGTGGTAAGTAGCAGGCAGAGAAGCTGCTTGCTAATTTTTTTTAAAATTTATCATAACTAAACGAACATGAACACGCGAAGTTTTTCGCATTGGTATAACAAGACAAACTAACCGACGGTTGGCTGTTTTGTTGTACTTAAGTTCACTTAGCATTTAAAAAATAAATTTAGACAAAACTCGCTAACCGGCGAGTTTTTTTGTGGGCGCCGCCCAGAGGGCTCTGCCCGGCGGGAGAAAAATATGACAAAAAATAATGGTGCGATTGCAATTTTAGGCGGAATGGGACCACAGGCCTCGGCAAAAATGCTGGAGGTTATGGTTTCTATGGCGGCAAGGGAATTTGGCGCAAAAAACTGCGAAGATTTTCCGGAGATAATCCTTTTTTCTGTCCCATTCCCCGATTTTATTTCTTCTAAAAAGAATGCCCGCCGGGCAAAATTACTGCTGAAGAAAAAAGTTGCTTTCTTGAACAATATAGATGTTTCCGTAGTGGTAATAGCATGTAATACTGCTCACATATTAATTGACGACTTGCAGGTTGTTTCCAAGGCGCCATTTGTTTCGATGATAGGGGCAGTTGCCGACGAGGTTAAAAGACAAGGTTTAAAAAAAGTAGGGATACTGGCGACACCTTCTGCTATCAGGTCAAAATTGTTTCAGCGGGCTTTGTCTGGAATTGGAGTAGTAACGGTTATCCCGAACAGGGATCAATTCATGGAGATTGAATCGGTTGTGCGCAAAGTGATCTCACAAGAAGTATCGGAAAATGACGTACTGCGCCTTGCCAATGTTGCTAATGATCTTGTTGAAAAAGGCGCAGAAGGAATTATTTTGGGATGTACAGAGTTGCCATTGGTTTTCCCGAAGGATTTTCAATTGCCTATTTTTGATTCCATAGAAATCCTTTCTAGGAAACTATTAACTTTGCAGTTTAGTAAAAGCTATACTAAAGGAGCATTATGAGAAAGCGGATACTTACTGGCGATAGACCAACTGGCAGGCTTCATTTGGGCCACTACGTCGGCTCGCTTAAAAATAGAGTCAAACTGCAGGACGAGTATGAGACTTTCATTATGCTCGCTGATGTGCAGGCTTTGACAGATAATTTTGAACATCCGGAGAAACTCTCGGAAAATATCCGCGAGGTGGTGCTGGACTATCTTTCTGTGGGGATTGATCCGGCGAAATCTACAATATTTATACAGTCAAAGATACCGGAGATAGCGGAGCTGACTGTTTTTTATATGAATCTTGTGACACTTGCCAGGCTTCAGAGGAATCCAACGGTTAAAGACGAGATGAAACAAAAAGGGTTCGGGGCGAATGTCCCAGTGGGATTTTTAGCATATCCGATTTCCCAGGCAGCGGATATTACTTTTATAAAGGCTGATCTGGTGCCGGTTGGGGTAGACCAGCTTCCGATGATTGAGCAAACCCGCGAAATAGTGCGCAAATTTAATGATCTGTACGGAAAAGTTTTGGTTGAGCCGGAAGCGTTAGTCGGTGAGGTAGAACGGTTGCCCGGAACTGATGGACGGGCGAAGATGAGTAAGAGTTTGAGTAATGCGATTAACCTTTCGGATAGTCCGGAAGAGGTTAAGAAGAAAGTTATGGGTATGTATACAGACCCCGCGCGGGTGCATGGAGATGAACCGGGGAAAGTAGAGAATAATCCGGTATTTGTCTATCTCAAGGCTTTTGCTCAAGAGGGACAAAGGGACAGAGTAACAGAGTACGAGAGTAGATATAGGAAGGGGACAATTAAAGATACCGAGGTTAAAGAACTGCTGATTGCGGTGCTGGAGGAATTCCTCGGGCCGATTCGCAAAAAGCGGGCGGAGTTTGAAAAACAGCCGGAGCTAGTTGATAAAATCCTCAAAGAGGGGACAGAAAGAGTAAGACTCGAAGCCCGCCAAACTTTAGACGAAGTCCGCCGCGCGATGAAGATTGACTACTTCGGGTAGGACTCTTTTGTACTTTTGCAGGTCTGGTGATTTTTTGATTTAAATGGTAGAATTGTGCTTCGAATAATGCCCAAAACCGCAAATTCTAAAAACAGGTTAAAAGGGGTGCCGAAAGTGCCGGTGCCGAAAATTAAAAATCCGATGTCAAAGAAAACTTCGTGGCGCGGGTTTTTAATCTATGCTATTTTAGGCCTTTTACTTTTTGGCTTTTTGGCTTTTACATCCAACCCGGCAGACCGCCTGATGCCCCAGCAATCAATTTCCCAGTTAATTTCGGATATCCGGGATAATAAAGTCGATAAGATCGAGGTTGACGGAGAGAGTTTAAACGTAAAGCTCAAAGACGGCGGGACTTATGTTTCCAGAAAAGAAGACAATCAATCCATATTTACCGCGCTTGAGGCGGCTAAAGTAGACCCAACCTCAACCAATATTACAGTGCGCGACCGTTCATTCTCCCAAGCTTGGGCGACAATTCTGACGACTTTTTTACCGCTGGCACTAATGGTGCTTTTCTTTTTCTTTATTTTCAGGCAGGCGAGAGAAGGAGCTTCTTCTATTTTTTCCTTTGGGCAATCGCGGGCCAAACAGTTCACGCGCGACATGCCAAAGACTACTTTTGGCGACGTGGCCGGCGTTGATGAAGCCAAACAGGAACTGCAGGAAGTTGTGGACTTTTTGAGGCATCCGGAGAAATACCGGGCGGTTGGGGCCAGGACGCCAAAAGGGGTACTACTGGTTGGGCCGGCGGGAACAGGTAAAACTCTTCTTGCCAAGGCGGTTGCCGGCGAAGCGCGCGTGCCGTTTTATTCGGTTGCCGGAAGCGAATTTATGGAGATGCTGGTTGGTGTGGGGGCGGCACGGGTACGCGACCTTTTTGCTACCGCCAAGAAAAATGCGCCGGCGATTATTTTTGTCGATGAAATTGAGTCAATCGGCCGCATGCGCGGTATGGGATTTTCCGGCGGGCATGACGAGCGCGAACAGACTTTAAACCAGATTTTGGTGGAGATGGACGGTTTTAATGCGAACGATAACGTGATGGTGATGGCGGCCACCAACAGACCTGATCTTTTAGATCCGGCGCTGACGAGGCCGGGCCGTTTTGACAGGCGCGTGGCTTTGGATTTTCCGGATATTGAAGGCCGCAAAGCAATTATCAAAATTCACATGAAGGGCAAACCATTTGCCAAAGAGGTGGATATTGAGCGGATTGCCAAAAGGACGGTCGGTTTTTCGGGAGCGGACCTTGCCAATATGTTAAACGAAGCGGCAATACTGGCGGCGAGGGAGACGAGAAAGGAAATTAATAATCTTGACCTGGAAGAGGCGGCGACAAAGGTTAAACTTGGGCCGCAGAGAAAGAGGATGCAGTCGCAAGAAGAGCGCCGAATGACGGCGTACCATGAAGGCGGACATGCCATTGTGGCGCATTTTCTGCCGCATGTAGACCCGGTGCATAGGATTTCGATTGTTGCCCGCGGCGGAACAGGCGGTCATACACTGGTGCCGCCTTCTATTGACAGGTACACGGAAACAAAGACACGGCTTATCGAAACGATTGCCACTTTAATGGGCGGAAGAGCGGCGGAAGATTTGGTTTTTGGCGAATATACAACCGGGGCATCTTCAGACCTTTCGATTGCTTCTAAAACGGCGCGGGAGATGGTAACGGAGCTTGGAATGAGTGATTTGGGACCGACTATTTTTGCGCAACCGCCACAGTTTGGGGTTTGGCCGATAGGTGAGGGAAGCCCGACAATTTCGGACGAGGTGGCCGGCAAAATTGACCGCGAAATAACCAAGATTATCGATGCCGGTTACAAAAAAGCAAAGGAAACTTTGGCCAAACACCGTAAGAAACTGGATTTGGTAGCCCAGACTCTTTTGGAAAAAGAAACTTTGGAACGGGAAGAGTTTGAAAAGCTGGTCGGCCCGCCTAGACAAGCTGGCGAGGCTGGCAAACCGGCTAGCAATGACGAAGTGAAGCTTAAAGCCGCAAAACCCTCCAAGACTGCACAAGCTTAAAGATAGTACAATACTTCCGTGAAGAAGCTTCTTCTAATCGATGGCAATAATCTTTTCCACCGCGCTTATCACGCTTTGCCGCCTTTGACAGACAAAAGCGGGGAGAATGCCAATGCGGTTTTTGGGTTTTCCAATATGCTTACTAAGGCGGTCGCCGAGATAAAGCCGGATTATGTTGCCTGCGCTTTTGATACGGCCGCGCCGACATTTCGGCACATTGAATTTGAAAAATATAAAGCGCAAAGGCCGGCTCCGCCGCCGGATCTTTATCCGCAACTGCCAAAGGTTAAAAAAGTTTTAGACGCTTACGGAATCCCTTATTTTGAAAAAGCGGGATACGAAGCCGACGATATTTTGGCAACGATTGCAACGAAATGTCTACAGACTATGGACTACAGACTACAGCAAAAGAAAAAATCAGTAGACAGTAGACAGTCGACCGTAGACCAGATTGTGATTCTTTCCGGCGACCGTGATTGTTTGCAGTTGGTGGATGGAACAATAAAGGTCCAGATGCCTGGATGGAACCTAACCACTACGACGCTGTTTGGAGCAAACGAGGTCAGAGAAAAGTTTGGCGTAACGCCGGAGCAAATGGTGGACTTCAAATCGCTGGTTGGAGACGCATCTGATAACGTGCCGGGGGTATCTGGAATCGGTCCAAAAACAGCAGCAACGCTAATTCAAAAATACGGAAGCGTGAAGGAGATTTATCGTCATATTGATGAGATTTCCGGGTCGACAAAAGATAAACTAATAGCTGGTAAGGAACTCGCTCTAGCCGCGCTTAAGCTGGTTGAGCTTGATAAAGATATCGATTTACCATTTACGATTGACCATTTACGATATCAGCCTGATTGGGACAAAGTGAGGACGGAGTTTGGGATTTTAGGATTTAAATCAATACTAGCCAAATTGCCGGGAGGTCACCAACCAAAATCCAAAAAAGAGGAAGCGACAGAGATTAACAATAATGATCAACTAGAACTGATATGAAGGTTGCGTTGGTACATGACTACCTTGGTGAATTTGGAGGTGCCGAGCGGGTTTTGGAAGCTCTGGCGGAGATATCGAGCGGGTTTTGGAAGCTCTGGCGGAGATATGGCCGAAGGCGCCGATTTATACGGCGTTTTGGCAAAAAAATTCACCTGTTTATGAACGTTTTAAAAAGCGCAAGATAATTACTTCCTGGGCGCAAAAAGTGCCGTTTTTTGCCAGCAAGCTTCACAGCCCTTTGAGATTTTTAGCTCCTTTAATTTGGAACAGTTTTTCTCGCCAGCTGGCGGATTATGACGTGGTGATATCTTCTGCTAGTTGGTATGTAACGAAAGGGGTAACGAGAAAAGGTACCAAAAGTATCACAGGTATCAAAAGTACCAAAGGCACGATAGAGGTTTGCTATTGCCACACGCCGCCGCGATACCTTTACGGATATCCGACTTCTGTAAACTGGCAAAAGTACTGGCCGGTAAGAATTTATGCTCTTGTTGTGAACCATTTTATGAGGGTTTATGATTTTGAAGCGGCACAAAGGGTCGATTGGTTTATTGCCAATTCAAAAGAGGTTCAGTCTCGAATCAAGAAGTTTTACAGAAGGGATAGCGTGGTGGTTTACCCGCCGGTGGAAGTTAAAAAGCTTATGGCTTACGGCAAACGGCAAACAGCTGTAAGCGGTAAGCAGCAAGCTGAAAGCTACTTTCTGGTGGTTTCCAGAATCGTTGGCGCTAAGGGTTTGGCGCTCGCGGTGGAAGCTGCCAATAAACTTGGAATTAAATTGAAAGTTGTCGGTAAAGGGGCCGGGTATTCGAATGAGTACCAAAAAATGAAAGATATCGCCGGAGAAAACGTTGAGTTTTTGGGTTACGTAGATGATGAGAAATTGGCGAGGTTATACGCTGGTGCAAAGGCTTTTTTGGCGCTGGCAGTGGATGAGGATTTTGGGATGACGCCGGTTGAGGCAATGCTTTCGGGAACTCCTGTAATTGCGTATCGCGGCGGCGGATATTTGGAGACGGTAGTTGACGGCAAAACGGGGGTGCTGTTTAGTCAAAACACGCCGGAGTCTTTGACTTTAGCGATAAATAAGTTTATAAAGCTTTCCCAAAAGGGAGCTTTTGACCCAGAATTTATAAAAAGACATGC
>JACPKK010000017.1 GCA_016187105.1 Candidatus Curtissbacteria bacterium | reverse complement strand
TAACCAGAGAAGTAACGTCCACTTTTTATACAAGCAGCACGAGAGTCTGGACCAGGTTTATATGTTTAACCTTTTCTATAACAAAGTAGACCCTTTTCTTTGGCAGGCAAACGGCGGAACCCGCTTAGGGTGCGGGGCAACAGGCGGTCAGTTTTCTTTTGAAAGATACCACTTTTTTCCTTATGGCTGCCTGGTTCGGCAGATCGGCCCTGATGAATTTAGCGGTGGTGATTTGGTTGTTACGGCAAGAAGTTTGGAGGAGGACCCCATGGAGGTAATTAAGCTTCCGGGCGGCGAAGGCGCTTTTTATGTTTATCGGTTTGAAGAGGTTGGTGATGTTGTGGCGAGGCTTTTAGACGTAAGGGGACTTTGATATAATGGCATTTTGTGCGGGTGTAGTACAATGGCAGTACACCTGGTTGCCAATCAGGTTACGAGGGTTCGATTCCCTTCACCCGCTCCCGCGTCAATTTTTTAAGGGTGCAACCCTATTATGGGGTGACTCATTGCCCATTCCAGTCATCAAGTTCTTCCATAGCCAATCTCGCTTGGGCGCGGGACTTCTCGCCTCGGGCGGCGAGTCTTGCCGATCTTCTGTCTACGCCCGAAAGCCCTTGACGATTGACTTTAGGCGGGGTCGATGCAAGACGTGAGGCGCCGAAAAGCCGATCTTTTTCGAGGGCGCTGGCAAGGTTTTGAGCTTCGGGTGCGTTATTTTTTTCCAACCCCGCGATTATCCTTTTAAGTTCTTCTTGCCTTTCCCCCATGGCTCGTCCCCTCGTATCGGTTCGGTGTTTTTTTGAGTCTACATGAAGCGTTAGACCGGTAGCACCGGTTGTCAAACCTGATCCGTCTAACGTTAATATGATGTGAAATCTAGGGTGAGGTTTACCGTTATTGAGCGGCTTTACAAAATTTAAATCGTTTCCCGCTCGCCCTACGAAAATGTAACCTAGGCATGTTTCAATTAAGGTGCCTAATGGTTTGGTAGATAACTGCGGGCGTTCCACCATGAGGCTGATTATACATAAAAAGGGGATTTTCGTATAATCAGGAAGATGAGAACGGCGATTGTTAGCGGAAGCGCCAAGGGTTTGGGGAAAAGTATAGCCCTGGCTTTGGCAAAGGAAGGGTACGTTTTAGCTATCCATTATCGTGATAGCGCAGATGCCGCCCGCAAGACTTTTCAAGAAGTTAAAAAGATATCGCAAGGATCAATCCTTCTTCAGGCTGATATGACCCGTGAAGATGAAGTTTTGAAAATGGCTGATGAAACTTTAGCCAAACTCGGGCGGGTTGACCTTCTCGTTAACAATGTCGGCAACTTTATTTATAAAGATTTTGGCAAGACTTCCAATAGCGAATTTCGGGATTTGATCGAATCAAACCTCTATTCTACCCTTTTTGCCAGCCGAGCAGTTTTACCCTGCATGAGAAAGCAAAAAAGCGGTCATATTGTCAATATTGGTGCAGTTGGGGCGGAGAGACTCCAGATTTTGGAAAAATCAACACCGTATTTCTTGGCCAAGACTGGTGTTTATATATTAACCAAAATTATGGCGCACGAGGAAGCAAAAAATGGAATTCACATAAATATGATTTCTCCGGGATCACTAGCGACTGACATTTTTAAAGCCAAAGAATTCCCGATGGGACGAGCGGCCAGCTACCATGATGTGACCCGCGCGCTTTTGTTCTTGATTTCTGGCGACGCCTATTATATAAATGGAGCCAACATAGAAGTTTCCGGTGGATATGTACCGGGTTTTAAGGCGACTAACGACTAATGACAATTAACCTATTAAAAAATAGAAGCAAGTTTTTGTATTTGGCGGTTTTTGTTGTTTTGGGGTTTGTGCTTTTGCAGTTTCCTGTCAACAATCTTGCCGGCACGCGGGCAAAGCTTACTTTCTTTGACATGTTTTACCCTGTCTCCGGTGCCTTTCTTGGCAGTATTTGGGGGATGGCGGCAGTAGGCCTGATGCAGGTTGCGAATTTGGCGTTCCACGGCTTTGACGGCGTTAAAGCAACGTCACTCTTGGCATTTCTGGCAACAGTAAGACTGCTGCCGATGATTACCGGTGTTGCCGTTTTCTCAAAACCGGACAAACGGTTACTTACCCTGCCGCTTCTTGCAATTATTGCATTCCTGGCAAATCCGGTAGGACGCGAGGCATGGTACTTTACGCTACTCTGGGTGATTCCTTTTGCGGTTTGGCCGTTTAGGGAAAGATTCCTGGCCGCAAGAAGCTTGGCGTCGACTTTTAGCTCGCATTCTGTCGGGGGTGCTATATGGGTTTGGGCATTTCCAACAACTGCCGCTTTTTGGACGGGTCTTGTCCCGGTTGTTATTTTGGAAAGGTCAATCTTTGCGCTTGGGATCTCGGCATCTTTTATCTTGATGACCAACATTTTAGGTTATCTTTCAGCCAAAAATCTTTTGCCAAAAGGTGTGACTTTGGCAAAAAAATACTTGATTGTTAAAAAATGATGCTTGCCCAACTCCTTCGAAATTTTGACAAAATTTTCCCTCCGCAAATCGCCTTGGCTCATTGCGACGTGCCGTGCGGGATTTATAAGGCGGAGCCGTCGCAAACGGCGGCCGAGACGGTAGTTAAGATGGTCGAGAAGATTCTGGCGCTTCCCAAGGAAAATCCGACTGCCGGCGACCGCAATACTTTTGTAAGATGCGTTTTGGTCAAAGAACAGCATGCGGAGCTTTGCAAAAAAGAAGTTTTGATTTTATGGACGGATTTTTTCAAGAGCGAACATTTGCAAAAGTGGCCCAATTTGCACGAGATGGTGTGGGAAGCGGCAAAGCTTTGTTCGGAAAACAAGCGCGAAGTTAGTCTTGAGAGAGCCAAGGAGCTCTTGGCCAAAGTTGAGGCAATCGGCGAGATGCTTGAAGAAGCGCAAGCGGCCGCCAAAAAATAGTTTTGAAATTCCCCTTTTCGCGATTCATTGTTTGGGAAAATAGTATGGCGCCGGCTTTTAGGCCGGGTGATCGAGTGCTGACATTCAAGCGGCTGAATTATAAAGTGCGCGATGTCATTGTTTTTCGTAAGGGAAACAAAAATTATATAAAAAGAATTAGAAGGGTTAGAGGCAATTTATATGATGTCGGCGGCGACAACCGGCTGGAGAGCGTGCCAAGGTCGCCTGTAAAAAAAGGGGAAATTATGGGCAAAGTTGTCTTTTCGTATTAAACAAGTTTTCTCGCGCGCAAGTCTTTATAGAGAGCCAGCCTTTCGGTTAGCTGGGCCCCGACGCCTACTAAAAGCACCAAAAGAGTTACGAGTCCCCCGATTAATTGAATTTGTGAGACGAGCGCATAAGTAAGTAAGCCAAGCAAAACCGTCCAAGCTTTGGCGGCTTTAATTTTTAGGAGGGTTGCCAGTTTTTGGCCTACGTAAGCGCTTACAAAAATCGGCGATAAGTAGGCAAGAATAATGAGCGCAAGAACAAGGATTAGGGAAAGAGGAATGCCGACAATGGTAAGGAAAAGGACGGCCGCGACTATGGGGATGCCTACAAGAACCAGGACCCCAACGAAAAGCGACTGAAGCGGCCTTTTGGCAATGATGCCGGTTGTCTTATCAAGATAGTTTGGTGTAAACCTAATGAGGAGCAAGGCGATAATAAACATTGAAAGAAGACCGGCCAGTTTTAGGCCGAGTGCCCCTTTGAAGACTGAAGTTTGGGAAACGTCTTGGGTGCTTTTGACGATTCTGCCTTTGATTTGGGCGCCCTTTTGAACATCGACAGTTGTAGTAGGCAGGTAGGTTAGATTACCATTGATGACCGAGGAGGGGCCGAGCGTTATTTTGGAAGAGCCCGTGGTGAGGGCCCCGCCGACTGTGCTTTTGAGGGTGACTTCCCCGCCGGATAAAGTGGCGCCTCTTCCGATTGGAGAATCGATATTAAGACTTCCGGAGACGGAAACTAAACTGCCGCCGATTTTTGCCGTATCACCGATTTTGACCGTGCCGCCGGCAACGGTCACGTTTTTGGCGATTTGCCCCGTGATTTGGACAGTACCTCCGAGGACGCGTACATTGCCGGCGGTTTTACCGGAGAATGTAATATTGGCACCGGTGGCAATCAGATCGCCCGCGATATTGCCGTCGACTATAATATTTGCGCCCGCGAGGTAGGCATCGCCCGCGACATCACCGGAAAGAATGACCGTGCCGCCGGTTTGAAAATAGTCACCGGTTGCGGCAGAGCCTTTGGCCAGAGTAACGGTTTTTTGGGCGGGTGTAAATTGACTGGCAAAAACAAAGCTCGAGGCAAAAAGGGCCAGAAGAGCTAAAGCCAAAATGAGGGCAATTTTTTTGACCATCTGATATTAGAATAGGCAAGCTTGGGGCGAAAAGTCAATTGCTAGGGCGGGGCAGATGTTATTTTATTGTCTTGATTTTGTAGTTAATTTGACCGTCAGGGATTTTGACCGCAGCCATTTGCCCGACTTTTTTACCAAGAAGCGCTGCTCCTAAGGGGGAAATCAGCGAGATTTTGTTTTTTAGGGGGTCTGCTTCCAGGTTGCCGACAATGGTAAACTTGCGGATTTGGCCCTCTGTTTCGACGGCAACGGTTGCGCCGGGCTTAACTGTTTTTGATTGGCTCCACTTGATAATTTCGCTGTGTTTTATGAACATTTTCAGTTCCCTAATTCGATAGTCGAGGCGGGCCAATTCTTCTTTGGCGGCATGATAGCCGGCGTTTTCCGAGAGATCACCTTGTTCGCGGGCGGCGACCATTCTTGTTAAAACTTGCGGCCTTTTTGCCGTAAGATTTTGCAGCTCCTGTCTTAAATTTTCGAAACCCTCTTTTGTGAATTTGAGGTCGATTATTTTTTTCATGGGTTTATCTTAACATAAGCAGGCCCTATAGTTGACTTGGGCTGTTTGGGTGTGATACAATGCCCCAAGCTTAAGTTTGAAGCGGTTTGTAAGTTTGAACTTCGAAATTCACATTTCCCCTAAACTTCAAAATCAAATCTTATTTAAGAAAATCATGAAAGGAGGAGAATAATGGCAAAAAGATTATTTGTTGGAAATCTTCCATATAGCGTCACAAGTGCGCAGCTGGAGGAACTATTTTCGCAAGTTGGAAAAATTTCGAGTCTCAACTTAATAACAGACAGATTTTCCGGGCAAAGCAAAGGTTTTGCATTTTTGGAAATGACGACTGACCAGGAAGCTGACGCAGTAACTGCGAAATTTAACGGTCACGAAATCGACGGCCGCAAGATGGTTGTTAACGTAGCGCGTCCACAGGAAAATAGGGACAGGTCAAGCCAAGACAGAAATTACAATAGATCGAGAAGTTGGTAAGACAGGGGGCAATTAAATGCTTATGCAACGACAGGCCAATTCAATTTGTATCCGATGCGGTAAAGTACGGGTATTTTCGCGTAAGTGGAAAGACAAGGAAAACGGCAAGGGATCGACTGTTACCCACGAAGAGACAATTTGCCCGGATAGCGAGTGCCAAAAGCTAGTCGACGAGAAATTCCAGGAGATGAAAGATAGAAGGGCGCTTTCCGAAGAGCGCAAAAAGACGATTGTCCTTTCGAGAGGTATAAAGTCCAGGTCCCCAATAATTTTTGATACCAAAGTTAAGCTTTGATAATGGAAGCATTACTTCACCTTGATTTGGTTAAAATCATCGAGTCGATTGGTCTTCTCGGGGTTTTTGCAATTGTTTTTGCCGAATCCGGCCTCTTGGTCGGCGTTTTTTTGCCGGGCGACAGCCTGCTTTTTACGGCGGGATTTTTGGCTTCGCAGGGGTTTTTTAATATTTACATCTTGAGCGCGGTGCTTTTTACGGCGGCAGTTCTAGGAGACAGTGTCGGCTACACCTTTGGCCATAAGGTGGGCAAAAAGCTTTTCCAAAGGGAGGATTCGCTGTTTTTCCATAAAAAGAATCTTGTGCGCGCCCAAAAGTTTTACGAAAAGCACGGCGGCAAAGCGGTGACTATTGCCAGGTTTATGCCTATCGTGCGGACGTTTGCGCCGATTGTGGCCGGAATGGGCGATATGCGTTACAGAAGATTTCTTTTTTTTAATGTCATCGGGGCAATTTTATGGGCGGTATGTTTGCCGGTGTTGGGCTACTTTCTGGGGAGCCTTATTCCAGATGTCGACAGGTACCTTCTGCCGATTGTCGCCTTAATCATAATCGCCTCTGTCGCGCCTTCGGTTATCCATGTAATGCGTGAAAGAAGAAGCGGCGAAATTAGTGGTTCCTGATCTTGTTGCCGCTTGGCCAAGGCCGGCGCAAATATTTGGCAGGAACTGCGGATCTTGCTTTATTCACTTTTCTCCTGGCTATTTCTAGCAACTTTTGGCTTTTGTTCCACGAAGTTTTTAGCATTATTTAAATATAACACCAAATTCTAAAATGGTCTATTTGAGGTTAGAGAAAGCTGGGAGACCAGGATGCCACTTAGGATTTGCGATCCGCCAGTAGGCGGATCCGCATTTTTCTACACAACTACTGAAATCGATTGTTTCAGTAGTGTTTCGAAAAACCGAACCTAAGAGTTTCAATCTATGTCTCAGCAAATTTTAGTAACTAAAGTCACAAAAATTTGCTGGGAGACCAGGATTCGAACCTGAATAAACAGCTCCAAAGGCTGTTGTCCTACCATTAGACGATCTCCCAATGTTTTCGTATTTTAGCAAATTGGCGATTGAAAACGAAATGGTTTATGAGTTTAGACTAACGGGTCTTGACCGCTGGCACCAAAATCATCCAGAAACTTTTTGAGGCCTACGTCGGTCAAGGGATGTTTGACGAGTTTTTCCAAAACATCGTAGGGGCAGGTGGCAATGTCGGCGCCAAGCAGAGCGGCTTGTTTAACATGGAGAGGCGATCGCACCGAAGCAAAAAGGATTTTTGTTTGGAAATTGTAGTTATCGTAGATTCTTCTAATTTCTCCGATCACGTCTATTCCGGTCTGGCCGATGTCGTCAAGGCGGCCCACAAACGGGCTGACGATATAAGCGCCGAGTTTAGCAACCAGAAGCGCCTGATTGGCGCTAAAGACCAGAGTCATGTTGGTGCGAATGCCGCTTGTTGATAAAGCTCGAAGGGCTTTGAGGCCGTCGGCGGTTGTGGGCAATTTGACAATGACCTTATCGCTAAGCTTTGCCAAATCCTGACCTTCTCTTATCATGGATTGCGAATCCGTGGAGAGGACTTCCAGGCTGACATTGTCTTCGACGAGGCTAAGGATTTTTTGGACGGCTTCTTTGTATGTGGCACCGGCTTTAGTTGCGAGCGTGGGATTGGTGGTGACGCCGTCGATTATGCCCAAAGCGGCCATTTTTTCAACTTCTTCGGGAACGGCGCTATCCAGGTAGAGATGCATGGTATGGCAATTGTAAATAGTAAATAGTAAATTGTAAATGGTATATTTGGATTGTGGGCAGATTTGTTTCTGTTCTTTTATTATCCTTTTTGGCTTTGGGGATTTTTTATCTGGCGCGCGGAGAGGACTTTAATATTATTTCCCCTTTGCCACGCGCTCACGGCCAAGAGAGCAAATCGCCGCGGCCAAATGACTGGTTCCCTAAAGAGGCGCGTACTTTGGGGGTAAAGGATCCCGGTCTTCCCTCTTTACAGCTTTCTTCCAAATCGGCAATTCTGGTTGATTTTGACAGCGGCGAAACAATTTTTGGCAAAAATCCTAAAGAGAGACTGCCTGTTGCCTCGACCGTCAAAATAATGACGGCGCTGATTGCGCTTGAAAATCGTAAGCTAGAGGATATTTTTACGGTTTCGGAAAACGCTTATCGCGCCGGAGAAAACAGCATGGATTTATCGCCCGGCGAGAAGCTGACTTTAAGGGAGCTTTTGTACGGGCTGATTTTGGTTTCGGGCAATGATGCGGCGGTAGCGGTTGCGGAAGGGGTAGCTGGAAGCGAGGAGAAGTTTGTCGAAATGATGAATAAACGGGCGCGGGAGCTGGGGCTTTCTGACACGCAATTCGTTAACGCTTCTGGGCTGGATCTCGACGGGCAAGAGCAGTATTCAACCAGTTTTGATATGGCGACAATCGCGCGCTATCTCTGGGAGAGCCAGGTGCTGTTTCGGGAGATTTCCCAGACTTACCACTGGACACTTGGGGCGAGTGGCGAGCACAAGGCATTTGATCTTTACAGCGACACTAATTTATTGACTACTTACCCGGGAGTAAAGGGAATAAAGCCGGGGTTTACGTGGGAAGCGGGTATGTGCTTGGTGACGTATGCGGAAAATGAGGGAAAAAGGCTTTTGGCGGTGGTTTTGGGAAGCAGTGACAGAAGGGGCGAGATGAAGGAGCTTTTAGACTACGGATTTGCCAGCTTCGGGATCAAAGTTTCGCATCCGGGCTTGGATTTATAAAATTGAAGTGGGGGCACAGGGGATTGCGAATCTAACGATTCCGCATTTTTCTACGCAACTACTGAAATCGATGTTTCAGTAGTGCTTCGAAAAACCGAACTAGAGGGTTCGACCCTATACCCACAAATTGCATTTGCTGAAGCAAACACAATTTGTGGGGGCACAGGGGATCGAACCCTGAACCGATCGCTTAAGAGGCGATTGCTCTACCAATTGAGCTATACCCCCGAACGTAGTGAGGGGGAATATCAGAGGAGCGCCACGTTCAGTTTCATGAATGTGGCGAGCTGCTGATATACCCTAAACCCCGAATGCGCTAGTTCTGACGAGTGCCGAGAGAGGGAGTCGAACCCTCACGACGTTGTCGTCACAAGATTTTAAGTCTTGCGTGTCTACCATTCCACCATCTCGGCTGGGTTTGGG
>JACPKK010000005.1 GCA_016187105.1 Candidatus Curtissbacteria bacterium | reverse complement strand
GCCAAGCGCAGTAAGACCAGAGTATAAACCATACCTTGCCGGCCTCGGCAGTTTTCTAAACAAAAGCCCCTCTCGTTCCTGCATAAATCAGCAAAAATTATAGCACCAAACTAATTAATAATTGAAAAAGTAGCAAGGATTTTCTCTGCAATTTCGTTCCTTTCAACACCGGGGAGCCCGCCAGAATTATCGTCTGGGCTGTACCCAAAGTTAAAGACTTTGTCGTCAATAAACCAAAAAATTTCAACCCTTGTCAAGACATCCGGCACAACCATTCTATATCCCTCATAATTGCCCCCTACATCCATTATTTTTGCGTTATCAAAGTACTGTGTAGCCTTAGCTATTATTTCCTGATCGCTCATCTCTAGGGTTTCCCCCGCATGATCCCAAAAAACATAGCGACTAGCCCAAAAATCAATAGGCGAAAGTATTTCCTGATTTTCTAATATATTCAACCAAAAAATGACAGGCTTTCCACTCGAGAAATAAACCCTAGAAGAAGTATTGGGACCCAACCTGTCTTGATCAGATTCACTGCTCGGTTTAAGATTTCCAGGATAATTGACCGAAAAATCTAACTCCTCATTGCTATAAACAGGCCAATTAGAAGTATCTATCTCGCTAACAATTACTCGCCTATCATCACTAAGATCCTTATTATTAATTTTAATGAGGTTTTTCTGTCCTAAAAAGTACCAAGCCGCCACAACCCCAACCACCAAAACCGCCGCTATCCCCAAAACCAACTGCAGGACAAAGCCTTTTCTCATAATTGCAGTTTAGCACAACCTTCCATTTTTACCTTTTTGTAACGATCGTCACAAAATAGTATAAATTCTCAAGCTCTCCCTGAAAACTACATCAATCTATATATTAAGCTATGATCTGTATATCATATTTCGCGATAATCTTAGTTTCTAAACCATTTACCATTTACCATTTCCAATTTACATCTCTCACTACCAACTTCCCAAATCTTCTGCTAGAATTAGCCGGATCATTGTTTCATTGCTCCATGGTTTCATTGTTTAATAACAATTTAGCAATTGAACAATTTAACAATTTGCTTTCATGAACCTTTCCAAAAACCGCACCGCCTTTACCCTCGCCGCCGCCTTGCTAATCCTTTTGACGGGCATCGTCGCCATCTTCTGGGCCCGCGGTTTTAAGCCCGATTTTAAAAACGGCAAAATCGCCCGCACCGGCTTAATCGTCGCCTCCTCCGTCCCCACCGGCGCCCAGGTTTATTTAAACGACCGCCTAACTTCCGCCACCGACACCAATATCGCCTTTTTAGATCCCGGCACCTACAAAATCCGCATCCAAAAAGACGGCTACACAACCTGGGAAAAAGAAATTGAGATTAAGGCCGATCTGGCCACCGAAATCAGGGCCCTTCTTTTCCCGACTGCTCCCCAAATTACGCCTTTGACCTCAACCGGCGCCGCCGGCCCCACCCTTTCTCCGGATAATTCCAAACTGGTCTACGGCACTGCCGGCGTGCGCGGCGGGGCCTATCTTTTGCCCATGGATAACCGGCCGTTTGCCTTTCGCCAGGAAGCCCGTCTCTTGGCCAAAAACACCGCCGTCTTTGACTTTAGCCTTGCCCGCTTTACCTGGGACCCGATTTCCAAACAGCTTATCGCCACCTTTACCGACGCCAAGGGCGAGCCCACTGCCAATCTCTTAATCGACAGCGACAAAACCGACCAGTCACCATAATCGACAGCGACAAAACCGACCAGTCACCAAACGACATCACCGCCAGTCTCACCTCCACCCTCACCAACTGGCAGGACCAGTTAAATGCCCGCGCCCAAACCCAGGCGCTCACTTTCCCTCAAAGCGTCAAGGACGCTACCGCCGCTGCCAAGCCAAATCCCGCACTTTCATCTACTCCAAACTTAACTCTTAACTCTAATCTCTTGGCTCTAAACTATCAGCCTACCGGCCTTATCCTCTCTCCTGACGAAGAAAAAGTCCTATACATTGACAAAACAGGCACGCACAAGGTCTATGATCTAAAACTTAAAAAGGAATATGCTTTGCCCGCTTTGCCCGATCTGGTCAACATTTTCTGGTTCCCCACCTCCAACCATCTGGTTGTCGCCCAGAAGGATTTAATTTCCATAATTGAAGCCGACGGCTTAAATAAAATGGGCGTTTTTTCCGGCAAATTCGGGATCGATCCGCCCCCTGGCGGAGTTTTTGCCCACCCCGGCGCGGGCCGTCTTATTATCTTAACCACTCTCACCCAGCAGGAAGGTACCCCGCCCAATCTTTACGCGATCAACCTGAAATAGTTCATATTGCGTCGCTTGCCGGTTTGGCTATGACGAGAAGCCGCTTCCAGAGCGTACCGGGCGGGTAGCAGGTTTGGAGGACTAAAATCTGCTCGGGCGTTTTTAAGGTTAGATAGCTTACGTCTTCGGGGTCGGTGATTTTCGTTTCCGTGACCACATAATCGTAGCGCTTGCCGGCGAAAAAGACGACGATTTTGTCGCCGGCTTTCATATCTCCCAAAAGATAGAAAATGGCGTTGTAGCGGGGAACGTTGAAAATGGTGTCGGTGGAGTGGGCAAAAAGGTAGCTTATGCCCGGCTGGCCGGGGAAAGAAGTGCCCAGGGCATGGGCAACGCCGCGCTTGAGAGCCGCCTGGTAAACGTCTTTACTGGCCGGGTCGACATTAGGTATCACCGGAGCGTCGGCACCGATTTTTTCGACAATTATGGAAAAGTTGGGGTCTTTGGGGACGAGAACTTTGATATTTTGGTCATTATTGCCAAGAAGACCGCCGAACGTTTGGCCGCTTTGGGCCGCCTGGTATTTTTTGCCTTGCACCTTTTCCACAAAATGGCGGCTGGAGACGGAAATCAAAGGCCAGAAGGTGTAAAGAAGGCTGACTGCGGCAATCAAAATCAGGACATTGCCGACGGTACGGATTGCCAGGATTTTTTTGTTGACATGGTAGGACATACGAATGCTCGGGGTCCTGTCAGCAGTTTCCCTCCCGTCAGTGCTCGTTCTGGTAGTGACTCGAATCGTGATCAAGTTGATCAGTCCGAACTGCGCGCTGTCGTGAGCCCTTCCTCTGCTGCCACCCCTCACTTGGTGCCCTAGGAGGGACTCGAACCCCCAATCTTTCCCTTAGGACGGGACTGCTCAATCCAATTGAGCTACTAGGGCGCTTCAAGTAATTATACTATGAACTCTTAGCAGTCTGAATTATCGAGGTATTTCTGGGGAACGGAGAGCCGCTCTGTCGAAACGTAGATGATGCTAAACGGGCACAGTTTTTCCGCCGAAAGCGCGTTTTTCAGGGCCAATTTGGCGTTGTCCCGCGCAAAAACAAACTCCTCCAGGTTTTTGCCGTTTATGAAAGCGTAATAAGTACCCGACCCTTCCTCCCAAACGATTTTGTAGCTTTCCGTTTCGATAGGCAAAGTGGCGCCCTTGGCCACTACCGGCTTAAAAACCGTGGGCCTAGGGATAATTTTGCCGCTTTGGTAATCCCCGCTAACCTTTGGGTAGTAAACAAAAGCAAGCCACAAAAACGCGATTGTAAAAACCGCGATTCCGGCCTGCACCAGATAATTAATTTTTGAATCGCTAAAAGCCATCTACACCACCACCTGGACAAATTCCATAACTGCCAACAGCAATAAAACCAGGGCAATCACCAGAATGGCCATCGCCACAAGGGGGTCGCTGATAAAATCGGAAAAAGAATGGTTTCGCGCCGCTTTTTTCTCCATCTAGATAACACCTCAAGCTTAGAACCCAGCCGATTTTTTGTCAAATGCTCAATCGCTGATTAGACGCGAGCATTGCTCGCGTCGCATGGCACTGTATATTTCGACGAAGTCGGGGTGCTGGGAAGTACGCTGTCGCGTAGAATAGTGTCCTACGGTGCACTATTGTGAACCCAGTTTGTCGGGGATCGCGGACTCGAACCGCGGGCCTCGCCGTCCCGAACGACGCGCTCTTCCAACTGAGCTAATCCCCGAAATGACCTCTGCAATTATACTAAATACTTGATACTAAATACTAAATACATGATACTTAAACTAATGCCCTTCCTTAAAGTGAATAGTAAATGGAAAATAGTAAATAGAAATAGAAAATCCATTCACCATTCACCATTCACCATTCACCTCAAAGTGAAGCATGGCTTCACTTTGATTGAACTTCTCATTGTCATCACCATAATCGCCATCCTTGTCGGCGCCGGCACCGTTTCCTGGCAAAATGCCCAATTAAAAGGCCGCGACTCCCGCCGCAAAGTCGACCTTAAAGCGGCCCAGCAGGCGCTTGAACTCTACTATCAAACCAACGGCAAATATCCCGGCTCTCAAAACGGCAATATTCTCTGCAACATCACCGGCGACGATTCGACCAAAACCTGGGGCTCCCAATTTTCCTGCACTCCCCAAGGAGGCTCTCCCGTTCTTTACATGCAGCAGCTTCCCAAAGACCCCAAATACCAAAGCACCAGCGGCTACTATTTCAATAACCCCAGTCCCAATACTTACAATCTGTGGGCAGCTTTGGAAAACACGCTCGATCCGGACCTGACTCAACTTCCCTCCTCGTGCAGCGGCTGGGCGCCTACCGGCCGAAACTACTGCGTCATCAATCCCTAGCCTATACAACCTATAAGTCTTATCTTCCAAAGATGAGAACGTTAACAACCGAGGCAATAGCGGCAATTGCCAGATACTCTAAAAGAAGCCTTACAGTTATATCCCCTCTCAAGTGGTGGTGCGTAAATCCCCAAACAAGATAAAAAAGGGTCAAGGCTAAAACCACCAGAAATTGCTCCTGACTATCACGCGCCCTAAAAAACGCCCCAATCCCCACCGTAAAACCGATTAGTAGAACCGCATGTGTAAGTTTGTCTCGATGCTTCATACTATCGCCCCCGAAACACTATACCAAACCGCCAAAAGCAAAAATCCCAAAATGGCAACGTGGGCCAGCACCCCGCCGCCCAGGTGCTGACGGGCGCGTCTTACCAAAACAATAGTCTCCAGCACAAATAGCGCAAATATAAAACCGACTAGAACTAGCGTTATCCCCTTGGAAATTGCAAATTGGCGGCTGGCCAAAACCGTCGCCGTCGCAGAGGGGGCCAGAGCAATTTGCTGACTTTCCCCCGCCAACTGTCCTTTGTCAGTTGTCAATTGCTCGCCCTCCAAAGCCTTGGCGACGGAGGGTTGATTACTCGCCCCGAACATCTGCACCACCAATATCCCTTCGCGTCCGGTCAGCTTGCCGTCCGCTACCGCCACCCCGATCTCTTTGAAGTTTTTGTCAAGCATATTTGACCTGTGAGTAGATGAACCCATCCACGCGTCAACGATAGCGTCGGCATTTGTAAAATCACGCGCCAGGTTTTCGCCCGCGTAAAGGTATTTATAGCCGCTAGCGCTTATAAAAAACCAGGGAGATTTGCCGCTTGGCGCAAAGTGCGCCCAGTAGTCTTCCGCAAACATGTTGGCCGCTTTAGCCTGGGCCGCCTGAAAAAGGAGCGGGTTTTGGGCTAAGGGCGGCAGATTATTCTCCAGTCTCTTTTTATTTGTCAGCTCAACAATCTCCCGCGCGCTAAATGTCGCCGTTCCTAAAATTGCCGGCGAAATCAGGCGCACCAGATAAATCCCCGCCCCCGCCACTACCAGGATTTGCAGGTAAACAAAAAGCGCCGCTGGGGAAATTGCATGCGCCCGATGGTGAACTTGCCCCGAACCTGACGAAGGGTGGTGATGCGGCAAAAAGTGATGGTGAAGTCGGCTCACTACTTCAGTATGTTAGAGGTGATAGTTAACAGTCAAGAAGAACAATTTGGCAAAGCAGCAGTCTAACGATTGAATTATTTAACCTCGTCCTCGCCGTTAAGGTCCAAACCAAAGCCTGATTTCTTTTTCGGCTTCCTCTTTTGAACCGGAGGCATGAATGAGGTTATAAACTGGTCTTTCTTCTTGGTTGGCCGCCAAGATACTGTCTGTGCCCAAATCTCCACTGGCGGTACCTTTTTGGGCAGTTGACGGATCGGTAAAACCAGTCACCTCACGGGCTCGGGCCACTGCGTCTTCCCCTTCCAAAACCAAAGCCGCAATTGGGCCCGAGGCGATAAACTTCCGAAGCCAAGTTACCACTTTTCTGCCTTGATCTTCCGCGCTTTTGACCTTTTGGCCGGCCGCAATGGTTTTCTCACCAATTAAACGAAGATATTGGGGATCCATTGGGTAGTGTTTTTCAACGATAGAAAGAGGCGCCACTAAATCTTTCCTTTTAACCACCGAGAGCCCTGCCGCCTCATATCTTCTGATAATTTCGGAAGTTAAGCCCCTTCGGACTCCGTCCGGTTTTATTAAAACTAGTGTCTTTTCCATATACATCAAACCTCGACTATCTTCCCAAACCGCGCGCCGTCGCCAAACGGCCCAACAAGTGCCAGGCTCATCTTGTCGCGGCGAATCAGGCGCCCCGCCGCCCGCTTTATGTCTTGCGCGCCGACAGCGTCAATGTGGCTAATCTCCTCATTAAAAGTCTCGATTTTATTCTCCAGAAGTTCCCCAAATCCGTAAAACTGGGCCACGTTCAGGGAATCCTCAAACGCCAAAGCCAGTTGCCCTTTAATACTCTCTTTGGCTTTACTAAGCTCTTTTTCGCCCACCTTCTCATCGCGGATCCGCGCGTACTCCCCGGCTATCACTTTAAGCGCCTCCTCCACCTTAGGCGGATCGATCCCCCCAAAAGTCACTAGAACCCCCGTGTCATGGTAATACTCACAGCCGGTTTTGATATAGTAAGCCAGGCCGCGCTTTTCGCGCACCTCATCAAACATGCGCGACGACATGCCCCCGCCCAAAACCGTCGCCAGAACATCCAGCGCATATTTATCGTCGTCAAATCTGGAAACTCCTTTAAAAGCCACCGCCACAGCCGCCTGCCGGATCTTGCGCCTCTCAATTCCAATCTGGAACTTTTTCTGCTTGTCAATATACGGCAAAAAGTTAGCAACTTTACGCGGCTTGCTTAAGCCGAAGTATTTTTGGATTGCGCCAAGGACTGCACCGCGCTCATATGAACCGGCCACAGCCAGAATTATGTTGTTGGGAAAGTACCTTTCGCCCACATAATTAACCATCTGCTCCCGCGTTTGTTTTTGGATAATCTGGGGATACCCGCCCGTATCCCAACCCAAAGGCTGATTTCTGCCCAAAACCACTTCCTCGATTAAATCCAAAACCCGAATCTTCGGGTCGTCATGGCGCATATGAAGCTCCTGCAAAATAACATTCCTTTCCCGCTCAAATTCCTGGGCCTTAAAAAGGCTGTTGTGGAGCATGTCTGCAAGAATTTCCAGAATATGCTCGATGTGGATGCTGGCCGCTTTAATGAAGTAACCCGTGTATTCTTTGGAGGTAAAGGCGTTGTTGACCCCGCCCATGGCGTCGATTTCCGCTGCCACTTTCATCGCCGTCGGCCGCTTTTTCGTTCCTTTGAAAAACATATGCTCCAAAAAATGCGAAAGCCCGATGGTTTTTTTGGTTTCATAGCGGCTTCCGGCGCCGCATAAAACAATCGCCGACGCGCTTTTAAACCCTCCCATCGGCGCCAGAATCACCCGCAGGCCGTTGTCAAGTGTTATTTTTTCAAACTCTTTATTTTTATTGTTTCCCATCTTTAAAAGGTGAGGTCTTGTAGCTTTTAAAAACATGGCGTAGCCAGCACACAACAACCTCTTTCTGATTAAACTTAACTTTACTGCTGGCGGAGACTTGAGCGAGGCGGGCAAAATCCTCACAAAATTATCCTATCGCCGAGCGTTTTTTAAAAACGCAAGACCGAACCTTCACCTAATCTCGATGTCTTCTACTTCCCAACTCCAGTCATCAAAAATCGTCAAAACCCCAAACCGGGGGCCCTGGAAATTACGGTCGGCATCAATAGCGCCGATGGTCGTTATTCTAACAGAACCGGCCGGACTGCGGTACTTGGCAAAAAAATGCAGGTCGCCCGAGAAAAACCCATCAGCCCTTCGACTTCGCCCAAGGCCTTCGGCCGCTCCCCCCTCCGCATTCTCTATATCCTCTGTATCTCTGTCCCTTTGTCCCTCAAGTATTGCCAGTAGCCTGCTTGCCTGCTGTGCCACTTCCGCGCTATCCTCTCCCATCACATGCGCGCTGTCCGGATGAAACGGCGTCTTGTGGGCAAAGACAAAGGTAAGAGTACCACGAGAATCAAGAGTATCACGGGTATCACGAGTTAATTTAGAGCTCGTGGTACTTGTGGTACCCTGACCACCCGTGATACTTTTTTTATCTAGTGTTTCTTCCAGCATTTTCCATCCATTTGGACTAATACCTTTATATATATCACTATTATCTAATATAACAAATTGTATCCCCTCTTGTTCCAAAACGCGGCTCGCCTCTCCAAAAACTTGGCGGAAATTGCCAAGCGCCTCCTCCCCGCGGTTTCGGCTGTCCCACAAATCATGGTCGCCGGCCGCCAGATAATAGGGCATCTTCGACTTATCAAAAACCTCCTTGGCGGCCAAAAGCTCCTCCATTGTCCCCGTATCCGTATAATCCCCCAGCCCAATCACAAAATTAACCCCCAGGCCTTGAATTTGCCCCAGTGCCTTTTCCAAAAGCCCATTGTCGTTATGCGAATCGGCAACAAGGGCAACCCTCAAAACCTGCCGCGGAACTCTTTGCTCCGGCTTTTGACCTATATCACTTAAGTGCTTCAGGTTACTTAAATTAAGAAGAATTAAAACTAAAAAGACTGCAAGAAGAAGCAAGACAAGTTTTGTCAAAAACCTCTCACCATTTTCCTGGAAGTAAAAAGCTTCTCTCTAATTCCACCCTCTTTCGCAAACTTATCCATCGCAGCTTTAATTTGTTTGTCTAAAAGAAAAGTTTCCAAGTGGCAGAGCGTCAAAAGAAAATTCGCATCGTCTTGGGGATTACCGATAAGCTTGGGCTTTTCTTTTAAGTGACCTAAGTCGCCTAAGTTACTTAAGTCACTTAGGCGGTAAGCCGTTTTGCGAAAAACCGTAACTCTAGAATCGTCCTTGGCGTAAATTTCCAAACCGTTCTGCCTTAGAAAATCCTCGTAGTCGGAAAGTAACTCTTCAAACGAAGCTTTGGAAACTCCTAAAAGCTTAATCTCGCCAGATTTGGATGTTTGGGCTTGGCCAACCCCTTCGACAATGTTTTGCTTACCAGACCTTGCGGCTTGGTTCATCTGATCCGCCTGGCGATAATCGGCTCTGCCCCTTAAGTTACTTAAGTTTTTTAAATTACTTAAGTTACCTAAAAGGTAAGCCTTAGTAAAAACAACCGTTAAGTCGTGAATTATCTCTGCATAGCGGTAGGTGAGCAGAAACTTAACTTTGTTCATGTTTATTTTTAAGTATCTTAAGTTGCTTAAGTGACTTAAGTAACTTATCCCGAGGCCGTTACATCTTTTGTGGAGCCTCGATACCCAAAAGGTAAAGCCCTTTTTTCAAAATGCCGGCCGTCGCTTCCGTTAAAAACAAACGCCTTGAGCGCTCACCCTCTCCGGCTTTCAAAATCGGCAAGTTGTTATAAAGTGTATTGTACTTCTGCGCAACCTCATACAAAAAATTGGCAGCCAAATTTGGCGCGAAACCGTTTGCGGCATCTACGACCGCTTCCTCAAAATGCCCCAGCGCTCTCAAAAGCAAGTCTTCTTCGCCGGACAATTTTGATAAATCTAAACTTTCAACTTTCAATTTTCCACTCTCAACTTTTGCCAGTACCGACCTGCACCTTGCGTACGTATACTGCAAATACGGCCCGGAATTGCCGTTTAAGGAGATTGATTCCTCAAAAGAAAACGCCACATCTTGTCCAATGCTCCCCTTCAAAAGCGCGTACTTAACCGCTCCAGTCCCAATCTGCTCGGAAAGTGCATCAGAAACCCCGCTAAAAGCCTCACGAACTCTCCTTTTCGCTTCATCCAACAGCCATTCGCCCAAAATCACGTTGCCTAATCGGGAAGATATCTTCCCCCCGGGCATACGCACCATGCCATGACCAATGTGCTTGGTCTTTTGTGCCAAGTCCGGCCGGATTTTTAGAAGAGCTGCCAAAAGCACTTTGAAGTATTCATTTATCTCATTACCTGTAACAATAATCGACTGGTCATATTTGAATTGCTCATATTTTGTCGGCGCAAGCCCCAGCTCTTTAGCTTCATAAGTCGGCAGCCCCAAGGAGTTGATGAACACCCGGTTATGCAAACCCTCTTTTTCGCCGGGGAAAATAATCGCCCCTTCGGATTCAACAAAAATTCCTTTTTTAAGAAATTCTCGTACGATTCTTACTCCAACTTCGCCGACTTCGGATTCAAAATAGTAATAATCAAACTTCGTTCCCAACCGCTTGTAAATCTCTTCAAAATAATCGAGGCTCCACTTACGCCCCTTTTCGTAAAATTCAAAAATAGAGGGGTCTTTAGCGAAAATCTTTTTGTTAAGCTCTGCTATTTCTTTCTTAATGACATCGCTAGCCTCAAATTCTTTAGCCCCCAAAGAATATGCCTGACCCAAAAAGAAAACCCGTGCAGACAAATCTTTTTTCTCCTGTTCCGCGAACGTCTCATTTTCTTGATTCAATAATTTTGGTATCGCCCAAATAGTTTTGGCAACGTGCATGCCTACATCACCTTGATAATTGGCGCGCTTAACCTGCGCTCCGGTTTCCTCAAGCAAACGGCAAATGGATTCACCCACAATATTGCTATATAAATGTCCGATATGAAATTCCTTAAACGGATTCGGGTCGGTAAATTCCACAATAACCTTTTGCCCTTTTGTCCTTTTGCCCTTTTGTCCTTTTGTACTTCCGAGTATTTTTTCTACCTCTTCCTGCCAAATTTCCTCTTTAATGAAAAAATTCAAAAAGCCCGGCCCGGCGACCTCTAGTTTTTTTATGTAAGGCAAACCTTTTAAACTATCAGCTAAAATGTTAGCAATCTCTGTAGCTGATTGCTTGTTACCAGTTTTCGGTTTTCTGTTCTCGGATTGTAGTTTTCCAGTTTTCCGTTTACCGGCTTGCCCTGAGTTTATCGAATGGGTTAACCGACTAACCGGCTGACCTGTGTCTGACAACCGAGAACTGAAAACCGATGACCGAATTTTCAGGGCCGCATTCGTCGCATAATCCCCAAATTTTGGGTCCTGCGTCCTTGTCACCCCAATTAGGTTGTTAGGTTTTTGGGTTGTTAGGTTTTTGGGTGCTATTTTCCCAACATCCCAGTAGCCCAATTGCCTAATAGCCTCCAAAACGTCTTTCCTAATTTGCTCACGAATCATATCTCAAGTATAACATTGCCAGTGCTGTTATAATAAACGTGGCAAAATGTCATCAGAAGAAAGACCATCACGAACCCAAAAACTCGACGTAGACGACAAAGTCATCATTGACCTGCGGGAGGGGTGGTGGCTTGGAAGAGTAATTTCTATAGAGGAAGCTCCCCCGCCCTGGCCAGAACGTATGATATCTGTCATAATTGATCAAGATTACACTCATAATCACCAAGGAGCAGGAGAATCAG
>JACPKK010000058.1 GCA_016187105.1 Candidatus Curtissbacteria bacterium | reverse complement strand
CCCAGCGCAGTGTGTTGCCACTATACTACTCCCCGCGAGAAAATATTATACCAAACCGTTGATTAATCACGGCCCCGTCACTGAATAAATCGTATCTTGAGCATTAAACTTAATTGTAATACACTTTAATGAATTGAATCATTAAAGTGTATGGCACAAGTATCTAAACTGCCTCTAGGTAAAGAAACACAAACAAGACTTTACAAACTGTTTTGGCAGACTATTACCTCTCTCTCGGATCCGATTCAAACTGAGGAATTTTTCAATGATCTACTGACTCCAACAGAAAAAATTATGCTCTCAAAAAGATTGGCCATTGCTGTAATGTTAATTAGAAACCACGACTATGAGGCAATAAAAGCTTATCTCCAAGTAAGTTCTGCTACGATAAGCTCCGTTTCTATGTGGTTGAAATACTCTGGAAGTGGTTATAGAAAAACGGTCGAAAAACTGCTAAGAAAAGAAAAAATAGAAAAGGTTATTTTAAACATTGAGTCAGTACTTGAAGCAATCAATCCGGAAAAGACTTTTGCCAAAACTCTTAGTAAAGGATTCCCCAAAGGAGAAAGTAGAGAACCCTTCTAATACACTTTAATGAATTGAATCATTAAAGTAGGAACTGATGTATTGTTTTTTAATGTCGGCTGTAGTAAAAATAGCACAGATAAATCTTCTTCCTAACTTTGAATGAGCGCTGACGCAAAAAAGCAAGCAATTTTAACCGCCATTTCCCAAATCGAAAAAGCTTACGGTAAGGGTTCCATTATGAAGATGGGTGAGTCTATTGGCAAGTTTGATGTCGACGTTTTGTCTACTGGTATTGTTCCGGTTGATCTGGCCCTTGGCGTTGGCGGTCTTCCCCGAGGCAGAATTATCGAAATCTTTGGACCGGAAGCTTCCGGCAAAACCTCTCTTTCTCTTTCGATTATTGCCGAAGCTCAAAAAAGTGGCGGCAGTGCGGCCTTAATTGATGCCGAGCATGCCCTGGATCCGGTTTGGGCCCAAAAAGTTGGCGTTAATTTGGAAGACCTTTTAATTTCGCAACCGGATACTGGCGAACAAGCATTGGAAATTACCGAAACTTTAATTCGTTCCGGCGCCATTGATGTCATCGTCATCGATTCTGTCGCTGCCCTTGTCCCGCGGGCGGAAATTGAGGGTGAAATGGGCGATTCAATGATGGGAGTCCAAGCGCGCCTTATGTCTCAAGCCTTAAGAAAACTTACCGGTGCTATTTCTAAATCCAAAACTGTCGCCATTTTTACCAACCAGCTAAGGGAAAAAATCGGCGTCATGTTTGGTAATCCGGAAGTTACTCCGGGCGGGCGCGCCCTCAAATTCTATTCTTCGGTAAGGCTCGACATTAGAAAGATTGACAACATTAAAGAAGGTGACAAAGTTATCGGAAGCCGCCACCGGGTTAAAGTAGTCAAAAATAAAGTCGCTCCGCCATTTCGGATTGCGGAATTCGACATTGCCAACGAAGAAGGAATTTCTAAAGAAGGCGGGCTTCTGGATGTTGGCGTTGAGCTCGGTATTATCGCCAAATCCGGGGCCTTTTTCCGCTGGGGCACAAAATTAATTGGCCAAGGGAGGGAAAGTGCTAAAGCCTATTTTGCCGAACACAAAAAAGAGGCGGCCGCCATGGAAAAAGAAATCTGGACAAAAGCCAAAAAAGGCGTCAGCGCCAAACCCCCTAAAGCAGCTGCCGACGATGAAGGCGAGGAAGAAATCTTAGAAGCAGCTAGCGTTTAAAGTGCCCACTGTTACTGCCATTGAACCCCAAAAACGCAAAGAAAAAAGATTCAACATTTTCCTGGACGGAAAATTCGCCTTTGGCGCGAGTGACCTTGTACTTTTAGAAGAAGGCCTTAAGGTTGGCAAAATTATAAAAGCTGAAGAGGTTGCAAAAATTATTCAAAAGGAGCAAGGCACAAAACTTCTGGATCTTGCCACCAACTTTTTATCCTTTAGATCAAGAAGCGAAAAAGAGGTCAGAGATTACTTAATAAAGAAAATATCATCCCGAGAAAATATTAAATTTACTCTTGCTTCCCAGAGTCCACTCGTAAGCATAGTTATCGCTAAACTAAAAAAATATCAATATTTGGACGATCTCCAGTTTGCCCGATGGTTTTTAGCGTCAAGATTAAGGTCCCGCCCCAAAGGGCTTTCCCTCATTAAATTAGAGCTGAAGAAGAAGGGCATTAGCCAAGATATCATTGACTCAGTTTTTGATCGTCCATACAAAGAATCGGATCTGGCCAAAAAGGCAATCGAAAAAAGAATCGCCAGGTGGCACAGTCTCCCGGATTTGGAATTCAAAAAAAAGTTCTATCAATATCTTGCCGCACGCGGTTTCAGCTACGATACGATCAAAGAAACATTTGCCTTTTTTACAAAAAAGCGTTAAAATTGAAAGACCTGAAAAGAACAGTAAGAAGGGTAAATATCAATATCAAAATGAAATATTTACTGATAACTTTCTGCAAAAAAGCCCCTATTCGCTAGGCGGCTCTTTTTTCTGTTCCACTTCAGGCCAACACTATGTTTGATGCAAGACACAGAAGGTCAAAAGACCAAAATAGGGTAGTAGTGTCTGTTGGTACTGGCAGCGACTCTCCTGATAGCGCCAATGCGCGAGAAATCGTCCAAGATGCCCGCGATGAAGCATTTCGGATTAAAAAAACCGCCGAGGAAGAAGCCCGCCTTATCCGCGAAGAATCCCTGGAAATTGAAAAAAGGATTGCCCAAAAAGAAGATTCTCTGGACCAAAAAGCCTCTCAAATCGCCAGACTCGAGAAAGAATTAGCAACCACAATCCTGTCTTACAAAAAGCAAGAACAGGAACTAATCAAAGTTCGCCAAGACCTTGTCAAAAAGCTTGAGAGAGTTACCTCCTTAACTTCCGAAGAAGCCAAAAAATTAATCATTGAAAATTTAGATGGCGACCTGGCTAGTGAAAAAGCTAAAAGAATTAAAGAGATCGAGGAAGAAATTAAAGCCGCTGCGCAGGAGAAAGGCCGCGAAATCCTCGTCAATTCCATGATTGCCGGCGCAACCGATTGGGTTGCTGAATATACGGTTTCTACCGTAAAACTTGAATCGGATGATATTAAAGGCAGAATTATTGGCAAAGAAGGCAGGAATATCAGGGCATTCGAGTTGTTAACCGGTGTCGATGTAGAGCTTGATAGTGATGTTGCCGGAGAAGTCCGGCTCTCATCTTTCGATCCGGTTCGCAGGGAAATTGCCAGGATCGCTCTCGAGTGGCTTGTTAAAGATGCCAGAATTCAGCCGACTAGAATTGAACAGTTAGTCCAAAGGGCAAAAGAGCTTGTCCAAAAAGATATGTCAGAGGCGGGTGCCAAAGCGGCCCATGAACTTGGCCTTTATAATCTTCCGCAAGAAGCCCTTGACCGGCTTGGCCGTCTGAAGTTTCGATACTCCTACGGCCAGAATCAATTAATTGCGGCTCTTGAAACCGGCAAAATTGCTAAAAAAATCGCCGAAGAAGTTGGTGCGGACCCAGTAATTTGCGCAACCGGCGGTCTCTTCCACGATATCGGTAAAACCGAAATGGAAAAAGAGGGAACCCATGTTCAGCTTGGGGTAGAGCTTGCCAAAAAGTGGGGGTTTCCTCAAGCGGTCGTCAGTTGTATCGCCCAGCATCATGAGGACGAACCATTCACAAGTATCGAATCGATTGTCGTACACCTAGGAGATGCTATTTCCGGAGCCCGGCCTGGAGCCCGCCATGAAGCGGTTGAAGATTACATCAAAAGACTAACTGATATCGAAAAAATCGCCGCATCTTTCCCTGGTGTCGATAAAGCTTATGCAATTCAAGCCGGCCGTGAGATAAGAGTCATCGTTAAACCCGATATCGTAGATGATGATGGTATCGTAAACCTGGCCCATGATATTCGCGAGAGGCTGGAGCATGAACTTACTTACCCTGGCCAGATTACAGTCACCGTTATTCGCGAAACCCGGGCAGTTGATATCGCTAAGTAGATCCCGAATTTTCCCGAATTGTTATTCCAAATAGATCCGAATTAATTTTGACAAAGATTTTTTTTAAGTTATAATTGTCTTTACCTATTCGGATAAATTCGGACAAACAATTCGGATTAATTCGTATTTAAATGACCAAAAACGAACTAGTCGAAAGAGTCGCTAAAAAAGTCGGCCTCACCAAAAAAACTTCTTTCGAGGCAATTAATACGGTTTTTGCTCAAATTAGGGAATCGCTGGCCAAAGGCGATAAAGTTGTAATCACCGGTTTTGGAACTTTTAAAGTCAGGACCAGAAATACTCGCGTAGGCAGAAACCCCCAGACCGGCTCCTCAATCAAAATCCCCAGCCACCGGCTCGCCGGTTTCACCGCAGGCAAGACTCTGCGCCGTCTTATAAAATAATTAACTATATATAATTAAGGAAGTATTTTAAGCGGGTTTCTTTCGTCTAGCTTGACGCGTTTCAAAAATTGACCTACCTAAAGCAGAACTATGAGGGCCGAGTTTTATGCCAGGTGTTCTTTTAAAAGTAACTACTGGTCCTTGCTCATTTGGTTCAGGATTCATGACTGATTTGGGCGGAAAAATTTCACCTTCGACTATCTCTTCCCCGCCTGTAGTTTTGCCAACGCCATAAACCTGGTCGCGCCAAGATTCATATAAACCACGGACGTGGTTATCAGAACTAGGCTCTGTTCTAGCCTCACCCCCTGGCGAGTTTTCTTCTCTTCGATCTGGCATTCTCCCTCTTTCTAGCCTCATATATACGCCAAAATCCCCCAAAAGTCAATCAATTTCCTATGATAGAATGTTGAAAGTGAACGCAATTACTGTCAAGAATCTCATCAAGACCTACAGGGTTGCCGAAAAAAGTCCCGGCGTTCTTGGATCTATAAAATCATTAGTCCGTCGTAAGTATCGTGATGTTTTGGCAGTTAACGACATTTCTTTTAACGTGGAAGAAGGCGAACTGGTCGGTTTTATCGGACCCAATGGCGCCGGCAAAACTACTACTCTAAAATGTCTTTCCGGACTCCTGTACCCTACCAGCGGCGAAGTTTCAGTTTTAAACCATAAGCCGTGGGAAAGAAAAACACAATTTCTAAAAAGTATTGCCTTTGTCATGGGACAGAAAAATCAGCTCTGGTGGGATCTGCCGCCAATGGAAACTTTTCTTTTAAACAAAGAAATCTACGACATTGATGGCGCAAATTTCCAAGAAACGATAAAGGAGCTTTCAAGCCTTTTGGAAATTGGCAATATTCTCCTGACCCCTGTCAAAAAACTTTCTCTAGGCCAGCGCATGAAGTGCGAACTAGTAGCGGCGCTAGTGCATCGCCCGAAGGTATTATTTTTAGACGAACCGACAATTGGTCTTGATGTTGTCATCCAAAAAAACCTGCGTGAATTTATAAAAACTTATAACCAAAAATATCAGTCAACAATTATTCTCACGAGCCATTATATGCGCGACGTAGAAGCTCTTGCCAGAAGAGTTATTATCATCGACGGCGGCAAAATCATTTTCGACGGTCTGCTGGAAACACTGGTAAAAAAATATGCGCCATATAAACTGATAAGCCTCATTTTAAAAAAAGAAGTCGATGTCCAAAAACTCAAAAAGTTAGGGATTATTAAAAGCTATAATTACCCCCAAGCTGTCCTAAGTGTTGAAAGCCGCGAGACGAACAAAGTAGTCACCGAAATTCTCAAAAACCTTCCCGTTGACGACATCAACGTTCAAGAAGCGGATATTGAAGATGTTATCCGCCATGTTTTTCAAAATAAAAAGTGAAAAAGTATTGGCTCATTATTAAAAACACTTGGTCCGAGACCCTAACTTACCGCCTCAACTTTGTCATGTGGCGGATCCGCGTTGTCGTCCAGTTTTTAACCATTTACTTTTTATGGTTAGCTGTTTTGCCCCCAAATACCAATTTTGGGCCTTACGACCAAAAACTCATTCTTACCTACATTCTTGGTGCTTGGTTTGTTGGGGCAATAGTCTTCTCAACAAGGACTGCTGATATTGGAGAAGCTATTAATAGCGGCGATGTCTCAAATACCTTAATAAAACCGGTCAACTTTTTTCTTTATTGGTTTTCCCGCGACCTGGGAGATAAGGCAATGAATATCATGTTTTCAGTGGTGGAAATTACATTAGTTTTTTTAATCCTTGAGCCGTCAGTTTTTATCCAGACTCAAATAACATTTTTTGCCCTTGCCATTTTATCGATAATATTAGCAGTCATCATCTACTTTTTTATAAGTACGATTTTGGGGTTTTTGGGCTTTTGGACGCCAGAAACGTGGGCGCCTAGGTTTATACTCTTTATTCTAGTTGGCTTCATCGCCGGAGAAATTTTTCCCTTGGATATTCTTCCGAGCGGGGTAATGAAATTTTTGCAATTTTCCCCTTTCACTTATCTTATCTATTTTCCTGTTAAAGTTTATCTTGGCCAGCTAAGCTATCCTCAGATTCTAGGGGGTCTGACAATAGCTCTCGCCTGGACGATTCTCTTCTACCTTTTTACCAAACTTGTTTGGAGATTTGGCCTAAGATTCTATGCAGCCCAAGGAAGATAAAATATGATTGTCAAAAGGTATTTAAAAATTTGGTTGCTATTAACGATTAAAGCCAGTCAGATTGCCTTTTCATCACGACTTGGCACATCTCTTTTCCTTTTTGGCAAATTGTTAAGATTTCTTTTATTCCTTGGTTTTATCCTTCTGATTGCTGTTAAAACGAAGGCAATTGCCGGATATTCCCTGTGGCAGGTAGTTTTATTTTTTGCAACCTTTAACTTAATCGACAACGTAACCCAATTTTTCTTGAGAGAAGTTTACCGATTCCGCGCTTACGTGGTTTCCGGTGATTTTGACTACATTCTGACCAAACCCTGGTCTCCTCTTGCCAAATCTCTGTTCGGAGGAAGCGATATTCTGGATTTGCCGATGGTTCTGCTGTCAGTTGTCCTTATCTTTATTTCTATTATCAAACTTGAGTATATAACCCCTTCGGGTATCATTCTTTATCTTCTTTTAATAATTTGTTCAGAGATTATTGCCTTGTCGTTTCACATCGCGGTTCTTGCTATCGGAATTCTGACAACGGAAGTTGACAACACCATTATGCTTTATCGTGACCTAACCAGTATGGGCAGATTTCCCGTCGATATCTATAGGGAGCCGATTAGTTGGATTATTACTTTTGTCATCCCCGTAGGAATCATGATGACTTACCCGGCCAAGGCGTTAATGGGTTTACTTTCTCAAACAAGTCTAATAATTGCCGTTTCGATTAGTTTTACATTTTTATTCTTGAGTTTTAAATTTTGGCGGTTCTCTCTTACACATTACACATCCGCCTCGAGCTAAACGTAAAGCATGATAAGATAATTCTATGGATAAAAGAGACGGGTTTTTCAAACATCAAGCCAGAAGCTTTAGCCATGCTTTTCATGGCATCGCCTATAGCTTTAAAAAAGGTAGCCATTTTAAAATTCACATCCTATCCCTTATCGCGGTAACGGTTTTGGGTTTTGCCTACAAAATCAGCACTTTTGAGTGGTTGATAATCATCATAATCTCCGCAAGCGTCATATCCGCGGAGTCTATCAATACCGCCATCGAAGAAGCTTGCGATGTCCTTCACCCCGAACATCATCCAGGCGCCAGGCTTGCCAAACACTGCGCAGCCGGTGGAGTCCTTATTCTCTCCATCGCCGCAATTGTCATCGGTCTAACAATTTTCATCCCCAAAATCTTTGGCTGATTATATTTTGTGATAAAATCTGAAGTTACAAATGAAAACTCAAACGTTTTTCATCAGGACTTTTGGCTGTCAGCAAAACATGGCAGATAGTCAGCGTATCGCTAGTTTCTATCTTGCGCGCGGCTACCAGGAAGTCAAAAACTCAAAGTCAGCCAGTGAGATTGTCATCAATACCTGCATGATCCGCCAAACGGCGGAAGATAAAGTAACCGGCCTTGTCAAAAACATTGTCAAAAACTCAGCTCTCCGAGCCAGAGGCTCTCCGAGCAGGAGGCCAAAAATCGTAATCACTGGCTGCATGGTCGGCATGGCCGCTAGGGACGGAACAGGAAAATACTTGAAAGCATTAAAGAAGAGGATACCCGAAGTCGACGAATTCCTGCCGCTTGAGGAAGTCGGTTTTGATTATCCCGCTTTGCGTCAAGATGTCAGCCATTCTTGGGTGCCAATTTCCAATGGCTGTAATAATTTCTGTACGTTCTGTGTCGTTCCTTTTACCCGCGGCAGGGAAGCATCAAGGCCTTTTGCTGATATCATCCAGGAAATCAAGGAACTAGCCAAAAAAGGTTGTCGTGAAGTTACCTTACTTGGTCAAAACGTAAACTCTTACGGTGCCGACCTGGTCAAAAGCAGCAAAGGCCTGCCTGCTGGCAGGCAGGGCTATAAACTTCCAAGCGGCAGAATCGTCAAGCCGGTAATGGTCAAACACCTTGGCCGCTACCGAATTCCCACGTTATTCCCTTATCTTTTGGAAGAAGTTTGCAAAATTAAGGGCATTAAAACTATAAAGTTTATCTCATCAAATCCTTGGGATTTTTCAGACCAACTGATAGAAATAATTGCTAAAAACCCCAAAATAGACCGTAACATTCATTTAGCGGTCCAATCTGGCGATGACCACGTTCTAAAAAGAATGAACCGTTGGTATACGGCAGAAGAATATCTGGAACTAGTTGCCAAAATCAAGAGTAGAATAAAGGGCGCGCAAATTTCCACAGACATCATTGTTGGGTTTCCCGGCGAAACAGAGGAGCAATTTCAAAATACTGTAAAGCTTGCTAACGATGCGGATTTCGCCTATGGCTACGTTTCCAAATATTCACCCCGTCCAAACACGACCGCTATAAAAGCCTTCCCGGACGATATCTCCCATAAAGAAAAAGATCGCCGCTTTGAGATTTTAGATAGACTCCTAAATCATAAAGGCAACGCGCGCACCGCGATCCACTAATATTTATCTTACTAAAATTAACTTGAATCGGGCTTCGCCCGTTCAAATTTTCCCTATCTGGAAGAGGAATATTAAGGGGAAACTTCTAGTGTCCCCTTAAACTTTTTATCTCCACGACTTGAGCCACATATATCTGTCAATCGCATCCATGGCAATTGGATAACCTGAAGAAATCGGATAAAAGTAGAAAAAGGTTAGTACTATCGTCGCCACAACGGCTACTGCCAGGAATCGATATCTGCCCTCCCAAATTTTTGCAAGGGCAAGCCCTAAAGCAATAGAGAGAAAGGGTATTGAAGGCAAATAGTGATGCAAAAATAAAATCCTCGGCGAAAAAATCCACGGCACCCAGAAAACAAAATAAGCCGCCAATATCAAAAACACCTGCTGCGACCTCTTCTTTATGAATTCCTTCAAAAGATAAATAACTGCTCCGGCTCCAAACCAAAAAACCAACGGGTTGCCCAATGCATAGATGTACCCGGCCTTCTGGCCGTAACCCTCAAAAGAAAAATATACTCCCCGTGCGTCCAATATCCAGGGGCAAAAATCTCTCGGACCATTTAAACCGTTTGGTACACAAAAAAGAGGAGTCGTGCCGTATGCATGCTCCAAATCACGGCGATTCTGGTATGACCATATCTGTTTGTGCAGGCCAAGAAAATCGGCAAAACTGTGGCCCTGTATCCAAAATTGGCCATAACTGGCAAGATAAATTATTCCCGGCAAAATAAATAAAAGAAGACTGCCGATCTTGAAAGTTCTTTTTTTAAAATCAGAAAAAATAATATAAGTCGCTACTACTGCCAGCGCCCAGATCCCCGTCCACTTCGAAGCGACCGCCAACCCCAGAAAAATAACGGTCACAACTTTATATTTAAATTTTCTTTGCCTGTCATATAAAACCGTGAAGATAAATGAAGCAACCACAAAAAGAGTCAAAAATATATCATTCATCGTTATTCTGGACATCGCCAGGTTCAGGTTTTCGAAAGCAATTACACTAGCAGAAAAAACAGCGGTAACCGGTCCAAACATTAAAAGTGCAAGTAGGAAAACTAGCGGTATGATTGCCGCTCCAAAAATTGCGCTCGGCAGCCGCCAGGCAATCGGGTCATCGCCAAATAACTTAATAGATCCCGCTTGGATCAGTTTGGCCAGCGGTGGATGCAGCCAATCGTAAGCAGTCTTTTCCTCCGGCGGGGAACTAAAAGGGTCGTATGCTGCCGGATTATTATTGGCATAACCTCTGGCAGTTACTACATGATAAACCTCGTCAAAATAATAATGGTTCGGTTCCCCGAGTCGATAAAGCCTGACCACCAGCGAAAACAAAGTAATAAAAATCAAAAAGCCATAGAGTTTTCTACTCACCCTATGAGTATATATAATATTTGCCAGATGAAGAAACAGGACAAAATATTCGTTCTGGCTACCTTCGGCATTTTTGGATTTTTATTCTTTCACCTTGCCAGAAACATGCTCCAAATTAGTCCGGACGGCTGGTATGTCGGGCAAATTAATCTCTACGGCGACTTAGTTTTCCACTTGTCGCTTATCAGTAAGTTTTTGTCATCTAATGGGTTGCTAATCGATAATCCAATTTTTGCCGGTACAAAAGTAAATTATCCGATATTTGCGGATTTGATAACGGCCCAAATTGCCGCAGTTACCAACTTAACTTTTGCCCTTTTTGTCACTACTTCTCTAGCCGGGCTACTCGTGATTTATATTGCCAGGATTTTTATTAAAAGCTTTATCAAAAGTGAAAAAATCGTTTTCCTTTCGCTCTTGCTATTTTTTATAAATGGAGGTTTTGGCTTTTATTATTTTTTTCAAGACCTGTTTTTTTCTCAAAAACCGTTTGTCCAATTTATCCTATCGATGCCGCATAGTTATACTGATCTCAAAGATAAAGGCTACTGGTGGATTAATACCTACCTTGCTTATTTTTTGCCGCAAAGGACATTTCTTTTTGCTTTCCCGATCACTTTGGTTGTTTTAATGCTTCTTTATAGCGGTTTTCATAAAAACCAACGTAAATATTTCTTACTGGCCGGATTGCTTTCCGGGGTCTTGCCGCTTGTTCAAGCTCATAGCCTGTTTCTCATATTTCTGATCTTATTAATCTTTGCTCCGCTGGCGGTTTTAAAATCCAGCGATCGCCATAAGATTTTAAACAATTTGTTCATCTTTGCGTTAGTTACACTTGTACTATCCGTACCAATTTTAATTACCATTTCTCAAGCTCAAAATTTTTTCTCTTTCATAAGATACGACCCGGGATGGACAAGCACTGAAAATATTATTTGGTTTTGGTTTAAAAACCTCGGCCTGTTTGGCCCACTGCTTATCATATCCTTGATATGGCTTTATAGAAAGAATCGACACTTATTTCTCCTTTACCTGCCGTTTCTTTTTATCTTTATAATTTCCAATATCTTCGTTTTTCAGCCCTGGGATTTCGATAACAGCAAACTGCTGGTCTACTGGTTCTTTGTATCGTGTATTGTTGTGGCCTATTTTCTATACGACCAGTTTTTTCAGGAAACCATACCGAAGAAAATCTGGGGACTAGTTCTCGTTTTCTTAATGACTTTTTCTGGATCGCTTGATTTGCTGCGGACCTTTACACCCGTTACTAAATACCAGATCTTTTCCCAAGAAGATATTGAAGTAGCCCAAAAAGTAAAAAATTTAACCGCCCAAAACAGCGTCTTTGTTACCGCCTCAAATCACAATCACCCGATTGCGGCTCTTTCCGGAAGGTCTATCTTTCTCGGGTTTCACGGATGGCTTTGGAGTCACGGTGTTGATTTCGCCGCCAGGGAAAAAGAGGTAAAAGAGATCTATTTGGGAGAAGAAGAGGCCGAAAGGTTAATAAAACAATACCGCATAAACTATGTTACTATTGGTCCGCCGGAAAAGACGGAATTTTCCATAAACGTTAGCTATTTCCAAAAATATCCGGTGATTTATTTAACAGAAGGGTGGCAAATTTATGATGTTAGTCATATATGGACCGACGGCGACAGGCAAAACTAATCTGGCGATTAAACTCGCTAAAAAGTTTAATGGCGAGTTGATTTCTGCTGACTCGCGTCAAGTCTTAAGAGGACTAGATATTGGCACCGGCAAAGTCAGTTTTGACGTTAAAGTTGAAAAACACAAAGGTTTCTGGATCGTCGACGGCATCAAAATCCGCGGATTCGATCTAGCCAATCCAGGCGAACCTTTTTCTGTCGCCGACTTTCTCTACCACACATCCGCTTCAATGATTCAAATCACCAAAGCAAACAAATTGCCGATTATAGTTGGCGGAACCGGTTTTTATATCAAGGCTTTCATTGATGGGATTAACTCGATTGGAATTCCGGCTGATCAGAAGCTCCGTAGCAAATTAGAAAAATTATCTGCTGCCGAACTATATCAAAATTTAAAAGAACTTGACCGAAAGCGGGCAGAATTGATGAATCAATCAGACAGACAAAATCCACGCCGCCTTATTCGTGCTATCGAAATTGCGCTTCACAATCAAAAGCAAGTGGCAGGGAAGCGAAAACAATCAACCAGAAACCATCTGCCCGCTACCAACTACTTGCTTATTGGTCTTACGGCTCCCAATAATTTTCTTTATTCCAAGGTTGACAAATGGCTCCAAACGCGTCTCGACCGAGGCCTGATCGAAGAAGTGCGCAGTTTGCTCGACCAAGGCATCGACCCCGATTGGCTGGATAATCTCGGCTTGGAATACCGCTGGTTAACAAGATATTTAAAAGGGCAAGTAGCCAGAGACATTGCAGTTGAACGCTTAAAAGGCGACATTCATAATTTCACTAGACGTCAAAAGACTTGGTTTAAGCAATTTAAGCGTATAAAATTATTCGATATCACGGAAAAAAACTGGCAGGATAAATTAGAAAAAACCTTACACGTCTGCTATACTCAAAACCGAGACGATGGACAAGGCACCAGTTAGGATTGAAATCTCCTACAAAACAGTAGTTTTCATAGTAGCGATTATATTGGGCGCCTGGTTTCTTGTAAGAATCAGGGAGATTATCATTTTGGTCTTTCTTTCTCTTATTCTCGTCTCCGCTCTTTTAAGGCCGGTTGAATGGTTAACGGCCAGAAAAATTCCCCGCGCTCTTTCGGTCGTTATCATTTACTTACTCCTACTCGCCTTAATCGGTCTTGCTATTGGTATTGTTTTTCCGCCGCTCATTTCACAAACAGCCGATTTCCTGTCTAAGCTACCCGTTATCCTAAGTAGCATTAATGATCTTTTAATCTTCTACAGCATTCCTATTGAAAACATTTCAGCCGTTATCTCCAATCAGGCGCAAACAGCCATCGGCGATATTGTCGCTATTTCAACGGCTATCTTTTCCAGCATCTTTTCCGTTATCACCATGCTTGTCCTTACACTTTATTTGCTTTTAGAATGGAAGATTTTAGTCAGGGTAATTGCCTCGCCATTTTCCGGCAAACAAGAAAAAAGAGTTGTCAATTTAATTTCACGGATTGAAAAAGGGCTTGGATTCTGGGTTCGTGGCCAGCTGGCTCTTTCGCTTATTATCGGCGTCGTTACCTATATTGGCTTAACGATTATGGGGATACCCTTCGCTTTACCCCTTGCTCTCATTGCAGGCATTCTCGAGATTATCCCTTTTGCCGGACCCATCATCGCCGCTGTCCCGGCCGTCCTGGTTGGTTTAACCATCTCGCCTTTGATGGCCTTGGCCGTCGTTGCCCTTTATACTATTATCCAACAACTTGAAAATCATCTTATCGTCCCCATGGTTATGTCCAGGGTAGTTGGTTTGCAGCCGGCTGCTGTGATTATCGCTCTTTTAATCGGCGCCAAACTTAGCGGCATCGGCGGGGCGCTCCTTGCCATCCCCCTAATAGTAACCGCCAAAATTATTATTAAAGATTTATTGTTCGAGGATCAAAAACTCGAAGAAGATCTCCAAGAATCTTAAAAAAGTGCTTTTGGGAAGAGAGTAAGCCAGATTCTGTTCTAACAATCATCTATCTCTAAGTGATATAAAATCATTTAGTCCGCCATTTAGGCGGATGCCCCTATTTTGAACCTTCCCAAAGCTTGGTCATAACGGTTCATTTCTGGGTTGCAGCAGGTAGGATTGCCAGCGTTTCACTCGTCAGTCTTATCTTTCGACTTAGACTGTCGCTCGTCTCTGTGGCTCTCGAATCCCGTCATTTCAGGATTCGTCCATTTTTCCTTTCGGTACTCATGGCACTAGCGCTTTGACGCGTCGGAACTTACGTTCCATCCCTTGCTTTGTGCTGTCTGGACTTTCCTATACGTTCAGTTTACATGAACGTATCGATTGTTCTTCTTCCCAAAAGCGAATGATATTTTATCAAAAGAAGTGCCTTAAATCAAATAATCTAATTAAATAGAAAAAATCACTCGGCTGTTGTATCATTACCGAAATGATTTACGAAGTTAGAGTTGCTTCCAGGGAAGATAGGGATACAAAAGGCGATGATTTGCTCGCGGAAATTAAAAGGACATTGGGCGTGAGCTCCATCAAAAAAATTAGAACTGCAAAAGTTTACCGCCTCGAGGGAATCGCGAGAAACCATCTAAAAAAATTTACCGAAAAAGTTTTATGGGAACCAATCGACCAAAAAGTCTCCTTTGGCAATTCTATTTTAAAAGGCGCGGACAAAATAGTGGAAGTCGCTTACAGGCCGGGCGTCATGAATCCGGAAGCCGGCTCTCTCTTAAAAGCCGCATCAGACCTTGGCATAAAACTTTCGGCCGCTGATTCTTCATGGCAATATGCAATCTTTGGAAAAATCTCCAAAGAAAATCTGCAAAAGATAATCGATAGGCTTCTCGTCAATAAAACCGTTGAAACGGTTATCGAAAAATCCCCAAAGACACTTTTAATTTCCGGCACCTCCGGGCCAGTTATCACTATTCCTATGAGGACAATGTCGGGCGAAGAGCTAATAGGCCTTTCCAGAGACCGGCTATTTTTAAATCTCGAAGAAATGAAAGTCATCCAAAATTATTTTAAAAAGGCAGGCCGCGATCCGTTCGATTGCGAAGTAGAAATCCTTGCCCAAACATGGTCCGAGCACTGCGTCCATAAAACATTTAAAGCTTCGTTAACAATCGACGGCAAACAAAAAGAGCCGCTGATAAAAAGAATCAAATCAACTCTTAAAAATAATCCCAAAATAGTCGTTTCGGCTTTTGTTGACAATTCCGGAGTGATTGATTTTTATGACGGCTTTGCCATAAGCGGCAAAGGGGAAACTCACAACTCGCCCTCGGCGATAGAACCTTATGGTGGTGCCATGACCGGATCCGGAGGTGTCTTCCGTGATATTTTAGGGACCGGGCAAGGCGCAAAAGTTATCGCATCATCTGACATTTTTTGTTTCGCTCCATATGATATGCCGACAAAATTAATTCCGCCCGGGTGCTTACCGCCAGACTACTTGCTAAGGAAAGTTGTTGCCGGTGTCCGCGATTATGGCAATCGGGTTGGTATTCCTACCAACAACGGCTCTGTTCACTTTCATAATGATTTTCGAGCCAAGCCCACTGTTGCAGTCGGTTCTTTTGGCATAATTCCTAAAAAGCAGGCAAAAAAGGGAATAGTCCAAAAAGGCGATCTTATAGTGACTATCGGTGGTAGAACCGGCAGGGACGGTATTCATGGCGCAACATTTTCATCCGCAGAAATGACAGCCAAAACGACCAACGTTTCAGGCTCTGCCGTTCAGATCGGCAATGCTATTGAAGAGAAAAGGATAATCGACGCAGTTTTGGCGCTTCGTGCCAAAGGCCTTATTAGGGCAATCACAGATTGCGGCGCCGGAGGTTATTCTTCGGCTGTCGGTGAAATGGGGTCAAAACTTGGCGCCAGGGTGTTTTTAGAAAAAATCCCCCTCAAATACACCGGCCTTGCTCCCTGGGAAATCTTTCTTTCGGAATCTCAAGAAAGAATGGTTTTGGCCATTTCCCCCCAAAATATTAAAAGGACGCTAGCGATCTGTAAACTCTATAACACGGAAGCCACAGTTTTTGGGCGGTTCGACGGCAAAAAACGCTTAATGGTGACTTATGGCAAAATTCTTGTCTGCAGCCTGGATATGGAATTCTTGCATCATGGTCTACCCCAAAGGAAAATGGTAGGCACCACAGTTAAAAATCCAATTCGCCAAAAGCTTCCGCCAAAAAATATCGATATGGAAAAAGTTTGGATTAAAATTATGTCCCACGGCAACGTTTGCTCCAAAGAGCCCATTATCAGGATGTATGATCATACGGTTCAAGGGACAAGCGTTCTTCAGCCGCTTGCCGGTACAGACCTTAATGCTCCAAACGACGGGGCAATCATTCGCCCGCTTCTTAAAAAACCATATGGGCTTGTCATCACTCACGGCTTAAATCCCGCGCTCAACATAATTGACCCTTATAAAGGGAGTGTTTGGGCGATTCTGGAAGCAGTTTCCAATTACGTCGCAGTCGGAGGCCAGCTTAAAAACGCAGCCCTCATCGACAACTTCATTTGGCCGTTCCCTGACGAAGAATCTTTGGCCGCTCTTGATCAAGCCGTCGATGCTTGTGTTGACAGTGCAAAAATTCTTGGCATGCCTTTCATTTCCGGCAAAGACAGTCTGTCATCGACGTACCGTTATCCGAATGGCAAAGTTTTAAAAATTCCTCCGGTTCTGTTAATTTCAGTTTTTGGCCGTATCCCTGATGTTGCCAAAACAGCCAGTTCAGACTTCAAAAAGTTAGGTTCCACGATAGTTCTTGTAGGCAAACCAGACCTTAAAAATCTCGGCGGTACAGCTTATTTCGATATTACAAAGTCAACCCAAAATTCTGTCTCGAGTCCCGACCCTAAAACGTCGGCCAATATTCTTTCATCTATAACCTCGGCAATTAAAACGGGAGATGCCTTATCAGTTCATGATATTTCCGAAGGCGGGCTTGCCGCGGCTCTTGCCGAAATGTGCATTGGCGGTGGTTGCGGAGCACTAGTCGATCTTGCAAAAATATCCAAAGAAAGGCCTGACTTTACCCTATTTAACGAAACCCCGGCAACATTCTTGGTTGAAGTCGAAAGTCCGCTGGCAGCCAAAAAATTATTTGCCAATATTCCGCATTTTATAATCGGTCAAACAGTCAAAACTCCCAATATTGTAGTAACGCAAGGATCCAAAATTGTCGGCACGGTCAAAGTTTCAAGGTTAAAAAATGCCTGGCAAAAACCGATGAAGGAAATTTTTCACTATGAAGCCTAAAGCCTGTGTCTTACTCGCTGACGGTATTAACTGCGATCAAGAGCTATTTTATGCTTTTGAAAAATACGGTGGTGCACCCCAGTTCGTTCACGTCAACGAATTAAGATCTAAAAGCAAAAAACTAAAAAACTATCAAATACTTGCTATCCCGGGTGGTTTTGCCTATGGGGATGACGTCGTTTCCGGAAAAATCCTGGCAACAGAATTGGTCAGCTTTTTAAAAGACCAAATAAAAGAATTTGTCCAAAGGAAGCGTTTGGTAGTCGGTATCTGTAACGGTTTTCAAGTCCTGGTCAGGACCGGCCTTCTTCCTTTTAATCATTTGGGCAAAATGGACGCCACGCTTGCCCAAAACGCCAGCGGCCATTTCGAATGCCGTTTTGTAAAAATAAAAATCGAAGATTCTCGAGCCGTTTTTCTCAAACCTTATGTTGGTCAGATAATCGATATCGCGGTTAACCACGGAGAAGGCAGATTTTTTGCTTTGGATAAAGAACTCAAAAAAGTCGAAAACAGTAAATTAGTTTTCTGTCGCTATGTAGACGAGAAAGGAAAACCAGCTAAGCATTATCCCCAAAATCCCAATGGCGCTCTAAATGCAATTGCTGGCATTACCGATCCGACAGGCCATATTCTGGGTCTCATGCCCCACCCGGAAAAAATAGTCGAGTTAACACAACATCCAAATTGGAGACGGGGAAATGTCCAAGCAAAAGGAGGCTTTGTTTTCCAAGGCATGATAAAATTCGCTAAAGTTTCGTGAAGAAAATTACCTACAGTCAAGTCGGAGATAATTACGATACCAAAGACCCGGTCAAAAAACTGGCACAAATTAGTGCGCGCCAGACGATTATCAAAAATGATCCAGATTTTAGAGAAATTTCTGATACTCGTGGTGAATCCGCTTTTGTCTGGCAGCAGGGAAACGCACTTATGGCTTCTGTTGTTGAGGGCCTTGGCACGAAAAATCTAGTCGCCGATGCCCTGCGCAGCGAATCTAAAACCTACTATGACATAATTGGCCATGATACAGTTGCTGCAATCATCAACGATTTAATTACAGTCGGAGCCAAACCTCGTGTTGTTCACGCTTATTGGGCCATTGAAGACAACAGTTGGCTTCAGGATAAAAAAAGGATGGAGGATTTTGTAACTGGTTGGCGGGATGCCTGTAAAATTTCCATGGCCACATGGGGCGGGGGAGAAACACCAACACTTAAAGGCATTATCGAAAGAAAGACTGTCGACCTTGGCGGTGCCGCAATTGGCGTGATTAAGGATAAAAGAAGATTGATTACCGATAGAAATTTAAAAGCGGGGGATAGGATAATTTTACTTAAATCAAATGGCATTAATTGCAATGGCCTGTCACTGGCAAGAGCTGTTGCCAAAAAACTGCTAAAAGGTTATCAAACAAAACTTCCAAATGGAAAAATCTATGGTGAAGCTCTTCTTACAAAAACAAATATTTATGCAAAACTTATCCAGGATCTTTTAGATGCCGGGATAAAAATCCATTACATTTCCAATATTACCGGTCATGGATTGCGCAAGATCATGAGAGCAAGGGGTAATTTTACCTATATCATCGAAAAAGTTTTTGAGCCTCAAGAGGTATTTCTGTTTATTCAAAAGCATGCAAATCTTTCAGATGACGAAATTTACCAAACTCTTAATATGGGTCAGGACTACGCTATATTTTTGCCCAAAAAAGATATTGCCAAAGCTCAAGCCATAATCAAAAAAAACAAATTCGAATCAATCAACGCCGGTTATGTTAAAAGGGGTCCTCGTCAAGTGGTCATTAAACCCAAAAACCTAACTTTCAAGTCGGAAACTTTAGACCTAAGATAGGAAAAAACTCAAGGGGTAACGCTTTCTTTCTCGATAAGACAAGGGTCAAGCTTAGACTTCTCTTCTGCCGTCAAATCAGACGTGTCGCCTTTTTGAAAAATTTTCCCGATAGCTTCTTGTGACAGTGCACTTTCAACGCAAGCAATGTTCACCGTTCCAACCCCCGGCAGATCGGCTTCGGTCTGTGGTTCAATTTGCGCCTTAGGGGGTTGCTGTTTCCCCAAAATGCCATTGAGGGCTCCCTGTTTAACGCTTTGGATTACCACAAGTGTCGCAAATATACCAACGAATATCCATAGCAGCAGAAAAACAGTCGCCAGATAAATATTTATCTTTTGCAGTTTTTCAGTGTAATTAACTTTGGCTGGCATGAACTTACTGGCGGACACTTTTTGCGGCATTTGTTAAAGGTCACTTTAATGGATGGAAAAAATAAAAGCAAGCAGTAAAAATTTTGGCAATCCCATATTTTTTGCTTTTTATTAAATATCTCTGTATAATTCGTCAATGGCGGCTCACTCTAAGTATAAAATTGCCACTTTGAGTTCCCACTCTGCCCTCCAGATCCTAAAAGGCGCCTACGACGAAGGTTTTCAAACGGTTCTCGTTTCCACACCCGACAAGCTTTCTCTTTACAAACGCTTCAAATTTATAGACAAAATAATTGCTATCCCGACATTCGCTGATTTTCCAAAAATAGAAAAAAAACTGGCGGCAGAAAATGCCATCGTCGTTCCGCATGGGTCTTTCGTCGCCTACCTTGGCCTTGAGGAAAATAAGAAAATGAAAGTTCCTTACTTTGGCAACAAAGCCGTTTTGGACTGGGAATCGAATAGGCTAAAACAAAGAAAATGGCTGGAAATCGCCAATGTGCCGGTCCCTAGGCGTTTTAAAAATCCAAGCCAAATAGACGCCCCCGTTTTGGTCAAGTCATATGGAGCGGCTGGCGGGCACGGTTACTTTTTCGCTAAGAATAAAAAAGAATTTAGGGAAAAGATTAAAAACTTCAAACCTAAAGATTACATCATCCAGCAGTACGTTATCGGTGTTTCGGCTTACATCCACTACTTTTATTCTCCATTAACCGGCAGGCTTGAAATTCTATCAATCGATAGGCGCTACGAAACGAACGTTGATTCTTTGGGCAGAATTCCTTCTCATAATCAAAAAGGTTTAGGCATTGAACCCTCTTTCGTTGTTGTCGGTAACAGCCCCCTGGTTCTTCGCGAGTCGCTTTTGGTTGACGCTTTTGAAATGGGGGAAAGAACGATTGCGGCGTCTAAAAAATTAATGAATGGCGGGCTCTGGGGCCCCTTTTGTCTTGAAGCGATTATTACTCCTTCACAAGATTTCTTTGTCATTGAAATTTCTTGCAGAATCGTCGCCGGCACTAACCTTTTTATTAATGGTTCTCCTTACGCGTCTCTTTATTACGATAAAGAAGTCTCGACCGGCCGCCGCATCGCGATGGAAATTAAAGATGCCATCAAGAAGAAATCCCTGTCCAAAATTTTAAATTAATGGCTAAAAATTCTTTAAGAAATTGGCAAGGAGTAGCCGCAGTTATCGGCGTTGATTGGGGTGATTCAGGCAAAGGCCGTATTATCGATGACCTTGCCCAAAGTGCTCAAATAGTAGCACGCTACAATGGCGGCTCCAATACCGGCCACACCATCGAAAATCATTTTGGTAAATTTGCTCTTCATATTATGCCATCCGGGATTTTCAATCCCCAGTCTACTTGCTTAATCGGGCGCGGCGTAGTCTGTGATTTGGAATCATTAATAGATGATGAATTTATCCAGCTTAAAAAAGCCGGCGTTTCTTGGAAAAATCTGGTCATTGACGAAGAAGCTTCTTTAACAATGCCTTGGCATAAGCAAAAAGACGGTTTGCGCGAAAACTTCCGCCAGTCGAAAATCGGCACAACCGCCAGGGGAGTCGGCCCGACTTACGCAGATAGAATCGAAAGGGTTGGTTTCCGAGTAGCCGACCTTTACAAAAAAGATTTTAAAAAATTGTTAAAAGATGAAATTGGTTTTCAAAATAAACATTTCAATTTAAAACTTTCATACGGCAAGATTTTGTCGCAATTTCAAAAATATGCAAAAATAATTAAACCCTTCATCGGCCAAACAGTACCGCTCTTTCAACAATCAATCAAAAGAGGAGGCAACGTCCTCTTCGAAGGTGCCCAGGGTTGGCTTTTAGACATAGACGCCGGCACATACCCGTATGTGACTTCATCCAACACTGGAGTTATCGGCATTTGGCGGTCATTCGATCTTCATCCTCAAAAAATCAATCATGTTATCGGTATTACCAAGGCCTACACTACTCGCGTCGGCGCCGGCCCAATGCCGACTAAAATTATCGGCAGTCTACGGCAACTAATTATCGAAAAAGGCCACGAAATCGGTACCACCTCCGGCCGCACCCGCGACCCCGGCTGGCTTGACCTTGTTTTATTAAAAGCGGCGGTAGAAGTTAATGGGGTAAATCAGCTGGCTTTTACCAAACTGGATATTTTTTCCACTTTCAAAAAAATTAAAATCTGTGTCGGCTATAAAGTCGGGGATAAAAAGGTTGATTACTTATCCGGCAATGCCGACTTCCTGTCAAGATGTAAACCTGTTTTTATGGAATTAGATGGTTGGGAAGAAGACATTTCTAAAATAAGAAAATTCACCCTCCTTCCAAAAGCAGCCCAAAATTATATAAAAACTATCGAAAAGATAACTAATGTACCAATCAATTTCATCGGCGTCGGCCCCCGTCGGGAAGAGGTGATCTATGTCTAAACCGGTCGTTGCGACTTTAGGCAGTCATAGTGCTCTAGATGTTTGTCGCGGAGCAAAAGATGAAGGCTTAAAAACACTCGTCGTTGTCGAAAAAGGCCGCGATAAGACTTATGCTGAATATTTTAAGTCGGACAAAAAAAACGGCTGCGTTGATGAAGTTCTTTACGTTGAGAAATTTAAAGATCTGATAAAACCTGAATTTATAAAAATTCTCAAAAACAAAGATGTAATCTTTGTTCCTCACCGGTCTTTCGAAGTCTACATCCAAGACTATGAAGCCATTGAAAAAGATTTTACTGTCCCAGTTTTCGGCAATAAATTTTTACTGCGTCTAGAAGAAAGAACCGAAAGTCCAAACCAATACGACCTTTTAAAAAAGGCCGAAATTAAATTCCCGAAAGCTTTCAAAAATTTCCAAGAGATAGACCGTTTAGTGTTGGTTAAAGTTCCCGAAAAAGAAAGGACTTTTGAAAGGGCGTTCTTTCTGGCGAGCACTCCATTGGAATTTAAATCAAAATCAGACGAGTTAATCGCTGGCGGTAAAATTACTAGAAAGTCACTGGAGAGCGCAGTCATTGAAGAATTTGTTCTGGGCGTTCAGGTAAACTTCAATTTCTTTTACTCGCCAATTACCGACAGGCTCGAATTAATAGGAACCGACACAAGACGGCAAACGAATCTTGACGGGCTAATTAGACTGCCGGCTTTCTATCAGGACCAGATAAAAGACGATCTTGACCTAAAATACGAAGAAGCCGGGCATATAGCCGTTACCACTTTAGAATCGTTGCTCGAACCCGCTTTTGAAATCGGCGAAAAATTTATAAAAGTAGCCAAAGCAATGGTCCCCCCGGGAGTTATTGGTCCATTCAGCTTGCAATCCGTTATTATCCCGGGTCCTCCCAAAAAAGAAATTGTAGTCTTTGATGTTTCTCCTAGAATGCCCGGTTCTCCCGGGATCTTTGCGACACCATACAGTGCATACTTACATGGTCAGTCAATTAGCATGGGCAGACGTGTTGCCATAGAAATCAAAAAAGCAATTGCTCAAAAGAAACTTTCAAAAATTACAACATGACAAAAACAGACTTTAGTTCTTACCAGTCACCATTTTCCTGGCGTTATGGGTCAGATAAAATGCGCCAAATATTTTCCGAAGTTAATAAACGCAAAACTTGGCGAAAGGTTTGGGTTGCCTTGGCAAAGGCTCAACTTAAAGCAGGGCTTTTAACCAAACAGGAATACGAATCGATAAGCAAAAACGTTAACAATATCGATATCGAGCGCGCCCGCGAAATCGAAAAAGAAATCTACCATGATTTAATGGCCGAAATCCGCACTTTTGCCGAAAGTTCCGGCCACGCCGGCGGTAAAATCCATCTCGGTGCAACCAGCACTGATATCGAAGATAATGCCCAAATAATAAATATTCGCCAGGCTTTGGATATTATCGAAAAAGAAATAGTAGAGCTTTTGAAAAGCTTCAGTATTCAAATTAAAAAGTATCAAAATTTGGTTTGCATGGGGTACACTCACCTTCAGCCGGCCGAGCCGACAACCTTAGGCTATCGCCTCTCCACTTATGCTCAAGACTTATTAAACGATTTAAAACTCCTTCGATTCTTTAGACAAAACCTTAAAACTAAAGGCATGAAAGGCGCTGTTGGCACAAGTGCTTCCTATAAGAAACTGCTGGAAGGAAAAAACATGGACGCTTTTGAAATGAGCCACCTTATAATGAAAGAACTCGGGCTTGTCGAAACTACTGTTAATTCTCAAACTTATACCAGAAAAACCGACCTTCATTTAACATTTGTTCTTTCGTCTATCGCCCAGTCGCTCCATAAATTCGCTTTCGACCTGCGCATTATGCAATCACCTAACTTTGGCGAATGGTCAGAGCCTCGCGGGGAAAAAAGGGTCGGTTCCTCGGCAATGCCCTTTAAGCGCAATCCCGATAAAGCCGAAAAAATTTGCTCTCTTGCGCGCTTCATATCATCACTCACCGCCATTGCCTGGAACAACGCCGCCAGCACCCTACTGGAAAGAACTCTCGATGACAGCGCCAACAGGAGAATTTTTATCCCGGAATCATTTCTAGCCACGGATGAAATTTTAAAGGTCACCACCGAACTTGTTAAGGGTCTGGTTATTTACGAAAACGACATCAAAAGAAATTTGGGGAAATACGGACCGTTTGCGGCGACCGAAAGTTTAATGATGGAGGCCGTAAAATTTGGCGCCAATCGCCAAGAGATTCATGAAGTCATTCGCAAAATAGCTATGGAGTCTTGGGACAGGATTGATATTGGCGAAACTAACCCCTTGGTGGAATCGCTAAAAAACGATAAAATAATCACAAAGTATATTAGCCGAGATAAAATCTCACCACTGCTCGATCCCGCGGGACATACCGGTTTAGCCCAAAGAAGGTGCCTGATGTTTTTGAAAGAATTACAAATAGAGCTTAAAAATGAATAAGCAAAGCTTTTCCACAAATAAGCCACAAGTAGGTATCGTAATGGGATCGGATTCAGACCTAGAGGTTATGGCAGAAGCTGCCAAAATCCTTGACGAACTGGGAGTCACCAGTGAAACTTTAATTCTTTCCACCCACCGTGCCCCCCGGGAAACTGCCAAATATGCCCAAAATGCCAAAACGAGAGGCATCAAAGTAATAATTGCCGGAGCCGGTGGCGCGGCCGCCCTTCCCGGATCCATTGCGTCTCTTACATCCGTCCCGGTTATCGGTGTTCCCGTCAAAACCAAGTCTCTAGAGGGGTTGGATTCTCTTCTTTCAATAGTCCAAATGCCGCCCGGCGTTCCTGTCGCCACAGTTGGCATAAGTGGTGCCAAAAATGCCGGTATTCTTGCCGGCCAAATCATTGGCGTATCCGACCCTAAAATTTCAAAAAGAATTATCGAATATAAAGAAAAAATCAAAAAAGAAGTTTTGGCAAAAAACTTAAAAGTCAAAAATATCGGCTGGGAAAAATATCTTAAAGAAGGAAAATGATAGATAAAAAAATCATTATCAAAAATATTCCAAATGCCATAGACAAAGTTAATATTCCAAAACTTGGAAAGCGAAACAGCGGTAAAGTACGCGATTGGTATCTGAAAGATAATCTGCGTATTCTAATTGCCACCGACAGAATTTCTGCATTCGATAGAGTTTTAGGGGCCATTCCGTTTCGGGGGGCAGTTCTAAATCTTCTTTCAAAATTTTGGTTTGAGAAAACCCGTGATATTGTCCAAAATCACATGATTGGTGTTCTCGACCCAAACGTCATGCTTGTCTCGGATTGCCAGGCGCTGCCCGTTGAAGTTATTGTCCGCGGTTATATTACCGGTGTTACTTCTACTTCACTATGGCGCAGATATTCAGAAGGGGAAAGAATTATTTATGGCATAAAATTCCCGGAAGGTTTAATCAAAAACCAAAAACTAAAAAAACCGGTTATTACTCCAACTACACGGGCAACTGGCCCTGGCGGCCATGATGAACCGATAACCGCCAAAGAGATTTTAAAACAAAAACTAGTCCCTCCTAATATCTGGAAGCAAATCGAAAAAGTAGCTATCAAATTGTTCGAAAGGGGAAGTCAAATTGCCGCCAACGGCGGTTTTATTTTGGCCGACACCAAATATGAATTCGGCTTGGACAAAAATGGTAAGTTAGTTTTAATCGATGAAATCCACACTCCTGACAGCAGTCGTTTTTGGCTCAAAAGCACCTACAAACAGAAATTCAAAAAGGGCGAGGAAGTCGAAAATTACGATAAAGAAGTCATGCGTCTCTGGTTTTCCGAGCATGGCTACACGGGGAAGGGTAAGCCTCCTAAACTGCCAAACGACATCATTGTTAAGGTCGCCAAGAGGTACATCGAAGTTTATGAAAAACTGACGGCGGAACAATTTAAAATCGACTTGTCTATCCCCCAGAAAGAAAGAATCACAAATAGCCTTTCGGCACTAATTTAAACATGGTCGCCGTTTTCAATTTTGGTGGGCAATATGCCCATCTTATCGCAAGAAAAGTCAGGGAACTGGGCGTCAAAAGCGAGTTAGTACCGCCGGGAATTTCGCCGCAAGATTTAAAAAGATTATCACCCCAAGCTCTAATTTTTTCCGGCAGTCCCGCGTCCGTTTATAAAAAGGGCTCGCCCAAAATTGACAGAAGAATTTATCAAATGGGGATTCCCATCCTCGGTATTTGTTACGGCCAACAATTAATTGCCCACGAGCTTGGCGGCAAAGTTGTGCCTTATTCAAAAAAACAATTTGGTCGAGAAATAATAAAGATAACAGAATCCCCACTTTTTTCCGGCCTAACGAACCGTCAAGCGGTTTGGTTTTCGCACGGAGACCAGGTTGATAAATTACCAAAAGGATTTTCGATTATTGCCTCAACTAAAAACGCCAAAGTCGCTGCGATGCAAAATATCGCCAAAAATTTCTATTCCGTCCAATTTCATCCAGAGGTTGTCCACACCCCAAAAGGTATGACAATTCTTTCAAATTTTCTTTTCAAGATTTCAAAAGCGAAAAAGGATTGGGACCTAAAAGAAGTAAAAAAGGAAATTGTCGAAAAACTTAAGGATCAAATTCAAAAAGAAAAAGTTCTAATGGCAATCTCCGGCGGAGTAGATTCGCTTGTTGCTGCGGCGCTTCTAAAAGAAGCAATCGGATCAAAGCTCCATCTTCTCTTTATCGATACCGGTCTTTTGAGAAATTACGATTTAGCTGATTTAAAAAATGTTATTGAAAAAGTTAAGTTCAAAAATTTTAAGGTTGCAGATAAAAGTGAAACTTTCGTCAAAGCTTTAAAAGGAATAACCGATCCCGAAGAAAAAAGAAAAATGATTGCCGGGATCTACTTTAAAACTCTGGAAGAAGAAGCCAAAAAGCTTGGCAATATTAAATTTCTCGGCCAAGGGACTATTTACCCCGACCGCATCGAATCAGCCCAGCCTTCAAAGCATGCCGACAAGATTAAAAGCCATCACAATGTCACTTTGCCATCGGGTCTAAAACTTGAACTTATCGAGCCGCTT
>JACPKK010000057.1 GCA_016187105.1 Candidatus Curtissbacteria bacterium | reverse complement strand
TTTGTTGGCAACCTCCAGCGGTTCGCGGTCGGCGGAGATTTTTAAGAGCGCGTCGGCAAGGCCGTCTGGGTGGCGCGTCAAAAGCGCTCCTGACGCGTCTGCTAAGAATTCGCGTTTCCTGGAAATTGCCAGCTGGATCAGTGTTGCGATAATCGGCGCAAGAATAGCCATAATAAGGCCAACTATTAAAAATACGGTGCTGGCGCTGTTTTTCTCCCTGTCTCTGCCGCCCCAAAAAGTGGCTCTAAGGAAAAAGTCTGCTAAAAGGGCTACGGTTCCGACGAGAATTGAAACGATCGTCATTAGCCGGGTATCGTAATTACCAACATGCGATAACTCGTGGGCGGCAACACCTTCCAGCTCCAGCTTATTAAGCTTGGAGAGAATTCCGGTTGTGAAAGCAATTGAAGCATGTTTTGGGTTTCTGCCTGTTGCGAAAGCGTTTGGGGCAGTATCTTCTATTATGTAAACCTTGGGCGAGGGCAAGCCGGAGGCAATTGACAGGTTTTCGACGATTCTAAAAAGCTCGGGATTATCTTTTTTATGAATCTTTCTGGCGCCGGAGATGGCCATGACCATTTTGTCACTATTATAGTATGCAAGGAGGTTCAAGACGCCGGCGATAATTAGCATAACGCCCGAAAATCCAAGGGCGGACGGCGCGTCATAACCCAAAGCTTGAGTCACCACATAAGCAAGGCCGGTTATAAATGCCGCAAAAAACAACATTATTAACCATGTTTTGAACCTATTGGCCGCAACTTGATTGTATGCTGTCATAGTGGTAATTATATCTTGTATGCTTCCGCTTTTCTATTAACGTCTGCATACAAGATATATCAGAGGAGCGCCCTTGGCATGGCTGTAAGGTGCCAAGGCGATCTGCTGATATAACTAGCTGGAAGCTCATGATAGAATAATTTTTCAGATGAAAGCCTTCCTCAAGGAAATCAAATTTCCTTCTACAAAGCACACTTACATCCTGGATATAACCGGTGACATAAACAGGGCGATTAAAAAAACCGGGGTCGAACAGGGTTTTGTTTTTGTTAATACAAAACATACGACTTTGGGGATTCTGGTCAATGAGATAGCAGAACCAAATCTGCTGGAAGATATTCTTGCCCATACACTGGCCGCGGTTCCCGAAGATAAACGGTCAACAAGGGTTAGCCATGACTGGAAACACCCGACGAAGGATTATAAACACCGCTGCCAGGATAACCCATATTGTGACGAGGTTGATGAGGATTATAACGCGGCGGCCCACATAAGGGCTTTGGCTTTTTCGCACCCCTCCGTTATTGTCCCGATCCAAGACGGGAAACTGGACCTTGGTAAATACCAAGAGATAGCGGTTTTTGAATTTGACGGAAGAGACGGAAAAGGAAAGAACCCTGTGAGGCAAAGGCGGGTCCAGGTTTGGATTTGCCCGGCCGAAAGTATAACGAAGATTTAAAGTGTTTTGAGTTTTCCCCGGAAATCGGCGATTTTTTTGTAGCCCTTCACCGCCATAAAATCTTTAAGCTCGTTTTGAATTCTTTCAAATATCCCCGGACCGTTTTGCAGGAAGGCTGTGCCGACTTGAACGGCGCTAGCGCCGCATAGGATCAGTTCAAAAGCGTCAATGCCGCTGTAAACGCCACCGACGCCGATAACTTGGATTTTATCCTCGAATAGTTCATAAAAACGGCGAACATTGGCAAGGGTTGTGTACTTAATATATTTACCGCTGATACCGCCCAAGCCCCCTTTTGGCTTGATAAGCGGCTGTTCGGTGTATGGATTAATAACCAGCCCGTTGCCGATTGAGTTAATGCAGGTGACGAATTTGACCGGGTATTTTTTGATAACGGCGGCAATTTGATCAAAGTGGACCAGGTCGAAATACGGAGGCAGCTTAACTCCATACGGTTTTTTGGAAACCTTAGAAACAGCATCCAGAAGCCTATCCATTTCGCCGGCGTCGTAGCCAACGATGGGTTTACCAATAGTATTGGGAGAACCGGGATTAAATTCGATAATGTCGACAGCGGAATTGTTAAAAGCTTTAAACATTGTGACATTTTCGGCAAGAGTCATGCCGCAAATGCTGGCAACAGTCGGCTTTTTGTATTTTCTTTTCAGGCGGGCGGCAAATTTTATGTAAGCTTTGTAGCCTAAATTGGGCAGGCCCATTGAGTTGATTGATCCGTATTCTAAATCGGCATACCTGGGCTCGGGATTGCCCTCTCTTGGAGCGAGAGTGCATGATTTCATGGTAATGGCGGGGGACTGGGAACGGGCAATAATTTCCAGCTCCCCTAGCGTGGCATCGGCCGGGCCGGAGGTATTAAAAATACAGGCGTCAAGCTTTACGCCGGCAATTTTGGTAGTAATACTTACCGTTTTCATTCGAACCCCATTTTCTTACCCCAGCCTTTGGGGTCTTTGGACCAATCGCGGATTGAATCGACCTGCTGGGGCTTCAAGTATCCTTCCTTGAGAGCGGCGGCGGCTGAATAGTTGATATCGGTTAAAACGTGTAGTTTAACTTTATTCTTTTTGAAATTTGTTTGGGCTTCTTTGAAACCATAGGTGAAGATTGCCACAATGTCGGTTACCTTAACGCCGGCTTTGCGAAGGGCAAAGACTACGGCTAAAGATGAGCCGCCTGTTGATATCAAATCTTCAATGACTACTGCTTTTTGACCGCGGGTAATCTTTCCTTCGATCTGATTTTTCTTGCCATGACTTTTCGCTTCCGAACGGACGTAGACCATTGGCAAGTTGAGTTTTTGGGCAATCATTGCGGCATGGGGAATACCGGCTGTTGCGGTCCCGGCAAGGACATCAACTTTGCCTAATTTTTTAACCTGCTCTGACAATAAACCGGTGATTATTTTGCGCTCTTTGGGATGCGAGATGATCAGGCGGTTGTCTGTATAAACCGGGCTTAAGACGCCGGAAGAGTAGCGGAACGGCTGACGCGTTCTAAAAAGCACTGCTCCGATCCTAAACAGAATTTTGGCAACTTCGATACTAGCGGTGTTTGTTGATTTCATCTTTTAATTTTTTTGCTTCCTGGCGCGGATTGCGAGCGTAGATTATGCTACGGGAAGCAGAAATTATCAATCCCCTGCCGTTTTTTGTCAGGCCATTTTTGAGCGTTGTCTCCAAGTCGCCGCCTTGAGCACCAATGCCGGGAACGAGGAATATTAAATCCGAGGCTACTCTTCTGACTCTTTTCATCTGGTCGGGATTTGTCGCCCCGACTACCAGCAGTAGGTTTTTGTACTTTCTGTTCCACTGGACTACTTTTTGGGCAACTTTTATATAAAGGGGTTGACCATTGATGCTAAGCTCCTGAAAATCGGCAGACGAAGGGTTTGAGGTGTGGCAAAGAATAATGATTCCCCTGTCTTTTCTATTAAAAAATGGCTCGAGGGAATCAAGACCCATGTAAGGATTAACCGTAACAGCATCGGCTCCAAAATAGTCGAAGATTTCTTTTGTATACATTTCACTTGTTGATCCAATATCCGCCCTCTTGGCATCCAGGATGACCGGCAAGCCGGGATAATTTTTCTTGATATATTCGATTGTTTTTTTAAGGTCCTCTACCCCACTTGCGCCGTTTGCGGCAAAATAAGCGATTTGGGGTTTGAAGCAACAAACAAGGTTTGCCGTTTCGTTGATAATCTTTTTGTTGAATTGGAATTGGGACTGGCCTTTTTTAAATTTCGCGGGGTCGGGGTCCAAACCTACGCAAAGAAGGCTATTATTTTTGGTGATAGCTTTTTCGAGTTTACTTTTAAAGTCCATTGGCCTTTGTGAAATCCTCCGAAGCTTAAGGCGAAGGAGGACTAGATTTCTTTTTTGAGGCAGTCGGCAATGAGTGCGGCGACGGAAACTTTTTCTATTTTTTGACTTTTGATGTCTTTGGCGATCGTGTCGGTGACAAAAATCTTATCGATTTGGCTTTTTTCTAAATCTTCAATGGCGCTGGCGGCAAAAACACCGTGAGTTGCGCAGACGATTACTTTTTTAACACCTTTTTCTTTGAGGGCGCGGGCGCTTTCGATGATCGTGCCGCCTGTTGAAATTACGTCATCGATAATAATTGCCG
>JACPKK010000059.1 GCA_016187105.1 Candidatus Curtissbacteria bacterium | reverse complement strand
TGATTCAATTCATTAAAGTGTATTACAATTAAGTTTAATGCTCAAGATACGATTTATTCAGTGACGGGGCCGTGATTAATCAACGGTTTGGTATAATATTTTCTCGCGGGGAGTAGTATAGTGGCAACACACTGCGCTGGGGGTGCAGTATCGGGAGTTCGATTCTCCCCTCCCCGACCCCTTAACGCTTAGGCGATTGTTTGCCCTCCAATTCTTACCTCTCGCCTTACCTACTATTCGTAGTGCGACTCGAGGTGCGAATTTTGGCGGACTGCGCTATCTCTTAGGAGATTGCTTGCCTTTTCTGGCTTTCTGGGCTCGGCCGTATTTGCGACGCTCCTTAACTCGGGCATCGCGAGTTAGCATCCCCGCCTTTTTTACAACCGGCCGCAAACCTTCTTGAGTTGCAAGGGCGCGGGCAAGGCCATGGATTACGGCTTCCAGTTGAGAATTTTTGCCGGAGCCTTTAACTTTTATAGTTGCGTAAAATTTGCCCTCCGTTTTGGTAATTTCAAAAACTTTTGATAACCTTCTTCCGGCAACTTCCCCGCGGAAATAATCTTCCATTGGTTTATCGTTAACCAAATTTTGGCCCTTACCTTTATGGAGCCTAATCCTCGCTGTTGCTTCTTTTCTGCGGCCGTGAGCTTTGACGTAATCGGCTTGGTTATTTTTACTGGCGACTGGTTGTGTTTCCATATCTTTAGCTCTCCTTAAATTTGTCTTGATAAGGGTGGTCACTGCCGGGAAAAACGTAAAGTTTTTTGATCATTTGCCTGGCGAGCCTATTTTTAGGAAGCATGCCGATAACTGCGTGTCTTACAAGCTCTTCCGGTTTTTGATCTCTAATCTGGCGGCTAGTTTTGCTTCTTAAACCTCCAGGGTACCCTGAATGCCGAAAGTAGTTTTTTTGGTTTTCTTTTTTACCGGAAAGCATTATTGCTTTGGCGTTAACCACAACAACAAAATCCCCTTTATCCAAATAGGGCAGATAGTCCACCTTGTTTTTGCCACTTAAAATTGTTGCAACTTCAGTTGCCAACCTACCTAAAACTTTATTTTTGGCATCGAAAAGGTGCCAATCCCTTTCTTTGTTATTTCGTTTTTGGTTTTTCATTTACTTTTCTTGTAACCGCTGATGACACTGCTTTTATCTTTGTTCTCTTTCCAGTGTTTTCAGTGGTTGCAGCTTTTTTAGCTTTGGTCGGTTTTGGATTTTTAGTTAGTTGAATTGCTTTAGTTTTATCCCACTCGAGGATTTCAATTTTTGCCATCGGAGCGGCATCCCCACCGCGAGGACCAAGTTTTACAATTCTTGTATAGCCTCCTGCACGATTTTCAAAGCCGGGCCCGATTTCAGTAATTAACTTCAGAAATGCTTGGTGCGACAGCCGCGATGCCAGAGATCTTCTCCGGTTGAGACTGGCACTTCTAGAATCGGCAATCAATTTTTCAGCAAAAATCTTTACGAATTTTGCTTTTGCCAACGTGGTCGTAACGCGACCTTCAACCAGCAGAGAACTAGCGAGGTTGGAAGCTAACGACTTCCTGGCATTAGTATCACGGCCTAACTTCTTGCCGAAGACTTGGTGTCTCACTTTACCTCGACTCCCCTCTCCCTTAGCTTTTCTTCAACTTGAGCAATAGATTTCGGACCCATATTCTTCATTTTCAGAAGATCCCTTTTGTCTCTCGTTAAGAAATCACCGATGGTCTCGATCTTGCCGGCTTTAAGACTGTTAGTTAGCCTGACCGGTAGATCCAATTCCTCGAGAGAAGTTTTTAGAAGCTCATCAGACGGTGGGATAATTTTTGGTTTCTTTTCTTTCTTTCCGGCGACTTGCGGTTCGCGGACGGTTGTAAAGTAATCTACCAAAATCCTTGCCGCGGTTTTTAGAGCATCAGACGGTTTAATCGTACCATCGGTTGTAATTTCTAAAGTCAGCTTGTCGTAATTGGTTAATCTTCCAACACGGGTTGCTTCGACCTTGTAATTGGCATGGACTATCGGTGAAAAATTAGCATCAAGGGGGATAACGCCAATTTCATCGGTTTTTCTTTCGTCTGCGAGAGAATAGCCGCTGCCAGTTTCGGCCACCAGACGGGCGCTTAATCTTGCTTTTGAATCCGCAAGATGGGCAATGACCAGTTGGGGATTGACAATTTCGACTCCTGCGGCTTTTTCTATGTCGCCGGCGGTAGCTTCTTTTGGACCTTTGACTTCCAAGTTTAATTTAACAGGTTTGTCACCAGAAATTTTAAGTCTGACTTTTTTAAGATTTAGGATCAATTCCACAATATCTTCGGACATGCCTGTCACACCAGAAAATTGGTGTCTCACTCCAGCGATTTTTACTTGGCTAATGGCAGCACCCGGCAGGGAACTTAGAAGAACCCGACGAAGAGCATTGCCAATCGTGTGGCCGTAACCTTGGTCTAAGGGCTCAATAATAAACTTTCCAAAATCTGTTGTTTCTTTTTCAGTTTGGATTTCGACTTGCGATAAATCAAGCATTTCTATTCACCTCCAATTCCCTTTAAGGACAAACCTAACGGTTTTTCCTTAGTATTTCTTTTCCCTAAGTTGTGCAAATTTTCCTGGCGTAGCCAGTTAAAATTTGCGTAATTATAGTTTTTAATTGTCTTAGCAGTCATCTCGAGTAATATTCGACGATTAACCTTTCGTTAATATCGATATCGATATCTTCACGCGCAGGCTGCGATTTAATTTTGCCGGCAAGGGCACTTTTTTCCAGCCATGAGGGCATCTGGGCATCTTTTGAATCCTGCGACAGTTTTTTAATGAAATCAAGATTTGCAGTCTTGGGCGAAAGCGTGATAACATCGCCAATTCTAACATTAAACGATGGAATTGTAACCCCTTTCCCGTTTACCAAAACATGGCCATGGGAAACCATTTGCCTTGCTTGATAACGAGTCCGGGCCAAATTAAGGCGATAAACAACATTATCAAGACGAGTTTCCAGAAGAGACAAGATAGCTTCGCCTGTTGCTGCTTTTTTTCTGGAAGCAATTTGGAAATATTTTTTAAATTGTTTTTCAAGAACCCCATAAATTCTTTTCACTTTTTGTTTTTCCCTAAGCTGGATACCGTACTCGGAAAGTTTTCTGCGGCCTTTTTGGCCATGTTGTCCCGGAGGCCCTGCGTTCTTTTTGATAACAGGGCAACTAGGCAAGCCGCAGACGGCAACACCTTCCGCCCTGCATAATCTGTGTTTTGGTCCAGTGTATCTTGCCATTATACCCGTCTCCTTTTTGATGCCCTCGGTCCATTATGGGGAATCGGGGTGATATCGGAAATGGCGGTTATATCAAGGCCTGCGGCTTTAAAAGCCCGGATGGCTGCATCCCTGCCAGGCCCGGGGCCTTTAATGTATATTTCAATACTGGAAACGCCTTTTTCTCTAATTTTTTTTGCAACCCCTTCGACAGCTGTTGTAGCTGCATAAGGAGTTGCTTTACGCGCACCTTTAAATCCGGAATTGCCAGCAGAGCCCCAGGCTAAAGTAGCCCCGCTTACATCGGTAATATTAACAAGAGTATTGTTAAAGGTGGCGGTGACGAAAGCTTTGGCATGGGCAATTTTTTTAGGTTCTTGTTTTTGATTTTTAGTTTTTGAAACTTCAATTTTGGTCATCTTAGTTTTTATTTTTTAGCTTCGACAGGCGTTGCCGTTTTGGCAATAATTTCTTTTCTAACTGTCCCGATGGTTACCCTTTTGCCTCTTTTGGTCCTGGCGTTAGTTCTAGTTCTTTGGCCTCTTACCGGTAATCCTTTAGAGTGCCGCGTACCGCGATATGAACCGATTTCTTGTAACCTTTTTATATTCCCCTGGATTTCTCGCCTCAAATCACCCTCAACTTTGTAGGTTTCTACAGCCCTTTGGATTTTGTTAATTTCCTCCTCTGATAAATTTTTTGTCCTTTTGTCCGGATCGAGGCCGCAATCCTTGATAATTTTTTTTGCTAAAGTTAGCCCGATCCCAAATATATAGGGAAGCGCCGCTTCTATTCTTTTCTCGCTTGGTAAATCTACACCGGCAATTCTAGCCATTACTCTAAGGGAGATACCTGGGGGTTCTCACTTAGTATTCCCTCTCCTTTCATAGGAAAAATTTGGGCCAGCGAAGCTGTTCCCAAATTTAATTGTATTTTTTTATGTCCATAATTATTCATCACTTTTATCCTTGTCTTTGTTTGTGGCGAGGGTTAGCGCAAATTACATAAATCCTGCCCCGCCTTTTGACGGTTTTGCAGTTAACGCATCTTTTTTTAACGCTAGCTTGAACTTTCATGATACTTTAAGGAAGTCTCTCTTCTTTCGACTTCCTTGCGATAACTTCGCTACTACTTTAATCGTTGTTAAGTAGCGCTCCGTTATCTAAAGGGCAAACCTAACGGTTCTCCCTTAATATTCCCTTTCCCTTTATTGACAAAATTTTCCAGGCAAAGCCGGATAAAATTTTGAGATCTATAATTTTGATTTTTGATTTTTGCATTTTGATTTAGTACCTATAAGTGATCCGGCCTTTGGTAAGGTCGTACGGTGTCATTTCAATTTTTACCCTGTCCCCAGGCAGAATTCTGACGTAATTTATTCTCATCTTTCCGGAAAGATGACAGAGGACTATCTTGTCTTCTGCCACACTGGGTATTTGCCCGGCAACAACTTTGACTCTAAACATAGTGTTGGGTAAGGCTTCTGCCACCTCACCATCTACCTCGATAACGCCCGGTTTCATGATTTACGGGGCAAACCTTAGACGGTTTTCCCCTTAATATTCCCCTTTCCCTTAGTTGAAAAATTTGAACGGGCTAAGCCCGATTCAAATTCAATTTTAAGTTTTGGAATCGAATTTGTATTGTACATAATTTAAAGATATGGCGTCAAGACTATAGGGCCGGATTTTGTGACTGCGATCGTCTGTTCAAAAAGACCGCCCAAAGAATTATCATTGGTCGAAATCGTCCACTGGTCGTCTTCCAGCTTTACTTCGCCTGAACCTTGAGCATAAATGATTTCAATTGCCAGCGTCATACCAACTTTTACCTCTTTTCCTGTGCCGGCTTTTCCAAACCCGGGAATCATTGGGTCTTCGTGCAGGCGGCGTCCTACGCCATGACCAGTTAAGCTTTTAACTACAGAGTAACCGGCACTTTCGATCCCTTTTTGAATGGTTTGCGAGATATCTCCGATTTTGGCGCCGGGTTTTGCTTTGGCGATGGCTGCTTTTAAGATTTTTCGGCCAGCAGCAAGGAACTTTTTTTTGTCTTTTGAAATTTTTCCAACAGGGACAGAGATAGCCAGATCGCTATGGTAGCCATTATAGAGAGCGCCAATATCGATACCAAGAATATCTCCTTCTTGCAGTTTGCGAACGCCTGGAATCCCATGAACAACTTGGTTATTTAAAGTTGTACAAATTGTCCACTGGTAATTGTCAACCGTCTTAAACGAAGAAGTTGCCCCATGGCTTTCAATTTCTTGGCGGGCAATATTGTCCAGATCAATACACCTTACCCCTGGCTTAACATTTTCTAAAACTTTTTTAAGGGCAAGTGCGGCGATTTTCCCGGAAACTTTCATAATCTCTATCTCTTTACTTTCCTTTAGCATTTTCATTTTGAATTCTCCCTGCTAAATCCTGACGAATCGATTCGATAGTGGCGCTGCCGTTAATTTCCTCAAGAATCCCCTGTTCTTTAAAATAGGCGATCAGGGGCTCTGAATCTTTATGGTAAACTTCGAGTCTCCTGGTAATAATATCTAAAGTGTCGTCATGGCGGCCCCTTTTAATTAATCTTTCAATCGCTTCTTCATCGGAAACTTTAAAGAAAAAAACTCTATCAATATCCCTTGGCAAACCTTCCAGTTGAGCATAGTTTCTGGGATAACCATCCAGAACAAAGCCGTATTTGCAGTCAGATTTGGCAAGCCTTGAGCGAAGGGTTTTAACGGTGATGGCATCCGAAACCAGATCGCCGACTTCCAGGGCTTGGCGGATTTCGCCGGCCTCGGTATTTCTCTTCTTAGATTTATCCCTTAAGAGCTGACCCATCTCTATATAGGGCAAATTGAGTTTTTGAGCCATCAACTTTGCTTGAGTAGATTTACCAGAACCCTGGCTGCCTAAAAAGATAATTTTCATTTCCTTAAAAATCCTTCATAGCTTCGTGTTACAAGTTGCGATTCGATTTGCTTGGCGGTTTCCAAAACGACGGAGACGATAATCAAAAGTCCGGTACCTCCGATTAACAGGGTCGTGACGCCGGTTAAGCCCTGGCCGATTGATGGAAGGATGGCAACCAGCCCTAAAAATATAGCGCCAAAGAGCGTCACCCTTAGAGAAATATGGTCAAGGTAAGATTTAGTTGAAGAGCCCGGCCTAATACCGGGAATAAAGCCGCCCTGTTTCATGAGCATTTCCGAAAGTTGTTTGGTATTGAAAGCAACGGTTGTATAAAAATAAGTAAAAGCAACTACCAGCAGGAAATAAGTGGCATTGTAAGTAAGACCTTGAGGGTTAAAAAGTCTTTCAAGGTTTTGAGAGAGATTGGCAATCATGACATTGGGAGAGCCTGCAAAAAATCTGGCCACGGTTGTCGGAAGAAGAATTAGAGAAACGGCGAAAATTATGGGGATAACCCCGGCTTGATTAACGCGCAAGGGAATAAAGCTTGAAGCGCCGGACTGGCCCGAAGCTCTTCTTGAATAATTGACCGGAATCGGCCTTTGGGATTGGGTAACAAAAACGATAGAGACGATGACGATAATTGCCATCACGGCAAAAACGATAATATTTTTAAGTTGGCTTGGATCGAAAAGCGTCGCCTGCTGGGCAAGGCCAATGGGGAGTCTACCAACGATACCTGCGAAAATTACCATAGAGATTCCGTTACCGATACCTTTTTCCGAAATCATTTCACCCAGCCACATAAGAAGAATGGTTCCAGCGGTCATAGTGGCGACTAGTGACAGGATCGTAAGGGGGGCGGCGCTTGAGATGATTTGAGAGTTTCGAAGGAGAATGTACATACCAAAGGCTTGGAGGACGGTAAGCGGCACAGTCAGGTAACGGGTGTATTGATTGATTTTTTCCCTGCCGGCTTCACCTTCTTTGGCGAGCTCCTCCAGTTTTGGGAAGACTAATTGTAAAAGTTGAATGATGATGCTGGCATTGATATAAGGGTTGAGCCCAAGGGACATAACCGAAAAATTGGCTAGCGTTCCACCTGAAAAAATGTCCAAAAGAGACAGCAACTGACTTGAAGCGAAAAGGGTTTTTAAAGAAACGATATCTACGCCAGGTACCGGAACATGAGCAAATATTCTAAAGATTAAAAAAATAAGTGCTGTGAAGAGAATTTTTTTCCGCAGTTCTTTAATCTTGAAAACTCTAGTAATTGTTTGGAGGTAGGTTTGCATGGTGGTTTATTTCTTAGCTGGCGGTTTTAAAAATTTTTCGGCTACTTTTTTTGAAGTGGCTAAATTTATCTTAAGCCCTGGAGGGATTTGCCCTGATCCCAAAATCTTGACTCCTTTTGCCTTTACCTCTTTTTTACTAACCATCTTCATTTTTAGCAAAAGGTCGACATCGACTATCGAACCCCGGGGTAATTTGGAAAGATCCTTAAGGTTGATAACGATTGGTTTTGGTGAAATTTTGCTGTTGCCTTTGCCCCTCCTATAAGGAAGCCTTTTAAAAAGAGGTCTTTGGCCACCTTCGTAATGGGCGTGAGTTATAGGAAGCTTGCCGCGAGCATTTTGCCCCTTAGAGCCACGGCCGGCCGTTTTGCCTTTGCCAGATCCGGGACCACGGCCAATTCTTTTAGCTTTATTTTTATTGATGTTTGATAGCGAATGCAGGCTTATCATGATATTTTCCTTAATGCTTCCAGGGTTGCATAGACATTTGATGCCTGGTTTTTGGTTCCTAGAACCTTTGATGAAATATTTCTAATGCCAGCCGCTTCTACAACTGCGCGGACAGCGCCACCGGCGATTACCCCTGACCCGAGGGGAGCAGGTTTTAACAAAACCTTAGCCGCACCGAGCTTGATGAAAATATCGGTTTCGATTGTACCGTTTTTGATCGGAACAGTAATCAGGTGTTTCTTAGCATAGTTGACCGCTTTTCTGATGGCGGAAGCAACATCCCGAGCTTTACCGAGACCAACGCCGACTCTGCCTTTTTTGTCACCAATAACGACCAGAACAGAAAAGCCAATTTTGTTGCCGCCCTTGGTTTTTTTAGAAACCCTATTGACCTGGATGACTTTTTCGTCAAACTCTCTAGGACCTTGATCGTAATTTCTATAACCCCTGTTCATTTAGAAATCCAGCCCCCCACTTCTGGCGCCTTCTGCCAAGGCTTTAACCCGGCCGTGATATTTATAACCGCCCCTATCAAAAATAATTTTTTTAATTTTTTTCGCTTCTAAAGATTTGGCCAAATTTTTACCAGACGCAAAAGAGGAATCAATTTTTTTAACGTTTTTTGACTTGTCGTTTTTAAGATTCCTGGTCGATACTGATGCGATAGTTTTGCCTTCTTTATCGTCTATCACTTGAGCATAAATATATTTGTTAGACCTAAAAACTACAAGCCTTGGAATCAGGCGGGTGCCCGATAATTTTTTCCTTATGCGGAAATGCCTTTTGGATTTTTGAGCGAACTTTTTGGCAACCTTTGTCACTGGGTTCCACCTCCGACCGCTTTAACAGTTTTACCGGGTTTTCTTCTTATGACCTCGTCAAGATATTTGATCCCTTTACCTTTGTAAGGTTCCGGCGGTTTGACTCTGCGAATTCTTGCCGCCATTTCGCCGACAACAACCTTATTTGCGCCGGAGACGATAATTTTATTTTCTTTCGTATCAAACTCGATTCCCGTAAGGGGAGTAATGACAACCGGATGAGAATAACCAACATTAAGGACAAGATTTTCGCCTTGCTTAGCAGCCCGGTAGCCGACACCGACTACCTCGAGGATTTTTTGGTGGCCATCAACAACACCTTTGACCATGTTGGCAATAATGCTCCTTGTTAATCCATGAAGCGATTTAGCAAATTTAGTCTCCGACTTTCTGGCGACTTTAATTTTGTCGCCCTCTACTTCGATTGTAATTTGCGGATGGACGCTGAATGACAGGTTGCCTTTTGGACCGGAAACTTTGATGTCGCTTGCGACTTTGGTCACTGTTACCCCTTGCGGGATTAGAATTGGAAGATTGCCGATTTTTGACATAATATTAATCTTTAAGGGCAAACCTAATACGGTTTTCCCTTAATATTCGCTTTCCCTTATTTGAGAAAATTTTACTGGCGAAGCCAGACAAAATTTTCGATTTTAAAATTAAGCTTTTCATTACCAAATCTGGCAGATTACCTCTCCTCCCAGATTTTTCGCTTTTGCTTCTTGCCCCGTCATGACACCTTTTGGCGTCGAAATAATATAAAAACCCTTGCCGCCTTTTATCTTTTTAATATCCTTGCTCTTGGCGTAAACTCTCAATCCTAATTTTGAGACGCGTTTAATTTCGGTTATCTTTGCTTTTTTGTTTTCGTATAAAAGCTCTATTTGGATTTTTGAGTCAGCCTTGGCAATTTTTCCAATTAATTTCGAGGCTTCTAAGACTTTGGCTATTTCCATTTTGAATTTTGAATATGGAACAACAACCTCTTGTTTTTTGGCCATGTAACCGTTTTTGATTGTGATTAACATATTGGCAATTGGATCCATGATTGACTTTAAGGGCAAACCTAACGGTTTTCCCTTAATATTCCCTTTCCCTTTATGGTCAAAATATACAGAGCCATGCAATCCTCGCTTCGCTGCGGGTCTATTGTCCAAGCAAAGCTTGATACAATTTTTGATTTTATAAATTTAAGACTTAATAGCATTTTAATTACCATGATGATTTTTTGACTCCTGGTATTTCTCCTCTATGGGCAAGGTCTCTAAAGCAGAGGCGGCAAATTCCGAATTTGCCTAAATAGCCTCTTGGTCTGCCACATATGGAACAACGGTTTCTGTGGCGATCCTTAAATTTCTGTTTTCTATTGTTTTTAATTATCTTAGATACTTTTGCCATTAATCCTTTTTAAATAAGAGAGCTTATTTCATTCACGTTTGTTTCTGGAATGGAGCGCCTAGAAGCTCCAAAAGCTTTTGCGACTTTTGCGCATCACTATTTTTTATAACAACGGTTACAACCATGCCGCGGATTTTATCGATTTTGGCGTAATCGACTTCCGGAAATAAAATCTGTTCTGTCAAACCGAAACTATAATTTCCGGCTTTATCAAATTTGTCTTTTGATAAGCCCCTGAAATCTCTCATTCTGGGAATGACAATGGCAATAAATCTCTCAAAGAAATTCCAAGCCCTTTTGCCTCTAAGCGTTACCATAACGCCGATTTGGTCTTTCTCTTTTAATTTAAAGGCAGAGATGGATTTTTTCGCCTTTGTAATTTTTGGCATCTGACCGGAAATAGTTGCCAGTTGCTCTTTTACTTTTCCCAAGACGTCTTTGGAGCCGATTGCCTCGGCAACGCCAACGTTTAAAACGATTTTCTCAATCTTGGGGGCAGCCAAATCGTTAGAAATCCCGAATTCTTTTTTTAATTTGGGCAACACCTCCTGGTTGTACTTTTGGTAAAGACTCATGACAATACTCCTTTAGGACGCCAAACGCCCCCCGCATTTTTTACAAATTCTTTTTTTTACTTTGCCCTCCAGCACAAAACCAACCCTTGTTTGTTTTTGGCATTTAGGGCAGATGAGGACGAGTTTGGCAACATCAACCGGTCTTGTTATTTCATAGATGCCTGCTGCCTGATTTTTGGTAACCTTTTTGTGCCTCTTGTAAACATTGACGCCGGCGACTACGAGTTTATTCTCTCTGGCAAAAACTTTTTCGACTTTGCCTTTTCGACCTTTATCACGGCCAACTGTAACTAAAACTTCGTCCGCGACTTTAAACTTAAACATTTTATTCAGGGCCCCGCGGGCCTTAGACAACCTCCCTTGCCATTGAAATAATTTTGTTATAGCCGTGGTCTTTCAACTCCTGCGCGACCGGCCCAAAAATTCTTGTTCCCCTTGGGGTACCGGTTGCGTCCGTAATGACAGCCGCATTGTCGGAAAACCTGATGTATGAACCGTCGGGTCTTCTTTTTTCTTTTTTTGTGCGAACAATAACCGCTTGAACGATTTCGTGGTCTTTCACCTGACCGGTAGGACTTGCCCCACGAACAACACAAGTAACCATATCTCCAAGAGAGGTAAATTTTTTGCCGGTTCCTTTACCGATGCCGATAACAATCATGCTTTTGGCACCGCTATTGTCGGCAATGTTTAAAACAGTTCTTCTGGTAACCATTAAGAAACTACCTCCATAACTTTAAAGTGAACGTCTTTGGCGACTGGTTTTGTCTCGACAATTTTGACTTTTTGCCCAATTTGAACATCTATTTCGTTATGCGCTTTAAACTTTTTTGTCTTTGTCACTAATTTTTTATAGAGTGGATGCTTAACACGTCTTGCGACTTTAACAACCACGGTTTTGGGCATTTTGGCGGAAACAACAGTTCCGATTTCAAAGTGTGCCAACTTTTACCTCCTTAGTTTTTTCCGCTTCCAGTTTTATCCTTAGAATTGTCATATGAATCGCTATATCTTTCCTTTTTTGGGCGAGACTGTGAACATTTTTGATTTTTCCCAAAGACAAATTTATTTTAAAAGTTGCCATCTCTTTTTTAAGGTCGGCAATTTGCTTATCCAGCTCCAAAATATTTTTCGTTTTTAAAAGATCTATTTCTTTCTTTTTCATTTTTTTATTTTTTATTAAAAACAAGCTCTCTTATCTGGACATTATCTTTGTTTTCAAAGGCAGTTTATTGGCAGCAAGTTTTATGGCTTCTTGGGCCATTTTTGCTTCAATTGCACCCATTTCAAAAAGAACAGTCCCGGGTTTTACGACGGCAACGAACTCTTCAACCTCACCTTTGCCAGAGCCCATTCTGGTTTCCGGCGGCTTTTTAGTTATCGGTTTATCCGGAAAAATCCTAATCCAGATGCGGCCACCTCTTTTGGTGTAATGGGTCATGGCGCGGCGAGCGGCTTCTATTTGACGGGAAGTAATCCATCCGGCTTCCTGACTTTTAAGCCCGAAGGATCCAAAAGCGAGAGTGCTGCCCCGATAGGCAAGCCCCCTTCTTTTGCCTCTAAACTGTTTCCTGTGTTTTGCTCTCTTTGGTTGCAACATCCTAATTTATCCTTATTTTTAGTCCGAATTTATCCGAAAGCGATATTTTGATTCCCGAAACGTGTTCGGGTCCATTCGGAGTAAGAATTCGGATCAATTCGTGTTTCATGATTCACCTTTATAAATCCAGACTTTGATGCCGACGATTCCAGCTCTGGGAACTTTGGCATCGATTTTTGCAAAATCGATCTGGGCGCGAATGGTATGCAGAGGAATTGATCCATCTTTAAGAGTTTCACGTCTGGCAATTTCCGAACCGCCAAGTCTGCCACCTAACGAAATTCTGACCCCCTTTGCGCCGGACCTCTTGACCCTTTCAAGCGATTGATTCATCACCCTCCTAAAAGGAATACGGCGAGCCAGCTGGTCGGCAATATTGGTGGCAACAAGGTAGGCGTCTAAATCCGGTGCCTTAACCTCAGCAAATCTTATTTCTATTTTTGCAGGGTCAGAAATTTTAAACTTTTTAATTAAAGCCGCTTTTATCTGTTCGGCGCCGGTTCCGCCGCGGCCGATGGCAATACCCGGTCTGGCGACATGGACAATAATTGTTCTTTTGTCAAAAGATCTTTCAATCTCAACCCTTGTCACCCCTGCAGCTTTGAGATTTTCCATTAAGAATTTGCGGATTTTTTGGTCTTCCAAAAGGTAAGCGGCAAAATTGCCCTTTTTGGCAAACCACCTGGAATTCCATGTATAAAAATTCCCAAGCCTAAAGCCAATGGGGTTAACTTTTTGGCCCACAAGACCTCCCTTCGGTCGGTAGTGAATAGTGAATAGTGAATAGTGAATAGTTATTTATCATCCTTGATCCTTTTGCTTTCTTTTGACGCTTCTGCTATTTGTGGCGTCTTTGGTGATTTTATTTCCCCGGTTTTTGATTCCAAAACGATTTTGATGTGACTGGAGCGTTTTAAAATATGATGAGCCCTGCCGCGTGCAACGGGTTGGTACCTTTTAAGCATCGACCCTTTTCCGACGAGAATTTCTTTGAATATCAAATCTTTTTGGGAAACCCCGTGATTGTTTTTGGCATTGGCAATTGCCGACGCGATTACCTTTTTAAGAACCGGGGACGGTGATTTGTTGACAAAACTTAGCATCTGTACTGCTTTTTGCGGCGGCATTTTTTTAATTTGGGCCACGACAAGCCTCACCTTTTCGGGCGAGATGCGAATGTTTTTTGCTGATGCTTCAATAATCATTTCTTTGCCGTCGCCTTCTCCGTAATTTTGCCATGGCCGCGGAATATCCTCGTTGGTGCAAATTCACCGAGCCTGTGGCCGACCATCGGTTCGGAGATAAAAACGTTAACATGCGCCCGGCCATTATGGACAGAAAAAGTATGATTAACAAATTCAGGAGCAATCATGCTTGCCCTGGCCCAAGTTTTAATCGGTTCTTTTTTGCCGGACTGCTTTTGAGCCATTACTTTTTTCATAAGCTTTTCATCGACGTATGGTCCCTTTTTAGATGACCTACTCATTTTTTTACTTTAAGGGAGCACCAAGGTTCTCCCTTAATATTCCCTCTCCTTTCATTGGAAAAATTTGACCTGGCAAAGCCAGATTCAAATTTGATTGTAGATTTTCAGTTCCAATTTTCATCTTTTTCTTCGCTCAATAATAAATCGATTTGACGGCTTGGTTTTTCTGCGGGTTTTTTTACCCATTGCCGGTTTGCCCCAGGGAGTTTTTGGATTCATACCGGTACCTGATTTTCCTTCCCCGCCTCCGTGCGGATGAGATCTCGGGTCTTGAGCTACTCCACGAACAGTGGGTTTTCTGCCCATGTGGCGCGACCTGCCAGCTTTTCCAAGAATAACGTTTTTCCAGTCAACGTTACTAACCTGTCCAATGGTCGCTATGGAAGAAGCGTGAATTCTGCGGACTTCTTTTGAGGGAAGTTTCAGGTGAATATATTGACCCTCTCGTGCGGCGACAATAGCGCCTGTCCCAGCACTTCTTACGATTTGCCCTCCAGATCCCGGAATTAACTCGACATTATGGACAACGGTACCGACCGGAATTTTGGCGAGCGGCAAAGCATTGCCCGGGCTAATTGGAGACTCTTCTGCGGCAATAACTTTGGCACCGACCTTAATACCAGTCGGGGCTAAAATATATCTTTTTTCGCCGTCTTTGTAGTGCAAAAGGGCAATGTTGGCAGACCGGTTGGGATCGTATTCAATTGAAGCGACAATTGCTTCGATATCTCTTTTGTCCCTTTTGAAATCAATTTGCCTCAAATTTCTCTTATGACCACCGGCACGACCGCGGCTTGTAACTTTTCCACCAACTCTACCGGAGGTTTTGTTAAGCGATTTAAGGAGCGATTTTTCCGGCTTGGTTTTTGTAATTTCTTCAAAGGTTAAGGTGCTTTTAAACCTTTGCGACGGCGATATTGGTCTGGTGATTTTTAGCGGCATTTATACTTCCTTCCCTTCTGGCGATACTTTTTGGACGTCTTTCTCTTTCGAATCTTTACCTTTTTTGGACTTTGCCTCCGTTTTCGGAGATAAAGCCGCTATACTTTGACCAGCTTTTAAGTAAACAAGGGCTTTTTTACTACCGCCAACGGTAACTGTTTTTTTGGTTTTGGCGATTCTTTTTTGTTTGCTACCCGATTTAGAAATGTTAACTTTTTCGACGTTGACAGAAAACATTTTTTCGACAGAATTTTTGACGTCTTTTTTCGACGCTTTTTTGGCGATAAAAAAAGTATAAATACCTTTTTCCATTAGTTGGTAGGCTTTTTCCGAAAGGATGGCTTTTTGTAAAGTATTATCTTGTTTCATTTGAATTTTGTGATCGCCTCCTCTGAAAGTAAAAGGGTTCGATTTTTCAACACTGCATAAGCATTTAAATTTGGGGGGGTGTCGAGAGTTATTCTTTGGATATTGCGAGTTGCCAGTTTCAGGTTTTGATTTTTGGCGGAGGTGACAAGAAGGGTATTGCCCTTTGTTTGCAGTTTAGGAAGAAGGCCTGCGACAATTTTTGTTTTTGGCCTGATACTTTCAATGCTTTTGACAACTTTGATATCGCCGGCTTGACGTTTAGCAGAAAGGGCAGAAATTAAAGCTTGATGTTTCATTTTGGCAGGAAGAGAAAGCCTGGCATTTTTGGCGCGAGGACCGAAGGTTGTTCCGCCACCAACCCAAAGCGGAGAACGGATAGAGCCGGCGCGAGCTCTTCCCGTGCCTTTTTGGCGCCAAGGTTTAGTGCCGCCGCCCCTGACTTCGCCGCGCGTTTTGGTATGGGCGGTACTTGGTCTGGCGTTTGCCTCATAAATATGGATTGCTTGGGATAACAGATTTTTGTTGGGTTCTTGGCCAAAAATTTCTTTTGGCAAAGTAACTTTGGCGACGCTTTTGCCGGAAAGATCAAAAACAGAAACTGTTAGGCCGCCTGTTTTTGTCGGCTGATCTTTTGTCATCGCGAGACCAGTCTTACGGGTCGTGGCGATTTTTTCTTTGAGATTGCTTCGCCGCTTTACTCCTCGCAATGACGCATCTGTAACTTTTGATACTCTTGATACCCTTGTTTTACTTTGTGGCATTTTCTTCTCCTTTTTCTTCCTTTGTCTCCTGACTTTCTTCTTTTGCTTCAACTTTCTTTTCTTCCTCTTCCTCTTCCTCCTCTTTTTGCGGTGCAGACGGTTCAACATAGGTTTTTACTTTACCCATCTTTTCAATTATTAAAAGACCGTTTTTGGCACCGGGTACGGAACCTTTAACAAGCAGTGTGTTTTTGGTTTCGTCTATTTCGATAACTTCCAAACCTCTCACTGTTTTTGTCAAATCGCCATGATGGCCGGCCATTTTC
>JACPKK010000054.1 GCA_016187105.1 Candidatus Curtissbacteria bacterium | reverse complement strand
TGCATGGATTGGCTAAGGCGCTTGGTGTTGGTGTGCCAACGATCGTCAGATTGGTAAGGGAGGAAGAAGCAGGAAATCCTGATTTTCAGATAAATGCAACTGGTGGCATGTTTGATCCAAAAGTTGCCAGCGTGATAGCTGGTCTGGTTCGTAGGGCTCGAGAAGAAGGAAGAATTACTCCAAATTATCGCTACCGACGTAAAAACCCATGACTCGGCTGCGCTTGGGGTAAACTTTTAAATCAAGCCGCGTCGTTTACGGCGTTCGTCGAGTTCGTCTAAAATTATTTTGCGGATTCTGATATTTTCCGGGGTTACTTCCACTAGTTCGGTGTCGTCGATATATTCAAGGGCATCTTCCAAAGACATTTCGCGCGGGGCGTCGAAATGCTCGCCGACATCCTCCCCTTTTGAACGCATGTTGGTTTGATGTTTTTCGCGGCAGACATTGATTCTGATATCTTCGGCGCGTGAATTCTGGCCAATGACCTGACCTTTATAGACGAGAACCCCCGGTTTTATAAAAAGGATTCCCCTCTCCTGGGCGTTTACAAGGCCGTAGGTTTTGGTTATACCGCTCTCGTGGGCAACGAGTGAGCCGTGTTCGTGGCGGATGATATTGCCCGGATCCGGGCGGTACTCTAGAAAACTTGTATTTAAAAGGCCAAGGCCTTTGGCGTCGCGGGTAAACTCGCTTCTGTAACCAAAAAACTCGGGAGTGGCGATTATAAATTCTAAGTTGACGGTGCCGTTTTCCGTTTGCATATCGATAAGCTCTCCACGGCGCGAGCCCATTTTTTGGATGACGGTGCCGCTATAAATTTCGGGGACCTGGATAAAGACGCGTTCGAAGGGAATGTATTTTTTGCCGCCGATTACTTTTTCGATGACTTTGGGGCGCGAAACCTGGAATTCGTAGCCTTCGCGGCGCAGGCGCTCGATTAAGATGGCCAAATGCAGTTCGCCGCGGCCGGAAACGATCCACCCGTCGTTTGGGCCGTCTTCGACACGCAGGGCGACGTCGGTTTCCAGTTCTTTATAAAGGCGTTCCCTGATTTGGCGCGAAGTTTTGTAGGTGCCTTCCTTGCCCCCAAAAGGCGAGGAGTTGACGGCAAAGGTCATATTAATTGTCGGTTCTTCAATGTCGATGAGCTCCAAAGCTTGCGGGTCTTTGGGGTCGGCAATGGTTTCGCCGATAGTGATATCGGGAATGCCGGAGACGGCGGCGATATCGCCGGCGCTGGCTTGTGGGGTTTCGGCTCGATCGATGCCCTCAAATGTCATAAGCGAAGTTAAGCGATATTTTTTCATTTCACCCGTGCGGTTTATGTGGATAACTTCCTGGCCAGATTTTAAAGAACCATTATAAATGCGGCCGGTGGCGATGCGGCCTTTGTGGGGGTCCCGGGTGAGGGTGGTGATTAACATTTGTAGAGGTTTTTGGGAATCACCCGAAGGCGGCGGAATGACACGGATAATCTCATCAAAAACCGTCGAGATATCCTGCATTTTGGAAAGATCCGGGTGCAAGCCGGCCTTGCCGAGTTTTGAGGAGGCGTAAATTGTTTCGAAGTAGGCATTGTCCTCGTCGGCCCCAAGTTCGACAAAAAGGTCGAAGATTTTACCCTCGACATAATGCGAACGGGCATCAGGTTTATCGATTTTATTAACAATGACGATCACCTTGTGGCCCATTTCAAGGGCGTGTTTTAGGACAAAGCGGGTTTGGGGCATGGGGCCTTCTTTGGCGTCAACCAAAAGGAGTACGCCGTCGGCCATTTTGAGGACACGCTCGACTTCACCGCCGAAATCGGCATGGCCGGGAGTGTCGATAATGTTGATCTTGGTGCCTTTCCAGATAACGGAAGCGTTTTTAGAAAAGATGGTGATGCCGCGTTCGCGTTCCAGCTCGTTACTATCCATGATGAGATCATGGCCGAGCTGGTCTTTACCCAGATGGGTTTTAGATTGGCGCAGGAGGGCATCCACAAGCGTGGTTTTGCCGTGGTCGACGTGGGCGATGATGGCGACGTTTCTGATAGGTATCATGTATTTAGTATAACGCCACTACGCCACGTTCAGCTTCATGAACTTTGTTAAGGATTTAAACGAGGTTTTTGACGTATTGATCCCAAGGCAAGATTTTTAAATCCCCAAGCTTTTTGGCGGCCATGGCTTTGGCGAAAAGTTCGGCGGTGTGGAGGTTGGTGAGAAGCGGAATACCCCAGTCGACGGTGGCGCGGCGGATGATGTAACCGTCGCCGAGATCGTTTTCCTGATAAGGTTCAAAGACATTGATGACAAGGTCGATTTTTTTGGCGGTGAGGTAGTCGACCACTGTCGGTTTTTTGTTTTCGTAAATTTTATGGAGCCTTTGGTTTTTGATGCCATGAGAAGCTAAAAATTTGGAAGTTCCGGTGGTGGCGTAGATTTTGAGGCCAAAGTCTGCCAGAAGCCGGGCGCTTGCCAAAAATTTAATTTTGTTCTCGTCGCCGCCCAAAGAGATAAAGACGGATTTTTTGGGGAGCTTAATGCCGGTGGCGATTTGTGATTTTAAAAATGCTTCGTAGATGTCGGCGCCGAAGCAGGCGACTTCGCCGGTTGAGGCCATTTCGACGCGCAAGATGGGGTCGGCGCCCTTGACGCGCGAGAAGGAAAATTGCGGAGCTTTGACGGCAACATAGGAGATATTATTTACAGCGGGTCCTGTCACCAGTTTCCTTCCCGCCAGTGCTCGTCTTTTTGACATCTCTCCATATTGCTCGAGTTGTCCATATGAGGACTGCGCGCTGGCGGGACCCCTTCCACTGGTGCCACCCGCTTCGATAATTGCTTCGGTGGCCAATTTAACAAAATTGACGCCGGTGACTTTGGAAACAAACGGCAGGCTGCGGGAGGCGCGCAGATTACATTCGATAACAGAAACTTTGTTGTCGCGGGCTAAGAATTGGATATTGAAAGGGCCGGTAATTTCCAGGTTTTTGGCGATTTGGGTTGCGATATTTTTGATTTGATTTTCGGTTTGGGCGTAGATTTTTTGGGGCGGCAAGACGAGTGTGGAGTCACCGGAATGGACGCCGGCGTTTTCGACGTGCTCACAGATGGCATGGGTTAAAATCTTGCCCTCACGGGCAACGGCGTCGATCTCTATTTCTTTGGCGTTTTCGAAAAATTTAGAGATGACAACGGGGTATTTTTCGGAAACACGCGAGGCAACTTTCAGATAATTTTCAAGGTCGTTTGCGTCGAAAGCGACGTTAAAGGCAACGCCGGAAAGGACATAGGAGGGGCGTACCAAAACCGGGAAGCCGATTTTTTGGGAAAAGCTGACGGCGTCTTTCACGTCTTTAACCTTGGCCCAGACAGGCTGGTTGATGCCGAGTGCGTCGCAAAGACTCGAGAATTTGTGCCTATCCTCTGCCCTGTCGATTGAAGCGGCGGCGGTGCCGAGAATACGCACCTTTTGACGGGCCAGGTCCAGGACGAGATTATTAGGTGTTTGGCCGCCCATAGAAACGATGACGCCTAGAGGATTTTCTTTGGCGTAAATTTCCAGAACGGTTTCTAAGGTTAACTCTTCAAAGTAGAGCCGTTTGGCCATGTCGTAATCGGTGGAAACGGTTTCGGGGTTGCAGTTTACGATAATGGGGTCGATGCCACTTTGCTCAAGGGTTTGGGCGCAGGTAACGGAACACCAGTCGAATTCGACCGATGAGCCGATGCGGTAGGGGCCGGAGCCAAGGACGATGACGCTTCGGTTATCAGTTTTCTGTTGTCGGTTTTCGGATTTTTGTTTTTCTGTTTTCTGTTTTTCAGTTTTAAGACTGATTTTCTGATTAACTGACAAACTTTTATCTGAAAACTGAGAACTGAAAACCGATAACTGATTATTTACTACATCATCCTTATCTCCGTTGTAGGTTAAATATAAATAGTTTGTTTGGGCGGGATATTCGGCGGCGAGGGTATCGATTTGTTTTGTCGAGGGGCGGATATTAAGCGCGTGGCGCATGGCGCGGATTTTGGCTTGAGTTGTGCCTGTCAGTTTGGCCAGGCGGCTGTCGGAAAAACCGAGCTGTTTGGCGGATAAAAGGGTATCGCGGGAATTAAGGGTACCACGGGCATCACGGGCTTTTTTTATTCCCGTGGTACTCGTGATACCTTGACCACCCGTGATACTCTTTTCCATGTCGGTGATGTTTTTAATTTTTTCCAGGAAGAATTTGTCGATTTTGGTATCGCGGGCGATTTTGGCGGTTGAGACTCCTCTCTTGAGGCTTTTGGCAATGGCAAAAAGGCGCCAAGGAGTCGGCTTTTTATAATCTTTCTCTTGATGGTTTTCCAGGATAATGCCGTCTGTGCCGATATCCAGCATGCGGGCGGCCTTTTGGAGAGCCTCTTCAAATTTGCGGCCCACAGCCATAACTTCACCGACCGACTGCATGGAGGTGCCAATTGTGTCTTGACTGCCGATGAACTTTTCCAGATCCCAGCGAGGAAACTTTACGACGAGATAATCGAGGGCCGGTTCGAAGGCGGCCGTAGTCGTTTTGGTGACGGAGTTTTTTATTTCGGTCAAGCGGTGGCCGAGAGCGAGTTTGGCGGCAACGTAAGCCAAGGGATAACCGGTGGCCTTGGAGGCAAGCGCCGAAGAGCGGGAGAGGCGGGCGTTGACTTCGATTATTCTATAGTCAAGAGTATCACGGGAATTAAGGGTATCACGGGTACCACGGGGGTTTTTGTCCTGACTCGTGATACTTGTGGTACTCTGATTACTTGTGGTACCCTTCTTGGGTTTTGGGTTTAGGGCAAACTGGATATTGCATTCGCCGATAATTCCGAGGTGTCTGATGACTTTGATGGCGATTTGGCGCAGAGTGTGATATTCGAAGTTGTTGAGGGTTTGGGAAGGGGCGACGACTATTGACTCGCCGGTATGAATGCCCATGGGGTCGATGTTTTCCATGTTACAGACGGTGACGCAGTTATCGAACTTATCGCGGACGACTTCATATTCAATTTCCTTCCAGCCGGCTAAATATTCTTCGATTAAAACGTGGGGAACTTTGGCAAGGGCTTTGGATGCAAGCTCACTAAGCTCTTTTATATTTTGAACCACACCCGAATCCTGGCCGCCTAAAGAAAAGCCCCCTCGTACCATAAGAGGAAAGCCCAGAGTTTTGGCAACCGCGGCGGCTTCTTTGAGAGTTTTGGCAATCTTACTTCTGGGAGTACGCAGATTTATCTTTTTGAGCATTTCGACAAACAAGTGCCTGTTTTCGGTAGTTTTGACGGCGGAGATAGGGCTGCCCAGGATTTGAACGCCGTATTTTTTAAAGACCCCTGATTTTTCGAGTTCGAGCCCGCAGTTAAGGGCGGTTTGGCCGCCGAAAGAAAGAAGAATGCCGTTTGGTTTTTCGGCCTTGATTATTCCCTCCACAAAATGCGGAGTTAGCGGCAGAAAGTAAACTTTATCGGCAAAATTCCAGGAGGTTTGGATGGTGGCAATGTTGGGGTTAACAAGGACGACTTTTAGGCCTTCCTCTTTTAAAGCTTTAATAGCCTGGGAGCCGGAATAATCGAATTCCCCCGCTTGGCCGATTTGCAGCGCACCAGAGCCAAGAAGAAGGACTTTTTTAATATTTGATTTCTGATTCATATTTCTTTTTTGTCACACGATTTTTTGGTTGAATCTTCCGTCGGCTGTTGAACTAAATCCAACTAAATTCAGGGCCCTCGGAAATTCCCTCCGGTCAGTTTCCGTTTCCCTAAATTCATTTGGAAAGTTCAAAGACGCCGACTCCAGCATCAACAAAAAATCGGTGACGGGGGTTTTTATTTTTGGGTTTCGTGTTGTAATTTTGACCATAGAGTTACTTGTGTTTCGTGATTCTTTCCAAAAAATAATCGAATAAGAACTCGGTGTCGGTTGGGCCGGGAGCGGCTTCGGGGTGAAATTGGATGGAGAAAAACGGCAGACTTTTGTGGATGATGCCCTCGTTAGTATTGTCATTGGCGTTATAGAACCAGCGCGCAAAACCTGCCGGCAGTTTTTTCTCCGAAACGGCGAAGCCGTGATTTTGGGTTGTAATGTAGCAGCGACCCGATTTGACCTCTATGGTCGGCTGGTTTTGGGCGCGGTGGCCGAATTTTAATTTGTAAGTATCGCCGCCGGCAGCCAGAGCCAGAAGCTGGTTGCCGAGGCAAATGCCAAAGGTGGGAAGTTTTCTGTCCATGGATTTTTTGATGATTTGGATTGTTTCCTTGGCCATTTTGGGATCACCGGGGCCGTTGGAAATAACCAGACCGTCGAGTTTTGGGATCTCGAACTCGGGGTCCTGTCGCCAGTTTCCCCCCCGTCGGTGCTCGCTTCTTGTTCGTGAGTTTATGGTTGTTTGTTGTGTTGAGCTGCGCGCCGACGGGAACCCCTCCTCTGGCGCCACCCCTCGTTTGAGGTCTTTGTTTGAACCAAATGGATCAAAGTTCCAAGGCAGTTCGTAGACGGTTACTCCCCGTTTGAGCAAAGAGCGGATGATATTTTTCTTGGCTCCGCAATTGAGGAGACCAATTTTTAGGGAGTATTCGCGGGTCCTGTCAGTCGATTCCCTCCCGCCAGTGCTCGCTGACTTATGACTCGATGCTTTAAATTGATTCCAATTGGTCAACTGCGCGTTGTCGGGAACCCTTCCCCGACTGCCACCCACTATTTTTTGTGGCAGCCAGATTCTCGGTTTGGCGATTGAAACTTCGGCGACGAGATTACGAAGGTTAGGGTTTTCCATTTTTGTGTCTTTACCATCGATAACGATTTTGCCGAGCATGACGCCATGCTCGCGAAGCTTTTGGGTCAGGCGGCGGGTGTCGATACCATAAATTGCCGGAACCTTTTCCTTTTTGAGCCAACTATCCAGAGTTTGAGTTGATTGCCAGTGCGAAGGCTTCTGCGTTAGATCGGAGATGATTAAACCTGTGACATGGACTTTATCTGATTCCCACATCTCTTTCCGTGACACTCCCCAATTGCCGATTAAGGGATAGGTAAAGGTTAGGATTTGGCCGGCGTAGGAGGGGTCGGTGAGGCTTTGTTCGTAGCCGACCATGCCGGTGGCGAAAACGACTTCGCCGGAGACGGAAACCGGAGCGCCGAAGGCGGTACCTTCAAAAATTGTGCCGTCTTCGAGAATTAATTTGGCTTTAGTATTGGACATAGTTTTTAATCAGCAGGTCGCCACATTCATGAAACCACAATCATGTGAACTGATTGGGGTAAACTGAACGTGGCGCTCCTCTGATATAATTCTTCGCTAAAATCGCTCATAATTATAAAAAAAGAAGCCCCGAGGGCTTCTGGCAGTTGTATAGGGATTTCTGGTAGTTCATTTTATTTTTTGGCCTTGCGCTTAGGATTTTTGGATTTGGGTTTAGCCGCCCTTCGACCCTTAGATGAATGGGCCTTGATGACTCGACTTTGCTTGGGGTCCTTAGTCCTTCGACTACGCTCAGGATTAGCAACAGGAGCTTTTTTAGCGGTTTTGGCCTTCGGCCCTTCGGCTTTGCTCGGGGCCTTCGGCCCTTCGGCTTTGCTCACGGCCTTCGGCAGTTGGGCTTGTGCTTCTTTGGCAATTTCTTCTTCACCGTCTTCTTTTTTCTTGGAAATAATGGTGGCGGCGGCGACTTTGTCGCCAGAAGACAGGCGCATGATAATAACGCCCTGGGTATCGCGGGTTAGGCGCGGAACAGAACGCAGAGTGGTTCGCAAAACCTGACCCTTTTGGCTTGTTAGGATAAGGGCTTCATCTTCGCGGGTTAAGACTTGGGCGGCAACGATTTGGCCGGTTTTATCGGTTAAGCTTGCCGCTTTAACGCCGACGCCGCCGCGAAGCTGCATGGGCCAGGCAGAAACATGGGTCTTTTTGCCGATACCTTTTTCGGTTACGACTAAAAGTTCGGCCCGGTCGTTTGTGGGGGTAACTACATCCATGCCGACCAGCTCGTCTTCGGATTTAATTTTAAGGCCGCGGACACCCATAGTATCGCGGGCCATCGGCCGGACGTCACGTTCGGAGAATTTGATGGACATGCCGCGTTTGGAAACCAAGATAATGTTGTCGCCGCCGGCGGTTAATTTAGCCCAGGCAAGCTGGTCGCCGGGTGTAAGCTTAATGGCGATAATGCCGGAACGTCTGATCGATTCATACTGGCTGATGGCGGTTTTTTTGATAACGCCGAGCCTAGTGGCCATGACGACATAAGCGGCTTTGGGGCCATTATCCGGCTGTTTTTTGACCGGCAGAATGGAGAGAATTTTTTCCTCCGGCCCGAGTTCCAGGAGATTAACGATGGCCTGCCCCTTGGCGACCCTGGAAGTATCGGGAAGCTCGTAAACTTTGAGCTGGAAAACCCGTCCACGATTGGTAAAGAATAAAAGATTGTCGTGGGTTTGGGCGGCAAACAAATTGGCGACGACGTCTTCTTCTTTGGTAGTGATGCCGGAAATGCCCTTGCCTCCCCTTCTTTGGGTGCGAAATGAGCCGATATCCTGGCGCTTAACATAGCCGCCGACGGTGATGGTGACGATTGTCGGTTCGTTGGGAATAAGATCTTCTTCGCTAAATTCACCGATCTTTTGTTTATAAACCTTAGTCCTTCTCTCGTCCCCGAAGCGCTCTTTGAGTTTAATCAGTTCATTTTTGGCAACGGTTAAGATTTTTTCGGGGTGAGCCAAGAGATCTTCAAGATAGGCAATTTCCTCCATGACCATTTTAAGTTCCTCTTCGATCTTTTGGCGCTCGAGGGCGGCGAGGCGCTTGAGCTGCATGTCCAAAATGGCCAGCGCCTGGATTTGGCTAAGCTTGAACTTCTTCATTAAGTTTTCTTTGGCGTCAGCCTGGTCTTTGGACTTTTTGATGGTATCGATGACGGCGTCGATATTGTCGACGGCAATCTTTAAGCCTTCCAAAATATGGGCGCGCTTTTTGGCTTCTTCGAGCTCAAATTTGGAGCGGCGGGTGATGACGCTTTGGCGATGCTTGATAAACTCTTCCAGGATCATTTTTAGGGTGAGGGTTTGCGGTGTACCGTTAACAAGAGCAACCATGTTGACGGCAAAAGAAGTTTGGAAAGCGGTGTGTTTATAGAGATTGTTTAGAACCGCTTTAGGCTTGGCGTCACGTTTAAGCTCGACGACGATTCTCATGCCGCGCCGATCGGATTCGTCGCGAAGGTCGGAAATGCCGTCGAGCTTTTTGTCTTTAACCAGCTCGGCGATGCGGACGACTAAATTTGCTTTATTGACCTGGTAAGGAATTTCGGTGACAACAATTTGGAAGCGGCCTCCGGCTTTGCCTGACTCTTCGATATCGGCCTTGGCACGCATGACGATTTTGCCGCGGCCGGTGGCGTAGGCACTCGTAATTTCGGAGATATCGTAAATTTGGGCGCCGGTTGGAAAATCCGGGCCCTTGACAAACTGCATCAGGTCTTCGACAGATGCTTGGGGGTTATCGATGAGGCTAATTGCGGCATCGACAACTTCCGAAAGGTTATGGGTGGGGATATTGGTGGCCATGCCGACGGCGATACCGGAGCCGCCGTTTATGAGGAGGTTTGGCAAAACGGCCGGGAGGAACGTTGGCTCTTTTAAGGAGCCGTCGAAATTGTCGACCCAGTCGACGGTTGCTTTATCCAGATCGTAGAGCAGGGTTTCGGCGACGGCGGCCAGGCGGGCTTCGGTATAACGCATGGCGGCCGGAGAGTCGCCGTCTATCGAGCCAAAGTTGCCTTGTCCGTCAATTAAGGGAAGGCGCATGGCAAAATCCTGGGCCATACGAACCATGGCATCGTAAACGGGAATATCGCCATGCGGGTGGTATTTACCTAAAACTTCACCGACGACCTTGGCGCTTTTGGTGTAGTGGGCGCTGTGGGTAATGCCCAGGCGCTGCATGGCGTAGATGATGCGGCGGTGGACCGGCTTTAGGCCATCTTTAACATCGGGGAGCGCGCGGGCGACAATAACCGACATAGCATAGTCGAGATAGCTGCGCTGCATCTCTTGGGTTATTTCGACCGGTTGGATTTTGCCGATGTCTGCCATGGTTCAGTAATTCAGTTTTCAGAGTTTAGAGTTAAGAGAAGTGTCATTTTATAATCTTTGCAAGAGATACCCCGGAAACGGCAATTAAAATCAGGCCGATTAAAATTTCGGCCAAAGGCGAGGAAAGAAGCGGGATGGCGTTTATAAGGTTTTCAATGCCAAACGCGACAAGGGTGATACCGGCAAAGCCGACTGTAGCTACTAAAATCTGGCTGTTTCTGATGTGGTAAACAGGTTTTTTGGCAAGTCCCATCGATTGGGTTCCGGCCGGAATTTTGGCGATTAACGCGTTTAACCTTCTTGCTGTTTCTTCGGTTAGCGGTTGTTTTTGGTTTGTATTGTTCATGAGTTTTGATTTAGTTTCCATAAGTTACCCATTCGCGTCGATAAGTCTAAATCGCAATCTTGGCACATCATTGGCTCCTACATCAATAACTGTAGGTGCTGCTTGAGTAGGAGTACTTTCTTGTTTTGCGTAAGAAAAATCGAATGTTTTGGTTTCTCCTGCGTAACTATAGTCGAGGAGATATTCTGTTTCGCCGTCTTGTACTACTAAGCCAAGAGTTTCTTTTAGGCGTCTTATTGAGGCATCAGGTTCTGTGACTACAATTTTTACACTAACACGTCTTGGATCCTTTACCCCTTTTTCTTGTTCAATGAGCTCTGCTCCTACAGGCTTGGTTATTTGGAAGGTTACTGTACCGACTTCGGGCAAAAAAAACTGTCCGAGCGATATCTTTTCTGGAATTTTTTGCCCAGACCACCTTGCGAAAGGTTCAACTGTCTGCCCGATTTCGATTATTTCTTTAGGATTTTCGGATTCTGGTGGTTTTGGTGCCATAGTTCTTTCTTGCGTTTGCGTCATAAGGTTAAATATCCAAGGTAGCATTTTTCGCCCAACTAATCTTACCTCTCGCCTTTTCAGTTCTATCCGAACACGGCTCGAGGTGCGATTTTAGATGGGCTTCGAACGCGGAATTTTTATTTGATTTAATCATATATCTAGCGTTGCGTTCTTTGCGTGCGTCTGGATGAAGCGTTTTCTGGGCGGGACTTCGTCGCCCATGAGCATGGAAAAAACGTGGTCGGCTTCGGCGGCGTCTTCGATATTTACCTGCTTCATGATGCGGCTTGCCGGATCCATGGTAGTTTCCCAAAGCTGCTGGGGGTTCATTTCGCCAAGGCCTTTGTAACGCTGGATAATGACTTGGGCGCCGTTTAAGGTTTTGAGCCGGCTGTCCTTTTCATCATCGCTAAAGGTGTAGAAGGTTTCGCGGCCGGAAGAGATCTTGTAAAGCGGCGGCTGGGCAATGTAGACGTAGCCTTTTTCGATAAGCTGGGGAAGATAGCGGAAGATAAAGGTTAAAAGCAGGGTTCTGATGTGCTCGCCGTCGACATCGGCGTCGGTCATAATAATGATTCTGTGGTAGCGGGCTTTTTCGATATTAAAGGTGTCGCCGATGCCGGCGCCGACGGCGATAATCAGGGTTTTGATTTCTTCAAATTCGAGGATTTTGTCCAGGCGTGCCCGTTCGGTGTTTAGGATCTTGCCGCGAAGCGGGAGAATGGCCTGGAATTTGCGGTCCCTCCCCTGCTTGGCGCTGCCGCCGGCACTGTCGCCCTCGACGATATAAATTTCTGATTGGGCCGGGTCTTTTTCCTGGCAATCGGTAAGCTTGCCGGGGAGGGTCATGCCTTCCAAGGCGCCTTTTCTTAGAACCGCGTCTTTGGCGGCGCGGGCGGCCAGACGGGCTTTGGAGGCCAGGATGACTTTTTCCATGATGCGGCGGGCCTCGGCCGGGTTTTCTTCAAGGTACATGTCGATGCTGTCTTTGACGACCTGTTGGACTATGGGCTGAACCTCGGCGTTGCCGAGCTTGCCCTTGGTTTGGCCTTCGAACTGGAGGTTTTCGGAATTCATTTTGATGGCGATAACGGCGGTTAAACCTTCGCGCATGTCTTCGCCGGTTAAGTTATCGTCTTTTTCTTTGAGGTAGTCGTTTTTGCGGGCGTAGTCGTTGACGCTCCGGGTTAGGGCCATCCTGAAGCCGGTTAGGTGAGTGCCGCCTTCCTGGGTACTTATGACATTGACAAAAGATTCGACGGTTTCGGCAAAACCGTCGTTATACTGGAAGGAAGCTTCGACCATGACGCCTTGCGAATCTTTGCCGACGTAGAAAGGCCTTTCGTTGACGACGTTTTTATCTTTATTGAGGTGGCGCACCAAAGATTCAATGCCGCCGTCGAAATAGTAGTGGATTTCTTTGCCATCTCGAAGGTCGTAGAGATGGAAGAAGAGGCCGGCGACGAGGTAGGCGCGCTCCTTAATTTTCTTGGAAAGGACTTTAAAATCGGTTTTAACCGTGGAGAAGATGGATTTGTCGGGGAGGAAAAAAGTCGACGTGCCGGTTTTGGGAGTTTTTATGAAGGCCGGAAGCTGGGAGCCGGTGACCACCTTGACATCGCCTTGAGGTTTGCCGCGCTTATATTCCTGGGCATAAATTTTATTGTCGCGGCGGACTTCGACGCGCATCCAGTCGGAAAGCGCATTGACAGCAGAAGCGCCGACACCGTGCAGGCCGCCGGAGACCTTGTAAGCGCCGCCTTCGAACTTGCCGCCGGCGTGAAGAATGGTCATGGTAACTTCGAGAGACGATTTTTTGAGTTTGGGGTGGATATCGACCGGAATGCCGCGGCCGTCGTCCGTGACGGAAATTTTTTCGTCACGGGCAATAACAATCCAGACGTTTTTGGCAAAACCGGCGAGGGCTTCATCGACAGAATTATCGATAATTTCCTTGACCAGTTCGTGGAGGCCGTTTTGGTCGGTTGAGCCAATATACATGCCCGGCCTTTTCCTGACCGGCTCGAGGCCTTCCAAAACTTGGATATCTTTGGCGGTATAGGTGTTATCAGGCATTTGATAGAGTTAAGAGATTAGAGTTTAGAGTTAAGTTATAAGAGTTAGTCATTGACATTAAAATTAAGGGCTATTTAGAAGCTAGCCCCGAATACATTAAAGTTAATTCTAGCAAGTACAGGTAGCCGTGGCAAGCCCCTGTAAGGGCCTAGGACGGGAGTTATATTTTATACTGACCGAGATTATTTCGGAAGATTGACGCAGCCAGCCATGACATCTTTTCTAAAGGGATTGTCAGGATAGCCATAACTGTTAGTATCTATTTCGGGATAAAATTCTTTGAGACTTTTCCAAAGTATTGGCTTAGTGTGGGCAAGCCTAAAACTGATTTCTACTCCTGTATCCAGAGCCGTAGGATGCCCTGTCATAGGATCCTTTTTAGCGGTCTGGCCCATGCGGGTAAAGAATTCAGTAACGTTGCTTGCCCCATGCAATTTGCTAAGTTCCAGCGGCCCGATTCCCGCTGCTTTCAAAATGATTTCGAAATTAGCCAAGTCATTTGGGTTGAGTCCATACGTTGTGAAAGTGAGCCCATTGGCAATGCTTGCCTGGACGGCGAGATGTTCAGTTGCTAGTTCGTCGAGCCACACGAAGAATGGGCGAAGACTTTCTCCCGGCCAGTTGCCATTTACCTTGAATCCGTCGTAGGACTGCGGAATCGGAGTGAAAGGCTCTGGTTTGTAGACGAGGGAAAACGAATCGGTAAGTCTTTCGTCCGCCGGTTTGTCGCCGTCTTCGACTTCGAGATGGAAAAATTCATGAGTCAATGTGTGTCTGAAACCGACAGATTTTCTGGCACTTTGGCAGTTAACTGTGGATCCAATTTGCGAGAATTCTTGCTCTTGAGGGTCTGTTGCATTCATAGAATCGAGGTTGACAAAAATGTGTCTTTCTCTTGTATGAAGGCCTAGTGCTTTGAAAAATAAATTGCCACGGAAATTTACGGCTATTGACCTTGCTTCATCTTCGGTGAGTTCGAGTGACGGATAATCGTTTTTCAAATTACGGATGCCTTCGAGGTTGAAAAGATCAGCTGCAGATATATTTCTCCCTTGATAATCGAAACTACCATGCAAGATAAAAGTTCTGTCTATGAATTCCTGCTGGGAGAAGTGTGAACCTACACTTTCAGCAAACATGCCGGCAATTGAGGTGACTTGGGATTGGGCTTCTTTTAAAGTAAGGTTATCGTGGCCATGTTCGTCTTCCCATTTTTTGATTTCGGAGGCGAAACTGGATTTGCGAAGGGTTTCTAGGTTTACGGGTGTCGATGTGGGTTCCGGCGTTCTCGGTGTTGCGGTTTGTTTACGGTTTGCCGTAGGTTTGTTGTCACAGCCCAGTGTTAACGCGGCGGCTAGACCGCCGGTACCAATGACAGCACCTTTTATGAATTCTCTTCTGGACCTTTCCATGAATGGAGTGGATTATATCACTATAGGTTGTGTATGTCAATTGTTAATTTTCTCTGACAAATCAGGCGAAGTTTGGCTAATTATTTTGGAGATTAAGGACTAGGTTTGCCAGAACATGGCGGGGGTTGACGTTGGCTTCGATCATTTGTTTGGCGAGAGCGCATTGTTCAAGTGCGGTTTGGATTTGGTTGAGATTGCTTCGCTGCGCTCGCAATGACGAAGATGATGATCCGGCGGATTTTTGCAGGGAGTTGTAAAGTGCGAGCATTTGCTCATCTAACCACTCTTGGGGGTTTTCGACGGCGGAGACTTCTTCCAGGAGCTGGAGCGTGTTTTTTGAATCAGTTAAAATTGATTTTGTCCCCTTCGGCCTTTTTTCTTCGGTTTTGAGGGTGACGACACGCGAGAGAATTGTCGGCAAGATTGGCGATTTGTCTTTGGCTTCTAAAATGATGACGGCGCTTTTGGGCGGTTCTTCGAGGATCTTTAAAAGGGCATTTTGGGCTTCCAGGGTGAGCTTTTCGGCTTCTTCGATTATGACTACTTTATAAGGGAGGGAAACCGGTTTTTGGAAGATGGTCCTTTTAACCTCGCGGACTTGGTCGATTGTGACCTTTTGTTTTAGCGGAGCGACGATTGAGATGTCTGGCGAGATTTTGTCCGGGTTGATTTTACCGAGAAGATTTTTAGTTTCGGCGCGCCTTTTTTCTTTTGATCCGATAATAAGAAATGATTGAAAGTTAAGGCTCGTCATAGAGGAGAGTTTACTTCTATTTTCATTTTGTTTCAATGTTGTTATGATCGAGGTAGACCGCTAATTTCACGGCGCTTTATTGCGTGCGTGTTTTGGCACATATAAATATGGCCAATTCTGCCCAGAATTTAAAAACTACCGCTTCACCACCCCACGCCGCTTTTATCGAAGACGTTCTAGCAGGCCGCGGCCTTTTGACTCGCGAGCAATTGACGTTTGTCAAAACTGAAGCCAAGAGGAAGCAAGAATCGGCAGAGAAAGTGATTGCGCAAATGGGTTGGGTAAACCCCGAAGGTTTGGCGCAGGCAAAGGCAGAAGTTATCGGTGTTCCCTACATAGATTTGGCACAAAAACCAATTTCGCCGGAGGTTTTGGCGTATTTGCCGGAAGAAGTTGCCAAAAGGTTTGTGGTAATTCCAATTGCCAAAGAAGTGAATACTCTTTCGGTGGCGATGGTGGACCCATTGGACCTCTCGGTTTTGGAATTTATCGAGAAAAAATCGGGGCTAACGGTACGGCCTTATATTGCAACTAGCGATTCGATAAACCGGGCGATTGCCGAACAGTATACCCAAAGCTTATCGTCTGAAGTCGGCGAGGCCTTAAAAGAGGCGACGCCCGGATTTCTCGGGGGCGGCGGCGTGCCTTTCGGTGCGGTGACGGGTGTTTTGGGCGAGGCGCCGGTAGCGCGCATTGTTTCGACGCTTCTTGAATACGGGATTAAAATCCGCGCTTCCGATATTCATATCGAGCCCCTGGAAAACGAAACGAGAATCCGTTATCGAATTGACGGAATTTTGCACGAAAAATTAATTTTGCCCAGAAGAATCCATGATGCCATTGTTTCGCGAATAAAGATTTTGGGGAATATGAAGATTGACGAAAAGCGTCTGCCGCAGGACGCGCGCTTCAACTTTAAAATCGGGGCGGAGGAAATCGATTTGAGGCTTTCAACAATGCCGACCGCTTTTGGTGAGAAAGTGGTAATGAGGCTTTTGAAAAAGAGCGGCGGAGTGCCGACACTGCCGGAGCTGGGACTGCGGGGAATGGCGCTTAGGCATTTGGAGGAAAACATCGCCAGACCCCACGGGATTATTTTGGTGACAGGCCCGACCGGTTCCGGTAAGACGACGACGCTTTACTCCGTCCTTTCAAAACTGAACTCGACAAAGGTTAATATTATGACGCTCGAGGACCCTGTCGAATATCAGATGCCCGGGGTTAACCAAGTGCAGATTAATGTGCAGGCAGGCTTGACTTTTGCCTCGGGTTTGCGGGCGTTTCTTAGGCAAGACCCCAATATCATTATGGTTGGTGAAGTCCGTGATCAGGAAACGGCGGATTTGGCAATCCAGGCGTCTCTCACTGGCCACCTGGTTTTTTCGACGCTGCATACCAATGGCGCCGCGGGGGCCTTGCCCAGGCTTCTGGACATGCATGCGGAACCGTACCTTATTGCATCGACGGTTACCTGTGTTGTGGGGCAAAGGGTGGTGCGGCGCATTTGCCCTACTTGCCGGATTCCGAGGAAAGCGACGGCGGAAATCTCGGGGAAAATCACGGACGTTTTGGGTAAATTGAAACCGGCTAGCGATAAACAAGGTTATCAGCTTTATGTGGGACAAGGCTGCCGCGAATGCAACAATACTGGGTATCTAGGAAGAATCGGTATTTTTGAAGTTCTGGTTGTTTCGGAAAAAATCGGCCGGATGATCCTTGGGCATGAGACTTCGCAGGCGATTGAGGACCAGGCGATTGTCGAGGGGATGATTACGATGAAACAGGACGGTTTTTTGAAGGTTAGCGAAGGAGTGACGACTATTGAGGAGGTTTTGAGAGTAGCGGAGGAATAGACAGTGACCTGCGGTCCTCCCCGCTTCGCGGGTGCGGGCCTAAAGTCAATTGTTTCATTGTTCTATTGTTCCATTGCTAAAAACAAAAACAATTGAACAATTGAGCAATCGAACAATTTAACTATGTCGATTCAAGAATATTTAGAAATTGTTGTTAAAAAGGAAGCTAGCGATTTACACATCGTGGCTGGTTCTCCGGCAATGATTAGGATCGACGGGTCGCTGGCGCCTATCTCCCCTGCCCTTTTGGCGCCGGAAGAAACGGAAAATCTGATTTTTGAACTTTTATCGCCGGAGCAAAAAGACACGCTTCTTGTCAATAAGGAGCTGGATTTTTCCTTCGCCTTGGGCGAGGTAGCCCGTTTTAGGGTTAATGCCTATTTCGAAAAAGGGTATTTAGCGGCGGCGCTTAGGCTTATTACTACTTATATTAAAACAATTGAAGAACTGAATTTGCCCAAGATTTGCCACAACTTTACCAAGCTTAAACAAGGGCTGGTTTTGGTAACGGGGCCGACCGGCCACGGTAAATCGACGGCAATAGCGGCGATGATCAACGAGATTAACCAGACGAAGCCACTGCACATTGTGACGATAGAGGACCCGATCGAATATGTTTACCCGCGCGGTAAATCTTTGGTATCGCAAAGGGAAATGCATCTGGATACGCATTCGTGGGGTGTAGCGCTTAGGTCGGCGCTTCGGGAGGACCCTGATGTAGTACTGGTCGGAGAGATGCGCGATTTCGAGACGATCGCTTCGGCAATTACGGTTGCCGAAACCGGGCATTTGGTTTTTGCGACGCTGCATACCAATTCGGCGGCCCAATCCATTGACAGGATTATTGACGTTTTTCCGCAGAACCAACAGACACAGATGAGGATGCAGCTTGCTTCTGTTATTGCCGGGATTGTTTCTTTGAGGCTGGTGCCGGCAATCGGAGGCGGCAGGCTGCCGGCCGCGGAGATTTTACTTTCATCCCCCGCCCTTTCAACGGCCATCCGTGAGGGAAAAACTCACCAGATCGATAATATTATCCAGACCTCGGGTGAATCGGGGATGATCCTTTTGGACGCGTCTTTGGCCTATCTGGTGCGCGCCGGGAGAATTTCCCTGGATGTGGCTCGTGCTTATTCCCTAAGGGTTGAGGAGCTTGAAAGGCTTGTGGGAGGAGGGAACCAATGAGTCAAAGTGTTTTGACTTTGACTAAATACCATGGCCCTTTATAAATTCACTGCCAAAGACGCAAGCGGTAAAAAAATCAGCGGTGAAGTTGAGGCGACGGATGAAGCAACCCTGGTTGCAACCTTGCAAAAAGAAGGGCTGGTGCCAACTCGTATTGGACGGCGCGACGGTGAGGTAAAGGGAGTTGGAAATATTAGAATTACGATTCCGAAACTCGGCGGGATACCAGGCTCGGAAATCGTCGGCTTTACCAGACAATTCTCGACGATGGTTTCGGCGGGCCTGCCTTTGACCGACGCCTTGGTAATTTTAGAAAAACAAGCCAAAAACCGGGCATTTTCCAGAGCAATTTCCCAAATAGTTGCCGACGTCGAAGGCGGGTCATCGCTTTCGGCGGCTCTGGCGAAACACCCAAAAATTTTCAATGTCATTTATATAAAACTGGTCGAAGCCGGCGAAACCGGCGGAGTCTTAGATAAAGTGCTGGCAAAGCTTTCTGATACCCTGGAAAAAGACCGGGAGTTTAAATCAAAAACCCGCGGGGCCTTTATTTATCCGATTATCGTAATTGTCGTCATGATTATCGTAATTTCGGTGATGATGATTTTTGTGATTCCAAGGCTGACGAGCTTATACAGCGAAATCGGTGCGAGCTTGCCTTTGCCGACAAGAGTTTTAATCGCCATGTCTTCTTTTATGCGCAACTTCTGGTGGCTTCTTTTAATAATGATGGCCGGGCTTATTTGGGGGTTTAAGATATTTGCCCGGACGGCGCGCGGCGGCCAGACTTTATCGCAGTTAATGCTTAAGGTGCCAATTTGGGGTAAGATCAGAAAAGCCCTGCTCCTCGCGCAGTTTACAAGGACGCTGGGGCTTTTAATAGGGACAGGGATCCCGATTATTGCCGCTTTAAAAGTGGTCGCCGGACTTCTGGACAGCCCGGTATATAAAGAAGGGATTGATTTTGCGATTGCTCGTGTTGAGCGCGGTTCGCCCCTTTACCAGCCCTTGGCGGCCAATGCCGCCTTCCCGCCAATAATTTCCCAGATGCTTAGGGTTGGTGAAGAAACCGGCAAGATGGATGAGGTTTTGATGCGGCTTTCGACCTATTTTGAATCGGAGAGTGAAAATTTGATCAGGAATTTGACGACGGCATTGGAGCCGGTGATTTTGGTGATTCTGGGTTTGGGCGTGGCGGTTTTGGTGCTTTCGATAATTTTGCCGATTTATAATTTGACAGCCCAGTTCTGAGCAGTTAGATTGTGATCCTCATCCACTTCGTGGCTTGCGGGTTTAAACCTCACAGCTCAATTTTAATTTTAAGGTAGTGAGACTATGATTCGCTTAAGCTATTGACAAGCTCAAAGCAAATACCTGATACTTAATTTAGGCTAAGATTTTTGAAAATTATTGCCTCTCGAGAGGGGGTGAGCAAATAGATGTTTATACCTGCCCATAAAAAATTTGTCCGTGGCTTCACCTTGATCGAGCTTCTTATTGTGATTGCAATTCTCGGTATTTTGGCAGCAGCAGTTTTGGTTGCCGTTAACCCGGCCAAACGACAAAATCAGGCTAAAGATGCTAACACCAAAGCTGACGTTGGATCAATTGCCACCGCGCTCCAGGCGTATTATACGAGCCAGGGCGGCACGTACCCGAGTGCGGCCCAAGGCCTTAATCAGCTGGTGACTAATGAGGATCTTAAGAATCTGCCTACGACTCCGCAAGGAGCCGCTTACACATACGCTGTTACGCCCGGAGGTTGTGCCGGCACCGCGGTTAGCCCATGCACAGATGTTTCTGTTTTAAATGCGCTTTTGGATCCGGCAGTAGCCGGTAATGTTTGGTGTTTCAGGTCTTCAACCGGCAAAGCTTCCGAAGTGGCGGCGGCGGCTTGTACGGCCCCGTAATGGCCAATGAAACGATTTCAACTTAGGGCCGGATTTACTCTGGTAGAGCTTTTGATCGCGATTGCGATTTTGGCGATTCTTTCAGCGGGGGTCTTGGTGGCGATAAACCCTGCCAAGCGGCAGAATCAGGCTGAAGATGCCCAGATTAAATCTGATATCGGCCAGATTGCTACGGCGGCCCAGTCTTATTTTTCTTCTGGCATTGTCGGATCTTACCCCACTAACTTGACAGTGCTTGTGACCAATAGTGATCTTAAGAATTTGCCCACCCCTCCCAACAGTGTTTCGTATGAGTATGCAGTGACTGGCGATGGCGGCGGGCGTGTGACGGTTCCGTGGGAAGTCCCTGTACCTATGCCCGTATTTCGGAACCTCTTGGCGACCCTCTTACTGGTGGGAACCTCTGGTGCTGGCAATCATCTACAGGCAGAGCCCAAGAGCTTGCTGCCGCTGCCTGCGCTCCGTAAGCTTGCGCTAAATCAATAAGTCAATTATCCTTAATTTGTGGTTTTTCTATTGGCGCTGTTTTTCGTTTTAGGAGCCAGCGTTGGAAGTTTTCTTAATGTCGTTATTGATCGATCCATTCAAGGGCGGACACTAACGGGCAGGTCTTACTGCGACTGGTGCGGCCGAACTTTGGAGGTAGCGGACTTAGTACCGATTGTCAGTTTTTTGGTTATCCGCGGCCGCTGCCGCAAGTGCCGGAAGCCGCTTTCCTGGCAGTATCCGGCGGTTGAGGGGTTAGGCGGCATTATTTTCCTGCTGACGTTTTGGAAGTTTTCCGGCGGCGGCGACTTTTCGCTGCCGTTTTTAATCTACCTGCTTTTTATCTGTTCGACGCTGATTGCTGTTGCGGCTGTTGATTTTAAAACTTCTTTAATACCGACGTCTTTTGTTTTTGGCGCAGCCTTGGCGGCACTGTTTTTCAACTTTTTTTCCAAGAGCTCGCCAGATTTTATAGGTTTTGTAGCAGCTGCTTTTGGGGCGGCTGCTTTTTTTGCGGTTATTATCTTTTTGACCCGCGGCCGCGGGATGGGAGAAGGCGATGCGGTTTTAGCCTTTTTAATCGGGATGGTTTTGGGCGTCCCAGGCAGCATTATTGCCATATTTTTGGCTTTTTTCATAGGTGCTGTGGCGGCTGTCTTTTTGGTCGTTTTGGGCAAAAAAAGATTCGGTCAGACAATCCCCTTTGGCCCTTTTTTGATTCTGGGTTTTTTTGTCAGCCTTTTTTTCGGGCAGGAAATTTTAAGGTATTATTTAATGTTATATTGAGATCATGAAGATTGTTACATTGCTGCATTGCTACATTGTTAAAAGATTTCGGTTGCTCGATTGCTCAATTGCTCGATTGTTTAGGACAAAAAATCGATTTAACAATTTAACAAGAAAAGAGCTTGCTATTTGTAAACTCGCAATTAAACAATTGAACAATGGTTTCTCACTTATTGAGCTTCTCATCGTGATTGCGATTTTCGGTTTGACGGTTTCTCTAGTGACAGCCTCTTATATAACTTTTGAGAGAAACCAGAAATTACGAGGGGCGGCACAGCAATTAAAATCTGATTTGAGGCAAGCCCAGAACAAGGCGCTTTCCGGCGATAAAGGCAGCGGAGGTGCGTTTTGTCCGGCGACGTCGACTTTGGGCGGCTGGTTTATTAAGGTTAGTACAGACACAGGCGGCGGCAATAACGCTAAATATACGCTTTACGGCGACTGCCGAACTGGCGCTTCTGACGCAGCTTTCTCGGAAAGGACGATTTTTTTGCCCAGTGGTGTGACAGTAAGCGCAACGAGTCTTGGGGCTACAAATAGTGTCAGCATTTTTTTCCGGCCGCTTGTATCCGGTGTGACTTACCATAACGGAGGCCTGACTCCCCCGTTTTTCGATTCTTCGGGAAACCTTTTAAACCAGCTTGGGATAGGCAGTCAATTGGTAATCACGCTTTCGGCCACGGGCGGCGCGGCGTATCAGGTGGTGGTGGCGCCGTCGGGAGAGATCAATGAGGCAAAACCGTAAGATAGAATCAGGACAATCATTGATTGAGGTGGTGGTGGCGCTGGGGGTGGTGACTGCGCTGGCCGTTTCCCTGGTTGCCACAACCCTTTTTGTGCAAAGGGCTTCGGAAGGGGCGCGCAACAATACCCAAGCGACTAAATTGGTCCAGCAAAATATCGAGCAAATTAGAATTTTTCGCGACAGGAACGCCAGCGGTTTTGATGCGCTGCCGGCAAGCGGCTGTTATACCTTGAATACAACAAATCCAAACCCCGCGGCATGGACACTGGCTGGGCTTTCTGCTTGTTCCCCCATCCCGCCTGCCGGTAGCGAGGCGATTATTCTTAACAACACGACGTTTAGCAGGTGGTTTTCGTTTGCGTCCGATAGCAGTACTAAAAAGACAGTAGTGGTGACCGTTAGCTGGACAGATTCAGGAGGAGTACAACAGGTCGTTAACTGGACTTTTCTTTCAAAACCGTGCAGCGGGCAAATCGGGGAGGGCGGCGGGGCCAGCCCATGCCCCTGAATAAGTGAATAGTGAATAGTGGTGAGTGATTAGTGACGAGTGCATAGTGATGAGTGCATGGTGATTAGTGTAAAGTAGAGTTAATGCCCCTCCTTAAAGTAAATAGTGAATGGTTAATAGTTAATAGAGAGAAAAAAAAGAAAAAATCCATTTACCATTTTCCATTTACCATTCACCTAAAACAGGGTTTTACCCTGGTTGAGATTTTAGTCGGCTTGGGGCTTTTGGCAATAACCGTCGGTTCGGCCCTTTTATTTTTGACATCGGTTTTAAGGGGGTCTAACCAGTCGGCAGTGGTGACAGAAGTGAAGCAAAACGGCCAAGTGGTTTTGGATTCTTTAGACAGGCAAATCAGGGACGCGAGAGCGGCGCGGCAAATGATACCCAGCGAGTTTCCCCAAGGGGCGAATAACGGTTTGGTTTTAACGCTGGCCAGTGCCCGCACGCTATATGCAGCTTGTTTTTCAGCAAGCGGGAGCGCCAACGGGTGGATCGGGCTTGCCGATATGCCAGCGGGGGTAAGTCCCAGCCTTGCGGATTATAAATCTTTAACCAATAATCAAAGTGCTATCGAAGGTGTGGATATTTCGGCCTGTAATTTTGCGGTTGTGGCACAGACTGTGGGTGCATCCAGCCCGGCAATCGTTTCTCTTAGCTTCACGATTAACCAAGGTGTCAAAGCGCCTTCAAGACGCGATTTTCTTTCTAATGCCGAGTTTCAAACGACGATTTCTCTAAGGAGATACTAAATCAGCAAGCCATTATTGACAATTGGCTTCTAATATCCATAAACTGGATATAGAGGACGGTTATGGAGAAAAAGGCGAAAAGCGGACAAATTCTGATTCTGGTACTTTTAGTAGTGGTTGTGGCTTTGGCAGTCGGGCTTTCTGTTGCTTCAAGGAATCTGACTAACCTTAAAACTTCGGCGCAGACCGAACAATCGCAAAAAGCGTTTGCGGCGGCCGAGGGCGGGATTGAGGACGTTTTGTCGCGCTTATCAGAGGTGGCGACGACTATTCCTGCGGGAGGATCAACGACCCAAAACGTAACTGTCGGCGGCTTAGTGGCGAATGTAGCGATTGAGGCTTCTAACATTTATGAACTGGCGATAGACTTGGGGACGGTTGGGCAAGTCGATTTAAAGAATGCGACAGGACAAATGCAAATTGAATGGGCAAATGCCACAGATCCGGCTGAAGCAGACCAGCCCGCTTCTTTGGAGGTAACTCAAGTTTCGCAAGTAGGCGGTAGCTTTAGCCAATCGAGGACGGCTTGGTCAGGCGGCAATTTTGGGGGCAGAAGCGAAGACGGATTTGCCTCGCCAAATTGTACGCCCGCGGCAGGCTTTAAACTTTGTACTAGAATCCCTCTGGACAGCGGGGTAATTTCAGCGCGTATCCGGCCGTTTTGGGTGAAGACGACAGTCAAGGTGACCGGGGTTGGCCAGAGCCTACCGGTCCAGACATATAACTTGGTTTCGACGGCTACAACCGGTTCGGGCGTGACGCGCAAGGTACAAGTTATCAGGACAGCTTTGCCGACGCTTCCGGCGGCTTTTGATTACGTTTTATTCTCGAGCGGTGATATTGCTAAATAGTGTCAGCGGTCTGCGGTGCCTATCGAAGGCTATGAATTTTGGCGCGCCTAAATCTGCGGAGGTTTTATCAGATGATTGAAAACATGGCAAAAAGGACTAAAATTATTTTGTCTTTTATCGGAGTGGCGGCTTTGGTTGTGCCGGCCCTGCTCCTGCTTTTGACTGCCGCAAAAACCCGGCAGGTGCCGGAAATCTCACAAGGAAAAAGGCCGGTTGATACGAAAAGCCTTGAAGAGACGGTTAAAAAAACTCTACCGGCCAATCTAGTTTTGCCTTCGCCCTCGCCTTCTGCCTCGCCTGCTAGTCCAAGCGCTACGTAGAAGATAATCATGGCTGCCCATTTTGGCCTTGATATTGGAAGATCATTTGTTAAAGTAGTTGAGGTTGATGGCGGCGGCAAAGGGCTTCTTAAAGCAGCCGGCAGCTGGCAGACTCCCGGCGGCGGGATTCAGTCTGAATCGGAAACGGAGCTAGGTAAACTCTCGGAGGCAATCCGCTCGTGCGTGGAAGCGGCAAAAATTGCAACTTCCAACTGTGTTGTTTCCCTTGTTGAATCGCAAGTTGTTTCGAGGCTGATTGAATTGCCGGTTCTTACCGATAAGGAGCTGGTGGCGGCAATCAATTGGGAGGCGGAACAATATATCCCGATGCCGATAAAAGATGTCAACTTGCAGTATAAAGTGATCTCGCGGCCCCAAGATGCTTCCGGCAAGATGAGCGTTCTTCTGTTGGCCGCCCCCAAAAGGATGGTTGCCAAATACCTTAACGTTGTTGGCGCGGCCGGGCTGAAGGCGGTAGCTTTTGAAACCGAATCTTTGGCGCTTGCGCGGGCACTGTTTCGGCCGGGCGACCCGGCGACCATTATCGTTTCACTGGGTGCGGCTTCAAGCGAGCTGGTGGTAGTTTTTGGCGGAAACGTGCTTTTTACAAGGTCGATAGCAAGCGGCGGAATGGTTTTGACGAAGGCAATTATGGCCGAATTTAACTTGCCGCAAAATCAAGCGGAGGAGTACAAGCAAACGTACGGGATTTTAGAGGATAAACTTTCGGCAAAAGTCGCCAACGTGCTTAAGCCTACTTTGGATATATTAGCTGCCGAACTTTTGAAAGCGATGGAGTATACGCATACCCATATTCAGGGGTCGGCGGTTTCGCGTGTGGTTATTTGCGGAGGAGGGGCATTTTTACCCGGGCTTTCAGAATTTTTAGCGGCAAGGACCAGCCTGGAAGTTTCCCTTGGAGACCCCTGGGCTTATTTTTCGAAGGAGGGATTAGTTACAAAGCTAGTTGGCCAAGGCAGCATTTATGCGGTGGCAACAGGCTTGGCACTAAGGAGCGTATAGTTAGTTAGCGTGTAGCGTATAGTTTTTGATAAACTGATTTAAACATGACAGATATTAATTTAATGCCGGCAGAGGAAAAATCGGCAGAGAGTTTTGAGAATTTATACAAGAAAGTCCTAGTTGCGGCGAGCGGATTTTTAGTCCTAGTGGCCCTGGCGACTTTGATTATTCTTGGTGTTTCTTCCGTGCTTTCGGCCCAGAGATCGGACTTGGTTACTCGGGTTGAGCAAAGCGCGGGAACGATTGAGGGCTTGAAATCGACTGAAGAGCTGGAAGTTGTTGTTAAGCAAAAAGTGGCAGCTGCCGACAAAATTCTTATGGCGAGAAGCTCGCTTGGCGATGTTTTCCAAAGGCTGGTGCAGCTGGTTCCGCAGGGCGTCTTTTTTACGGATATGAGGTTTTCCGGAGTGAAAGTTGTTATTTCGGGCCGCGCCAAGACGTCTGCCGACGTTGCCGGGTTTATCACGCAACTGGTTTCGGCGCGCGGCAATGAGATATTTTCGGGAGTAACTGTTGAATCTTTATCGTCCGACGACTCTGGAATTTATTCGTTCGTTTTGTCGGCGCAACTTGTTAAATAATTAAGAATTATGGACCTACCTGCCGTACAACTGGCCAAAATTGGAAACATAGGCGGCATCTCGCGCTTTGCAAAAGTGGCGGTACCGGCCGGTGCAATACTAGGGTCAATTTTAGTTTTGATCTTTGTGGTTTGGCCAAAGTTTAACGATGTTTTGAACTTGAGGCGAGTTAACGGGGAGTTGGCGTTGCGAGTCGAGGCGCTGGAGCTAAAGGCCCAAAAGCTGGCGCAGTTTGACAAAAGCGAGCTTGAATCTCAACTTGGCTATGCCGAAGCGCTTTTGCCTTCTGATAAAGAAGTTTTCTCACTGGTTGCCCAGGTTGAGCGGGCGGCCAGCTCGTCGGGGGTAGTTCTTAATAAAGTTGAAGTTTCGCCGGGAACTGTCGGTGGCGGTGACGGTAAAGTTAGCGGCGCGGCGCCGGTAGCGCCCCTATCCTCTCCTACGCCGGCCGATACTGCCGCCGGCAATACGCCGAAAGTGCAAGTAAAAGTCTCGATTTCTTCCGATTACAAATCCTTTTTACAGTTTTTGAATGAAGTTTTGGCCTTTTCGAGGGTTTTGGCAGTTCGGGAGTTAACGCTCTCGTCTGTTTTGGGAGCCGGTCAGACTTCCGGGCAAATAAAAACACTAGTAACACTTGATGCTTATTACCAGACGCTCCCTAGTGAGCTTTCTTCGATTGAGTCGCCGATTGACGATTTGACGCAAGCCGAAGTAAGCAGGCTAAACCAAGTTCGCGCCAGCGGCTTGTCCGGTCCGCCGCCGCTTGCGCCGGTTCAAGGCGGCCGGTCTGATCTGTTCGCGCCATTTTAGCGCTGGTAAGTGTATTGTAGTTTTCAAAAAACGCTCGACTAACCTTACAGTTTGCCCGATTGGTTTATTCCCGTCTCGCTCATGCCTCCATCAGCTGTAATGTTTTTGCTTGTTCGCTCTCACCATATTGAGCTGACTCCGTCATGTTTTTGAAAACTTCCAATACACTTTTGTTCATGGATGGATTTTTCTTCTGCTGTGTTTTTGGCGCGTTTTAGAGAATAGAGTTTAGAGTTTAGAGATTAGAGTTCAGAGTTTAGAGTTAAGAGTTAAGTTTATTTTTGATCTTTTTGGTATTTTGCTCTCTCCAGTGCTCTACCTTTTTGTGGTCGCCGGAGAGTAAAACTTTTGGGACTTTGGCACCTCTGAAATCTTCGGGGCGGGTGTATTGGGGATACTCGATATAAGTTGAAAGTTGAGGGTTGAAAGTTGAAAATGATTCAGACTCTAAAGATTTTGGGTTAATTACGCCGGGAATGAGGCGCGCGACGGAATCGACGATGGCGGCCGCGGCGATTTCGCCGCCGGTTAGGACAAAATCGCCGATGGAGATAACCTCGTCGACGTACTTTTCTACCCTGGCGTCCACGCCTTCGTAATGGCCGCAGATGATGGCTAGATGGGGTTTGGCGCTTAGTTTACGGGCGGTAGATTGAGTATATCTCTTACCGCTCGCGGAGAGCAGGACTATGTATGGCTTGGGTTTGATCGACTCGAGCGCGGCAACGATGGTGTCAACCTTCATAACCATGCCTGCTCCCCCGCCGTACGGTTTATCGTCGACGGTTTTGTATTTGTCGCGCGCGAAATCGCGAGGATTGACAAAGACGATTTTGATCTGATTGTCTTTTTGGGCGCGGGCAAGGATGCTTGACGAGAAAATTGACTCAAAAGCTTCGGGGAATAATGTGATGAGAATGAATGTCACGCTTCGACAATTTCTAAAGAGCAATAGACATTTTCCTTAATGGCGCGGATCTTCGTGAGGTTTTTGATGGCTTTGACCATTTTGCCTTCTTTGCCGATGACTTTGGCAATATCGGCTTTAGGGACGCTAACTGTAAAGTGGACGTTGCCGTCGAGGTTAACTTTCTCGATTTTAACGGTTTTGATATCGGTAACTAAAGGTTCAATTAAGAGTCGAATAAGTTCTTCCATGTTTAGAGTTTAGAGTTTAGAGATTAGAGATTAGAGTTAAGAGTTTAGGGTTTAGGTTCCTCCTTTGGCTTTGCGGCTTTCGTCGGTTTTGGTTCTTCGGCCCGAGCTTCTTGGGGTTTTTCTTCCTTGGGTGCTGTTTCGTCTTGTGGCTGTGCTGAAGCTTGCCCGGATGCCGGAGTCGATTCTTCTTTTTTGACCTTCGCCCCCTCGCCTTCGGCAGGCGAGCCTCGCCCTTGGCGGGGTTTTTTGGGCCTTTCTAAAGTCCCTTTTTCAATAAGGTAGGTAACAGCAGGGGTAATGATAGCGCCTTTTTGGCGCCAGGCCTCGATTTTGTCTTTTTCGATCCTTAGCTTTTCGACAGCGTTGGACTTTGGGTTATAAAAACCCAAAATTTCCAGGAACTTACCATCCCTTTTGGTACGGGTATCGGTAGCAACTATTCTATAGGCAATCTGATTTTTCTTGCCACTCACGGCAAGACGGATTTTTACGGACATAAATAAATTGTTAAATTATTCAATTGTTACATTGCTGGTTGGACAATTGGCAATTTAACCATTTGACAATGATATCAATTAAGGCTTTTTAAGTCTACCTATGGCGTTTGCGGCGGCTGATTGGGCCGCTGATTGCTTATTTTTGCCAGTGCCGCTGCCTAGACGTTCTTCTTTCATGTATACGCCGACTTCGAAGCTGCGGTTATGGTCCGGGCCCCAGGTTTTCAAAAGTTTATAGGTCGGTGAAAGATGGTACTTACGCTGCAGGATTTCCTGAAGCATTGATTTATTGTCGGAGGCTGCTTCATTTGCTAGGGTTTGCCAATTGGCAAGAATGATTTTTTCAATAAATTTTTGGGCTTCTTCCAGGCCCCTGTCCAAAAAAATAGCGCCGACGAGCGCTTCGAATGTGTTGGCGAGGATTGTTTGGGAATCGCGGCCTTGCGATTCTTCTTCACCTTTTGAAAGATAGAGGTATTTTCCCAGTGAGAGGTTTTTGGCAAGGGTGGCCAGAGTTTCGGTGCGCACCAGAGAAGCCCTGGTTTGGGTGAGGTCGCCTTCGGTGCTTTTGGGAAGCCGGCCGTATAAAAATTGGGAAACGATTAGGGAAAGGACGGAATCGCCTAAAAATTCCAGGCGTTCGTTGGAATCGCCCTTGAAATCTTTGTGCTCGTTGAGGTAAGACCGGTGGATAAAGGCTTTTTGCAAAATCTTAGGGTCTTTAAACTCTAGGTGGAGCTGGCGTTCCAGCTCTTGGGGTGATTTAGGCCGCATCGGCGTTTTCATAGAGAAAGCTGGCAATATCCCCGACCTTTATGAATTTTGAATAGACGGACTGGGGAATTGCAATGGCGTATTTTTCTTCGAGAACCGCAATCAGGTCTTCAAGGTCGAGCTCGCTTATATTAAGATCGGCGTCCAAAAGAGACTCTTCTTCGATGGTCTCCTCGTCAACACTATAAAGCCCGGCGATAATTTTTTTTAAGTCTTCGAAATAATCAACCAACATATTTAAAAAGTACCACGGGAATTTGGGGTACCACGGGTATCACGGGCTTTTTAGCTCGTGGTACTTGCTCGCCCGGCGAAGCCTTGGCGAAGCTGGGTGATACTCTAACTACTCTTGGTACCCTCCTTTTTTATTATAGAACCTAAAACTCCGTTTATAAAAGACGGCGAAGAGTTAGTGCCATACTGTTTGGCGATTTCGACCGCTTCGTCGATGATTACCTTATAAGGCTCTTTTTTGGTGCTAAACTGCAGTTCATAGACAGCCAGCCTTAAAATTGCCAGGTCAATTGGAGCGATTTGAGATAAGGGCCAAGCCGGGGCGTTTTGGGCAATGAGTTTATCGATTTTTGTCTGGTTTGCTAATACTTTTTGCGAGAGGTCAGTTGACGTTGACTTACCTTCTGAAAAACTATTTGCAAAGAGAGCCTTTACTGCTTTGACGCGGGCTAAATGCCTGGGATCACTCCTTTTTTTCATCTGATACTTTGGCCGATTTATTTCCTTTGTAGTACCCGCAGTTTGGGCATGCCCGGTGCGGGAATCTCAAGCCTTGGCAGTTTGGACAAGTCACGAGGCTCGGCAGACGCAGGGAAATGGCCGCTTTTCTGGTGCGGGTTCTGGATTTGGCGTGTTTCTTTTTTGGTAAGGGAGTCATGATTCAATTATCAATTTTCAATTCTCAATTTTCAACTTGCAAAATCCACTAAAAAGCTTTTTGCTGTTTGGGGAGTGATGATAACTTTGAGGAGGGATTATGTCAAGCCCTGTTCTAGTTTGGCCGGACGAGTTCATTTTGGATGGAGCTTAGTTTTTCGGCGAGCGTGGGGTAAGATTTGAGAGCCGGGTCTTTTTTGATAATAGCGTCGGCTTCCCTTTGGGCGCGGGCGAGAGTGACGGCGTCTGAGAGGTCAGCTATTTTTAAGTTGATAAAGCCCGATTGTTTGAGGCCGAAAATTTCGCCGGCGCCGCGCATTTTAAGGTCGATTTCGGCAAGCTCAAAACCGACATGAATTTTTTCCATGGACTTTAAGCGCTTGATGGAATTTGCGGCGCGCGAATCGGAAAACAAGAGACAATAAGATTTGTGCTCACCCCGGCCCACGCGGCCGCGCAGCTGGTGCAGTTGGGCCAAACCAAAGCGGTCGGCGGATTCGATCATCATGACGCTGGCGTTGGGAACGTCGATGCCGACTTCGACAACCGGTGTGGTGACCAGGATGTTTATTTTGTTTTTCTTAAAATCGGTGATGATTTTCTCTTTCTCCTTTGATTTGAGGCGGCCATGCAAAAGGCCAAGCCTTACGGGTTTTGTCATTCTGGAGGGCTTTAGCCCGATAGAATCTGATTCCGTGTTTGAGATTCTATCGTTCACTTCGTTCACTCCAGAATGACGTTGAGTAGATTGCTTTGTTTCACTCGCAATGACAGAGAAAATCTTTTGGAGTTTTTCAAATTCTTCGGTTGCCGCCTTGACTGTAACCATAGTTTCGGAGGGTTCAACAAAGGGCGTAATGATAAAAGCCTGCCTGCCCTCCCCTATTTGCTTGGCAATAAAATCATAAGCGTCTTTCCTTTTGAAATTGGGAACGACGAAGGTGGCGATTTTTTGGCGGCCTTTGGGCATTTCGTCAAGGACCGAGAGGTCGAGGTCGCGGTAAAGAGTAAGAGCGAGGGTTCTGGGGATGGGGGTAGCAGTCATGGTTAAGAAATGCGGCGTAAATTCTTTAGTTTGATCTTGGAAGAGTTTGGCCCGCTGGGCTACGCCAAAACGGTGCTGTTCATCGACGATGATTAAGCCAACCTGGCGTTTGGGTTTAAACGTCTCTAGGAGCGCATGGGTGCCGCAGGTAACATCGCCGGCGGTTTTACGGCTGCCGGTCCAGATGCCGACTTTGGCACCGAGCGGTGAAAGTATCGCATCTAAGGTTTGCTGGTGCTGGAAGGCCAAAATTTCGGTGGGAGCCGCGAAGAGGACGTCGAAGCCATTGAGGATGGCAAGATAGGCGGCGATGGCTGCAACGACGGTTTTGCCGGAACCGACATCGCCTTCAAGCAGGCGGTTTTGGGGAGTCTGGCGCGAAAGGTCGGCAAGAATTTGGTTAGTCGCTCGTACTTGGGCGCCGGTTAAGGAAAAAGGGAGTTTTGACACGAGCCCTTTAATTTTTGCTTGGTTGGATTTAATTTGCGGAGCCGTCTTTGCGCTTTGCCAGTCGCGCTTTCTCAAGGTTGATGCCAGCTGGATTAGAAATAATTCGTCAAAGGCAAGACGACTGCGCGCTTTTTCAATATCGTCCCACTTTTTGGGAAAGTGGATTTTGGAAAGAGCGTCTTCTAAGGTCAGTAAGTTTTGTCTTGATTTGATGTCGGGAGGCAAAAAATCTTTTTGGGTTTTTAAATACTGCGGCAGAATGCTGGCAATTTTGGCGCGCAGCCATTTGGAAGATACGCCTTCGGTTTCGGGGTAGACGGGAACGAGGCGGCCGGTGTGGAGAGTGGGTTGCGGTGCATTGTCATTCTGGAGCGAAGTCGAGCTTTGACTCGACGGAGCGATAGAATCTGATGTCGAGATCCTATCGGTCGCTATGCTCCCTCCAGGATGACTGTTCGGTAGTTGGTTTCTGATGATTTCCCAGGCGGGAGACATTAGTTTGGGACGGGGGCCGGTAGTGTCAACTTTGCCGGAAAGTGATATGGGTGTGCCGGCCTTTAGGGTTTTGGTGAGATACGGCTGGTTGAACCAGATGACATCGATGACGCCGGAAGGGTCGGCAACTTGGGCAGTGGTTATAAATTTGCCAAAGCGCGTGCGGATATTTTTAATCTGCCAGATGACGCCTTGGATACTTAATTTTCCGCCGGGGGTGATGTCGCGAATTGCCTCGACTTTGGAAAAATCGTCCCAGCGGAACGGGAAATGGTAAATTAAATCCTCGACGGTCTCAATCGCGAGGCGTTTTAACTTGATCTTGTAAAATGCGCCGACTCCCGGAAGGTCAGAAACTTTGGTTTTGGGATCCACGAGAATAAGGGTACCACGTGTATCAAGGGTATCACGAGTACCACGAGCTATCGCGCGGCATAGAGGTAGATTGCCACTTGGCCAATGATAAAGCTTAGGCCGGCCAAAATGATTATTACCTTCCAGAAGTGTTTGAGATAGCGTTTTTTAAGAATTATCATTGTTACATTGTTCTATTGTTCTATTGTTTTAACAATTTAGCAATTGAGCAATTGAACAATTACTCCGTTTTGATTCTAACAAATTTGTGTTTGCCGACGCGCATGACCTGGTTATCTGTGAATTCGATTTCGGATTCGCTGATCACTTGGCCGTCGACTTCTACGGCGCCGCTTGAAATTAGCCGTTTGGCTTCGGATTTACTCGGTGCCAGATTATTTTCTACCAAAAAGTCGACCAGTTCGACGCTCGGCTCTTTGATCTTGATTTCCGGAATCGATTGGCTGACTCCCCCTTTTTGGAAAAGCTGTTCAAACTCTTCTTGGGCCTTTTTTGCTTGGTTTTCGCCGTGGTAGGTTTTGACGATCTCAAAAGCCAAGGTTTTTTTGGCATCCAAAGGTTTAAGTTTGACTATTTGGTCTTGGGGCAAGCTGGTTAAGTTTTGCCAGTACGGAACAATTTGGGTGTCTGCCAGCGCCATGATTTTGCCAAACATGTCAATGGCCGAGTCGTCGAGCCAAATGCAGTTGCCGGATGACTTACTCATGGGTTGTCCGTCAGTGCCCGAAATCAAAGGAGTTGTCAGCACATACTTTTCGCGGTTTTTCATTTTCTTTTGCAGTTCACGGCCGATTAACATATTGAAAGTTTGGTCGGTGCCGCCGATTTCCAAATCAACGTCCATGGCAACCGAATCATAACCTTGGAGTAGAGGGTAAAGCGTTTCTTTAGTTGAAACCATGTCGCCGGCCTCGTTTCTTTTTTGGAACATGTCGCGTTTAATGAGCTGGAAAGCCGAAATATGAGAAGCTATTTCGAGAATTTCGGCGAGATTTAGTTTTAAAAGCCACTCGCCGTTTTGGCGAATTTGGACCTTGGAAAGGTCGATAACCTTGCCGGCTTGTTCCTTCCAAGTTTTAATGTTTTCGTCAATTTCTTTTTGAGTGATTTTGTCGCGGCCTCTCGTGCGCTGGCTGGGGTCGCCTGCTAGAACCGTGCCGGTGCCGAAGAGAAGTATAGCCTCATGACCTACTTTTGCAAATTCATTTAATTTCCTAAGCGGAATGGTGTGGCCAAGATGAAGCCTCGGGCCGGTCGGGTCGACACCCAAGTAAACGCGGATTCTTTTGGAAGCCATTAGTTTTTCCAGTCCGGATTTTTCCGGCAGAACCTGTTCTACGCCGCGGGTTAAAAGATTGGCAACTTTATCCATACAAAAGAAGTTTACACGAGAGGCAAATTTATGGCAAACGGATCGACATGCGATATATCAAGATATATAATTACCAGAGTGAAATTCTCGCAGTACAGGCCGCGGGCGCGGCGATTTTCTTCGAGATTGGGGGGATTTGGGGGAAGGTCCCGCAGCAGCCACCCATTCCTCGCGCAGTCGGGTTTTAACCGGCGCCGGTTTTGGATAAAGTTCCTGGGGCTTTTTTCGACGGTTTTATTTTTTTCTTTGGTTGGCCTTATGGTGTTGACGGTCTTTGCCTTTATTGTTTTTGCAAAGGATTTACCTTCGCCGTATAAACTGACAGCGCGTGATTCTTCTCTCTCAACCAAAATTTACGACAGAGGTGGCAAGCTTCTTTACGATATTTACGGCGACAAAAACCGGGCGCTTGTCAACTGGGACAGCTTACCTCCCTATGTAAAAGAATCGACAGTCGCCATTGAAGATAAGGATTTTTACAAACACAGCGGCTTTTCGGCTTTCGGGATTCTAAGGTCGGTTTTTAGGATTGTGGTTTTTAGAAAACTTGAAGGCGGCTCGACAATAACCCAGCTAGTTGTCAAAAATACCCTGCTTTCCCCGGAGAGGACTTTAACGCGCAAAATCAAGGAATTTATTCTGGCGATTCAGGTTGAGCGCAAGTATTCAAAAGATGAGATTTTGCAGATTTATTTAAACGAGGTTCCTTACGGCGGGACAGCCTGGGGAATCGAGGCGGCGGCGCAGGCGTACTTTAGCAAAGAAGCCCGTGATTTAACGCTTACGGAGGCGGTAATTTTGGCCGGGATGCCCCAGAGGCCGTCTTTTTATTCGCCTTTTGGCACTAATCCCAAGGCCTATGTATCCCGGGCCGACGACGTGGCGCGCCGGATGCGCGAGGACGGTTACATAACCCGGGACCAAGAGGAGGCGCTTAAGCGGGATATTCCCAATGTGGCGTTTAGCGGTAATGACCGCGGAATAAGGGCACCGCATTTTGTCTTTTACGTCAAAGATCTTCTGGTAGAACGCTACGGCGAGAAGTTGGTTGAGCAGGGAGGTTTGAAGGTTAGAACATCACTGGATTTAGACTTGCAGGACAAAGCGCAAAACATTGTTTTTGAAGAAATTGCCAAACTTACCGATCTTAAAGTCGGCAACGGCTCGGCGGTAGTGATGGACGTCAAAACCGGAGAAATTCTGGCGATGGTCGGTTCGAAAGATTATTTTGCCGAGGATTACGACGGTCAGGTAAATGTGGCCATGTCACTGCGCCAGCCCGGCTCGGCTCTCAAGCCGTTTACTTACGCGACGGCTTTTAAAGCGGGTTATACGCCGGCTTCGGTCTTAATGGATGTGGCGACGGTGTTTCCGGGCGGAGAGAATCTGCCGGATTATAAACCGGTAAATTACGACGGCAAATTCCGGGGGCCGGTCCAAGTGCGCTTTGCCCTCGGCAATTCGATAAATATGCCGGCTGTCAAAATGACGGCCCTGGTAGGCATCAAAAACATGCTAAGGACTGCCTATGACGCCGGCTTAAAGAGTCTTGAGCCGACCGATGAAAATTTAAAAAGGTTTGGCCTTTCGGTAACTTTGGGCGGCGGTGAAGTCAGGCTTCTGGAACTAACCGGCGGTTACGCAACACTGGCTTCCGGCGGTACATACCATGCGCCCCTTTCGATTCTCAAGGTCGAGGACCGCGGCGGGAAAATTTTGGAAGAGGTTAAGGATGAAGGTGACATTAAAGGTAAAGAGGTTTTGGGCAGTGATATTGCTTTTTTAATTTCGCACATTCTGGCAGACAATAATGCCAGGGCCGACGTTTTTGGCTTAGGTTCATTTCTTAATATCGCGGGGAAAACTGTGGCTGTAAAAACCGGTACGACCGACGACAAACGTGACAACTGGGCTGTCGGCTACACGCCTTCCGCGGTTGTCGGCGTCTGGGTCGGCAATAACGATAACTCGGCGATGAACCCGAAAATTGCTTCGGGTATAACCGGGGCGACACCGATTTGGAACAGGATCATGAGAGAGGTTTTGGCCGGACGGCCTGCGGAAAGCTTTGCTAAGCCCGACAATGTAACGGCTTTGGAAATCGATTCCCTGGGCGGCGGTTTGCCGTGCCGGGATTTTGCCAAACGCAGTGAGTACTTTATCAAAGGGACAGAACCAAGCCGCGACTGTCTGGTTGAAAAAATGCTGGACGGAAAGGATTATTTTGTTTTTACGGAGTTTGATCCGGTTTCAACTGACGGCAAAAACAGGTGGCAGGAAGGCATTGACGCTTGGGCACTGACGCAGGACGAGCGCTATCGCCCGCCGAAGGAGCTACTGGGCTTGCCCGGCGCGGGAGACGGGGTTTCGGTAAAAATTAAAAACCTTAGCGATCACCAACAGGTGCCGCAGTCGATTGAAGTGGAGGCGGAGGTGACTTCTGCTAAAAAGATTACTAAAGTTGAGCTTTATATCGGGGACGCCGAAGGCAATTTTCCCGGAGTTAACGACAGTAAGACCGAGGGCAGCAGCCCTTACAAATTTAACTTTACTTTTGGGGCAAACGGACACAGGAAGATAAAGGTAAAGGCTTATAACGAAGCCGGAGAAGACAACAGCGCGGAGGTGGAAGTTTCGGT
>JACPKK010000048.1 GCA_016187105.1 Candidatus Curtissbacteria bacterium | reverse complement strand
CGAGATATAGCTAAGTTGAAAATTCAAATAGACCATAAGGGTTGGCCAATGATGCTTGGGTCATTTAATATGCTTACAAACACGATGCGTATCCATGCGGGAAGACTCTGGGACGATTATTTATCTGTTTTACGGATTGCCGAATGTATTGCGGACGATGAACGTTCTGACATACTTGGGCGGAAACTTGTTAATTGGGATCTTTATACCAAAAGATTACCTGATTATCTCAAATCGGCTCCAAAAGATAGAAAACTCGAGTTTTCCAGGAAGATTTTGCTTAATGCGACAAATAGAAAATTGAATGGTGTTTTTCAACATGAAGGAAAGCACGCTGCAGACCGGAAAAATCTGCTTGTACACGGAATTTCCTATGGTAGCACCGCGGCAATTATGGTGTTGGGTTTGGGTGCTGGGCACCTGGGCTATTACTATATTCCAATGCCGGATGTTCTTGATATAGATAGCCTAAGATATGTTGGTTGGGAAGCCTTGGGTGTTGGGGTTGCTTGGGGATTTAATTACAAAATTGATATTGGTGAAAGAAGAGCGAGAAGCATAGGAGAAAAATATAAAAATAAGCCAGAGTGGAGAAACATTATTAAACTTTCACCAAAGACTGGGGAGGAGCCGTAAACGTTTGCCAAGACGCTGGATTTGGTGAAAAAGATCGTTAGCGCATAACCCCAATATCGTATAATTAACCCATGAAAGGTTCCGAAGGGCCACCGGTTGCCGTGGCGGAGAAAAAGTCGCCGCGAGTTGATCCAGGCCATCATGAACAACAGAGCCATAGAGCCCCGCGGATTTTAGAAAAAGCGCCTACTGGGTCTCAAGTGCTAGCTGGAGAGGGTTTAATTGCTAGCCAGACATTTTTGGAAGGCGCAGAGGGTTCCCCGCAAGCTAATGTTAAATTTGGCAGGAAAGAAGCACCGAAGCCTTTAAACGGTGAAGTAAAAGGCCAATTGCAAAACGATAATACGCCCCGTGAGCGTGTAGTTCGGCCCTTAAAGTCAGTCGAAATTGCAGATGCACGCGGGGATATAAAAAATCATGACGAAGGTATTCAGCGTCTTTTCGATAATCTTGCGGCGACCCGCGATATAGAGACAGGTACCCAAAGAACGGAGTTTTTGCAGAGTATTGTCGATAAGATGCTTGCAGGAAAAGGTATAGAGACGAAGGTTTATATTTTAGGAAGGGGTTTGGATTCTAATGCGTTTGCTGTTGCCGACGGCTCGATTTTTATTAGCCAATCTCTTATAGATAACCTGGATACGGTTGATGAATTGGTTGGGGTAATTGGCCACGAAGTTGGCCATTTAAAACACAAGACCTTCGAGAATGTATTTGTGTCGCATGATCCAGATAGTACGGGGTGGGTTCACGAAAGTGCTTCCGATAGTTTGGCCCCAAGAATGCTAGAGAAGACGGGTTATAACTCGACCGGTTTTGGTGAGGCTATTAAGAAAGTTTCTTCGCGAGGCCGTGATTTTGGACACCAGTCGGGGTTAATGAGGGCTACTCAAAGTACAGGCCAGCACATGGCGGAGGATTATGCTACTTCTTCTGTCGAGCCGACACCTCTGCCTAATTTTATAAAAGGTGAAAACGCGCGAAAGACCAATTATGAAATTGTACGGGAGGCGATAAAAAAAGAAAATTTTGGAATTGTTAGAGAATCTTTGCCGCTTTTGGCCCCACCGGATTTGCGGCGCGCGTTTGACGAACTTAGGAGAAACACTTCATTTGGCAATTATATTGATAGCAAGACTCGGGAGTATATAATTCCCGAAGAGTATTTTAAAACACTTGAAGCCTTTCAAGATTTTTTTGCTGAAAAGCTTCGCGGGGCCGGTTTTTCCAAAAGTGATATTAACACATATTTATTTTTGAATAACGGGGAGCATTCCAGTTTTTACAATTTTTCTTTTCTGGAGACACCAGATGATGTTGTCGACATTTTTAAAAACTTTTCCCTGTACAAGGACAACGTGAGAGACGGCAAAATTAGAAGCATGTTGTTTGGCGAGGATCCTAATTCTAATAGTCGGTACTTACACGACTCACTGTACCTTATGGACGTGTTTAGAATCCTAAGGGATCATTCTTACAACCCCCAAAAAGGCGAGAATAAACATGGAATCCCTTTAAGTGAGGATACATTTATAGAAATTCTTAAAACCGTAGACGACAAAGAATCTGTCTTGCTTAATCAGGAGATTTTGCAATATATGGAGCGAGAGTTTTCCATGAAAAAACCAAATCGGCGCAAAAAAATCACTTCAACTAAAGAGGACGAAACGTGGAATTATAGCTTGGATATTCCAAATGCAAAAATTTTCCTGCGGAGAATCCATGATGTCGGTATTATTGTAGATAAAAAAATCGTTCAACCATGGCTTGGGCCGGACAATGAAATCCTTAGATTAAAGGGAAACAGAAGATTATACCGTGAGCAGGTTAAAGAACTTATATGGAAGGAATTTGGTTTTACGGATGATGGGCAAAAACCGGAGCTTGATGTTGTTGGGTTGACGGATAAATTTATTGCAGACCTTAAAGACGCGGGGGTACTTCCTCCGCCAGGGGACTTTTTGTCTTCGGTTAAACATTATTTTGACAGAGAGAAAATTCCCGACAGCCAAAGAGCCGAGTTTTTAAACCAGCTTTTAGAAAAAATCGATACTGTGGATTTTGAAAAGTTTGGAAGTAGAGAAGGTTTAACTCCTGAAGTGCGCAGATACATTCTTAAGGAATTTTTCGTTATGGGTGTTTTTGGCAGGGATAGCACCGAATTTTATGATGTTTTAGAAAAGACGATGAATACAAGCGGAATTAATTTTGGCAGTATGGATTGGTTTTCTAAAATTAATCTTGCTTCAAATTTACTGCAAGCAGACAAGGAACGTTTTTCATTATCCGCTGGTTATTCAGATTCGTACAAGGAGTTTCAAGTTACAAATTATGCAAGATTTAGCCGGTTGCCACATTTTCAAAAGGTTGTAGAAGGTGCGCCTAATTTGGAATTCGGAACAATAGCAGAGCTTAATGAGTTTACACGTAAGTTGAGGCTAGCTAATGTTGTTGAGAAAACCCCCCGGCGTAAATTGTATGAGGATGATTTGGTATCTGTTGTAACCGGCAGTCCGATTCGGAAATCATTTGAACAGTTCGTAGCGCGGGGTGTTGGCGAAAGCGAATTTGGCGCGCTTGCCGATTTTATGACTCATAATTTTCCCGATTCTCCCCAAACCAATAATCTACTTAGGGAAATTGATAGACGTTATCTTCACTCAACGGCTCCGCTTAGCGACAAAAGCGATTATCTGGAAAAGAATTTTGATAGGGTCGGGCCGGACGGGATGGCTATAGTGGCCGAGCAAATCTATAGCCTAGAAGACTACGCGTATTTTAGCGGGCGTATGGGGCAAAGGCTCGAGGATTACTTGGGCGGTTCGGAAGCAGTAAAAAAGATGGCGCGAGCCGATTACGTGACGAGTCAACTTTCTGGCGGACACTGGCAGCTTTTTAAGACACTTAAAGCAGATGCGGTTTCAGTAAGTGAAGCATCGTCGGAAGTTGCCGACAACTGGTTTAGATTATGGATGGAGGCCGAGCGTCGTGGGTGGAAGGTAAAATATGATAAAGATTTGGGAAAGTTTGAGGTTGACGCTTCGGGAAGGCAATTGTTTAAAAGTATTAGTGACACCTTTGATAATCTTCACAATTTATCGCAATTTGAACGCTTCGTTATCGCCCTGAAAGCTTTAGTAGACCAATATGGCGCACTTACTGATGAGAAGGGGAAAAGAGCTTTCGCGGAAAATATTACGGAGGCTTTAGGAATTAAAGATGATTTTGTCAGCGAAGCGATCAGGAACGGTATTTTAAAAGGACAACCGGACTTAATTTCAATTCCGGCCGCGCAAATGGCAGCGCCTTTGCTTTTTAGAGCGCTTGATGTTGATAAAGTGCATGTAGGTAAATTATCCGCTGTTAGTTATGGTGTGGGTTACGGAGATATGAAGCACAAGGTGTCATCCAGTATGGCCAGAAGAATTACCCACATGTCAACAAGAGATTTAGTTATTTTTGGGAAAGGTAAAGTTGATGAACCTACCGCGCCGATAGCCAAGCTGGTTTTTGAGAGTGATAGAAGTTTCGGTTTTGTTAATCAGGAACTTGAGAAGCAACTTAGAGATACAAGTGTGGTGGAAGAGAGTAAACCCGAGGTTGTCAAGATTGATCAGGCAACGGAAGCAGTTATAAGAGGGGTTGAGGCGAGCGGCGCGCTTGGGGTAAGGTCTTTGCAACTGGCGCGTCAGCTTTATAGGTTTTCGCCGGAAGTAGATGCAAGGCTTGCACAAACCTTTGACGCAAATCAGGGAATGAACAAGCTAATATTTTGGCACAATTTACAAAAGGTGGCTCAAAACGAGGGCAACGGTGCAGCTGCTTTTATAAACGGTAATCTCGTTTCGATTGACCAATTCTTGGGAGGCGGAAGTTTGTATACAACTTTCGCGGCGAAGGTCGGCGTAGACGGCGAAACTCGCGATGTTGTTGTAAAAATGCTAAACCCGAATCCGGAGCATTTTATAGGTAGCAGTTATAAAACCGCGATTGATACTCTCGACGCGGTTTCTGATGGGTACAGCGTGAGGAATGCTGATTTGGCAAGGCTCGGGAGAGTATTTGTGGACCTTTCCCAGGAGTGGTGTCTTGCTGATATTAATGACGCAACTTTTGAGACGGACGATGATGATTTTAGAGTAATAGTAGAAAAGTTTAATCAGCAAAGAGGAGTGAACACATTTCATGTCCCCAAGCGTTTCCTGACAACCCCCAAAGTTAAAAGTGAGGAAAGGGCAGAAGGTCAAACTCTAAATAAAGTTTTGGCAGATAAGTCCATCGGTGCGCCAGTCAAAGCAGGGCTCGTGAGAGATATTGAAGATATATTTGCGTTTCAATTGAATAATCCTGCCAGAGCCGACGCCGATGGTACGGAAACTTACGTAGTACATTCCGACCCTCATATAGGTAATTATGTTATCGATTTGGCCGGAGAGCAACCGAAGATTGGGGTTATTGATAGAAGTATGTATTTAAAACTTTCTACAAGACAGGCGCAGATTTTCAGAGATCTTATAGAGACGGGTGATTACCGCGCTTTTATGGATCCATTTATGGAAGAGATCTTAGATCATAATAAAATACGCGATGCCGGTACTCGTGTTTTAAAGCAGGATAAAATTATGTCAGCCTTAAAGCGGGAATACATTGGGCAGAAGGGAAGAGCTATTTTGACGAGAGGACAAGTAGACAACTTAGCGGTTTTGAGAAAGTTTATGTCGGAACTCGAAGCGGCCGATCTTGCAGTGCCGCTTGAGATGAGGCTTATGATTAGGAATGTTGAGGCATTTCGGCAGCTAAAGCAAAGATATTCTTAATTTGCCAAAAATTGGGGGAAAAGATAAAATAAGAGAGCTTATTTCTCGAGAACTCGAAATAATAAGAAATTGTTAGATTGTTTCATTGTTAAATTGTTAGAGATTCTGGACAAGTCTTTCGACCATGAGCTCAAGACCGAATGGCCAGAATGACAAAGCAAACTAGGAAGGAAGTGGATTTTCTTAAGTAAATGAAGTCGAAACTTATATCAGCAGTTCGCCTTGCCACGCTCAATACTCGTAAGTATTTTCGCCGTGCCAATGGCGCTCCTCTGATATAACTTTGGCCAAATTTATTTCTAGATTAAGGAATGGCCAAAATTATTGTTACTCATTCCTCGCCGGATTTTGACGGAATCTCGCCGGATTTTGACGGAATCCCGGCTATTTGGCTGCTCAAAAAATTTCACCCGGATTTTAAAAACGCCCGCGTAGAGTTTGTGCCGGCCGGTACCACTTATAATAACGAGCCGGTAGATTCTAACCCCGATATAGTCCATGTCGATACCGGCATGGGCCGTTTTGACCATCATCAAAGTGATGATTTTACCTGCGGAGCCCAGCTTGTCTATGAATGGTTACTAAAGGAGGGTTACATCAAAGATGATGAGGCGCTTGAGCGGATGATTAAGGTTATCACGGAGCTTGACCATGCATACGACGCCTACAGGTGGCCGGAGCCTTCAAGTGACCGCTGGGAGTTTAATCTGCACAGCGTTTTGACGGGATGGAAGATGATGTATGGGCGAGAGGATGATAAATATATTGATTTGACGATACAAGGGCTGGAGGCGGTTTATCTTTTAATGAAGCAAAAGGTTAAGGCTGAAGAAGAAGTGGAAAAAGGCGAAAAGTTTAAGACAAGGTGGGGGGAAGGGGTGGCTATTTATACAGCTAACGACTCGGTTTTGGATGCGGCGATTAAAGGAGGATATGCGGTTGTAGTGCGCAAGGATCCGGGGAAAGGATATATTCGCGTGACAGGGTCAAATGCCCACGATGTGGATTTGACGAAGGCCTACGAGGATTTGAAAAAGGCGGACGGGGAAGCGACATGGTTTTTGCATGCTTCGAAAAAACTACTGCGCAACGGATCGACGCGGAACCCGACCATGAAGCCGACAAAATTGGAGCTTGCCGAAGTTATTAAGATTTTGGAAAAAGGATGAGGGAAATTGTTAAATTGTTGCATTGCTAAATTGTTAGGAGAGTTCTCGATTTTACTCGAACAATACTTCGATTTCTCTCAGTACAAGTATTCTTCGAGCGAGGAACGAATGTGACGAATCGAGAAGTTAACAGATGGTCAAAAAGATAAAATTCTTGGTAAAAGAAGCAAAACTGCGAATCAGTTACAAAATGTCTAAAGACTGTATTTTTTGTAAAATGGTAAGCGGGGAGATAAAGAGCGAACCGGCTGCCGAAACTGACCTGACTTTGGCGATCAATGATATCAATCCGGTAGCAGACGTGCATATTTTAATTTTCCCAAAGCGGCATATTGATTCGGTTTTGGCGGTTAAAAAAGGAGACGGAGAAGCGCTCGAGGATCTGTTTGCCGTTGCCCAAAAATTAGTGGCCGAGAAAAAACTTGACGCTTTCCGTTTGGCTTTTAACGGCGGCAGGTATCAGCATGTGCCGCACCTCCATATGCACTTGGTAGCAGGGAGTACAATTAGGTGGAGTCGGTTATGAAGACACGAATTGATCCGAATTATTTGTCCGAATTAGATCCAAATAAGCAAAGCTTTTCTGCGAATAAGCAAAGCTTTTCTGCGAATAAAACGAGGAATATTTTTGATTCGGAAAAATTCGGAGTAAAAATTCGTGTGAATTCGGATAGGGGAGGTGTTGATTTATCGTGGCGACAAAAGTAGTAGCCCAACCCGGAGAATCGGTGGATTCTTTAATCCGCAAGTTTAACAAGAAAGTCCAGACCGAGGGAATTTTGCAGGAGATAAAAAAAAGGGAACATTACCTTAAACCATCTCTCAAAAGGCAGCAAAAAATCCAGATGGCCAGGAAAAAGTATATAAGGAGCAAGTTTTGAGACGCGAATTGACGCGAATTTTTAGTCCGAATTTATCCAAATGAGGACAAGGTAATATGCCGGTACTTTTAGAACAACTGAATCAAGATTTGAACAGCGCTTTGAAGCAGCGAGACGAGGTGGCGGTTTCGGCCTTACGGTTTTTAATTTCCGGACTGCACAATGCCAAAATTGCCAAGGGGCAAGATTTGACGGATGCAGAGATAATTGACGAAATTGGGAAAGAGGCAAAACGGCATAAAGAATCAATCGACGCGTTTCGCTCGGGCGCAAGAGAAGACCTGGTTAAGAAGGAAATGGCGGAACTGGCGGTACTTTCAAAATACCTGCCTCAACCCTTGACCGAGACGGAGCTGGAAAAAATAGTAGACGAAGCAATCGCCGCGGTCGGCGCCAGTTCTGCTGCTGATTTTGGCCGCGTAATGTCGACAGTTCTTTCCAGCGCGCGGGCAAGGGCAGATGGCGCAAAAGTGGCGGAAATAGTTAGGCGCAAACTTGCGCCTAACCCGAATTGACCCGAATTATTATCCGAATTTATCCAAATTTTAATGCCAAGGATTATTCAGAAAGAATTGAGCTATGAGATCGTCGGTATTTTGTTTGACGTACATTCCAGATTAGGAAATCGCTATCAAGAAAAGTATTACCAGCGAGCAGTAGCTGAAGCTTTAAAAGGGAAAAATATAAGATATGAGCAAGAGCTGGAAGTTGACCTTAAGTACAAAGATGCTAAGATTGGGAAGTACTTTTTGGACTTTTTAATAGAGGAAAAAGTGATTTTAGAGATTAAGGCAGTTCCTCGTCTCTTGCCCCGAGATTTTCATCAGGTTTTGGCCTATTTAAAGGCGAGGGGGCTGGAACTTGGGATATTAACAAATTTCCGATCAGAAAGTTTAGTGTATAAAAGAATTTTGAATTCGGATTTAAAAACACGAATAGACACGAATTTTTAGTCCGAATTAATTCGAATAATTTGGATTTAATTAGGAGTAATAATTAGGATGAATTAGGGAAATGATAAAAGTCTTAGTCAGCACTGATCCTAGATATCCCGTGAACCGCAAAGTTTTAAGACGCGCGGTTTTGGGGGTTTTTGAGAAAGAAAAGATTAACGATATCAGCGCCGAAGTTTCGGTTGCGGTGGTGGGAAGAAGAAAAATGAAGGATTTGACAAGCAAATATCTCGGCGACGGCAAAGTTCACGAGGTGCTTTCTTTCCCGATTGAGGGAAAAGGGCCGGATGAAGTTTTGCGGCTTGGCGATGTGGTCCTTTCGTGGCCGGAGGTGCTTTTGGCGGCGGCGCGCGATAATGTGATGGTGGATGAGGAAGTTGAAAAACTGGTGGTTCACGGAGTGGAACATCTGTTGGGGAGACACCATGAGGAATAGTTACCAATTTCAAATGTCAAATTTCAAATATCAAATAAGCGAAGTATGACTGTCTTCTATAGAAAATACAGGCCGCAGAAACTTGCCGATTTAATCGGGCAGGATCATGTAAGAGATACCCTTTTAGCGCAACTTGAGAGCGGGAAGATCGGCCATGGCTATTTATTTAGCGGGCCAAGGGGAAGCGGCAAAACTTCGACAGCCAGAATTTTGGCAAAAGCGGTCAATTGTCGAGTCTACGGTCTACGGTCTACAGACTACAGTAAGAAGAGCAGTAGAGTCTCGTTTTCTGGCGAAAAGCGGAAGTCAGTAGTCAGTAGTCAGAAATACGGGGAGCCGTGCAATAAGTGCCATGCCTGTTTGGGAATAACCGACGGTTCATATTTGGATTTGATTGAGATAGACGCGGCCTCCAACCGGGGAATCGACGAGATCCGCGATTTGCGCGAAAAAATTAAGCTGGCGCCGGCTGCCGGCCGGTTTAAAGTTTACATTATTGACGAGGCGCAGATGCTGACCCCGGAGGCTTTTAACGCGCTTTTAAAGACACTGGAGGAACCGCCGGCCCACGCAATTTTTATTTTATGCACGACTGCGCCGGGAAAAATTCCGGCGACAATCGTCTCCAGACTTTCGAGGTTCAATTTTAAAAAGGCTAAGGCAGAAGACCTCATTGCGGCGATTGAGAAAATTGCCAAAAAAGAAGGAATAAAGATTGAGGCGGGGGCGGACGGCGCAATCGCCAAAGCCGCTGACGGTTCTTTTCGCGATGCCGTTTCAATTTTAGATCAGCTGGCCTCGGCTTCGGTGAAAGTCAGCGAAGCGGATGTTAAGGCCTTTTTTAAGCTGTCTGGCACCAAGGCTCTATATGATTTGATTTCCAAGGTTTTTAAGGGAGATCTTAAGGCAAGCGTTTTGGCTGTGGAGGAGATTGGCGCGGCCGGAGACATCGCTACTTTTACGAGGGATGCCATTTTGCTTTTGAAGAAACTGCTGTTTATCAAGATTGGTGTGGAGGTAGAGGACGACAATCTTGACGATTTAAACGAGCTGGCCCAACAGGCAAGTTATAGCCAGATCCAGAATTTAATGAAATTATTTTTTATTGCCGAAGGCGAGATTAAATATTATCCCCAGCCGGAAATTGCGCTGACTTTGGCGATTTGTAAGTTTTTGCCCTCCTTCGTCGAGTCAGACTCGACTTCGGAGGGCAGGCCGGAAGTGGAGGAAGAAGCGGGTTCTGTCGCCAAAAATCAGTTATCGGTTGTCAGTTCTCGGTTATCAGATGAAGGTAAATCAGTTAGTCAGCCTTCCAGTCTAAAAACTGATGAACCGAAAGCCGGCAAACAAGAATCTGAAGACAGAAAACAGAAAACTGATAACAGAACGCTTTCTGCGTCGGCGAAGAATTTGGCGGAGGTAGAGGCAAAGTGGGGAGAGTTTCTGGCGAAAGTTAAGCCAGTTAACGCCCACGTGGTTGCCCTCCTGCGTTCTACTAGACCAACGGGCTTTGACGGTGTTACGCTGATACTAGAAGTATTTTTCAAGTTTCACAAAGAAAAGCTGGAAGAGCCAAGGATTATGGATTTGGTTTCCAGCACCCTGGAAGAAGTTTTGGGGAAGCCGGTTTCTTTGAAGCTGGTTTTGGCAGACAGGGAAACAAGGCCCCCAAAGACGGTTACGGTTTCGGATGTTGCCGAAATCGGGGATGATGAGCTTTCAAAAATGGCGGCAGAAATATTTTCGAAATGAAGATCCAAATTCATCCAAATTTTTTCTCCGAATTTATCCCTGCCTGCCGGCAGGCAGGCGAATGGCTAGTCCTAATGAAAACAAAGAAGGTTTTATTTTTATTGATAGGCGTGCCGGTTTTGCTTTCCGGTTGTTTGCCCAGGGTGGGGCAAGACAGTGCGGGCGGCAAAGATGAGTATATCAAGGGAGCGGTGGCGCCGGGATTCCCGGCCCTGCCGTCTTATGAAGGCGCAGAGATTGTGGAATCTTACGGATTTAGCGGCAAGTTCGGGGCGATTTTTATGGCCAATGATGATTTAGATAAAGTCGTAAAATTTTATGGCGATTCATTGCCAAAGCTCGGCTGGGAAACGAGTCTTGAAGAGACTAGCGCAAACTTTGTTTTTCAGATAAAAAATGAAAAACAGGAGGGTTCGGTTATTGTCAATACGGCCCAGGACGGAAGGACAACGGCAATTACGATTGCAGTTTCCCCTCGCCCGCAATGACTGCGATGTCGGGCAGGCCCGCCCGCAGTGAAGTGTGGGGTTACTTGACAGCTTAACCTAAGAGTGTTTAAGATTAATTCAGACGCTCGTGAAGAAAATATTTTTTGCCTCTTTAGTTTCCATTTTGGTTTTGGTTTTTTCAGTGAGCGTGGTTTTGGCACAGACCGAAGATAAGGATCCTGCGAAAACAAGGCCGGGGGAAGTAAGAAGGGAAATACGGGATACAAAAAAAGATGCTAGAGACACGAAGAAGGATGCCAGAGGTGAGATTCGAGAAAAACGTGAGGATATCCGTGACACGCGCAAGGAAAGACGTGAAGAAATCAAGGAGAGGCTACAGGCAAAAAGGGTTGAGCTTAAAGAGAGGTTTGAAAAGAAGAGGAAAGAGTTAAAGGATAAGAGATTCGAGAGGATAGTTGAAAGATTTCGAAAGATTGCCAATATAAGAAGAGAAGCCTTGGCAAGGCTAGACGCTTTAGCCGATAAAATCCAATCGAGAATAGATAAGCTTGAAGAGGCCGGTATAGATGTTTCGGCAATGCAGGCGGCGCTTGATGCGTGCGAGGCCACAAAATCGGGGGCAGACGCGGCAATCGACGATTCGGAAAACAGCAGTGCGGCAGTTGACTTTGACGCAGCTAATGCCAAGGGGCTTGCCCAAGCGCAAGTTGCCGCAATCCGCCAGAGCAACGGGGCGCTTAAATCTTACCACTCGTGTTTGGTTGGTGTAATTAAGTCCAGCCCAAAGCCAGAGAGAGAAGGAGCGGGAACAAATGAACAGTAAACTCGTCGTTATCGTAATTGTTTTAGTCGGGGTAGTTGTGGCAATTTTCTTGTTTGGCAAAAACCTGGGGAAAGGCTTGCCGGGGTTTTCTAAGGTAGGTGAGGAGCCGAGCGCGCCGGCGATTGAAAACTTAAGCGAATCCGACGAGCTAGGCGACATCGAGAGCGAGCTTGACGCAACGACTTTTGACGACATAGAGCAAGAGCTTCAAGATACTTCCAAAGATTTAGACAGCCTTTAAATCCAAGATTTTACTTTTTTAGGTATTATTCAGCGCTTAGGTCGTCTCGGTAGCTCGACGAGTCTTCAAACGCAAGCGTCCTGCGTCCGCCAAAGGCGGACTCGGATACGCTCGGCCAAGGGCCTCGTCTAGTGAAGACGTCGCCTCATGCCGAGACTCCCCGCACCAACACAGATCATGCCGCTTGCGCCACACAAACCGCCACTCATTACGACTAATTCGTAAGGTTTTGGAGAAAGGTGAATATTTTCTTTTTTAGGGATTGACTTAGTTTTTAAAAAGTCGTATTTTGCGAATGTTTTGAAAAAGCATCCCATTGCGAAAACATTTGATTTTGCCGGCAGAGTCGATGCCAGAATTGTCTGGTATTCGATTGTGCTGTGGGGTTTTTCTGTAATTTTAGCCGGTTTTGTAATTTTGCCGTGGTTTTATTTGGCTTTAGGACTTTTGATGCTCTACATGACGATGACCTTTTTCAAAAAGGTCAGGGTCCCCAAAACGTTTTATAGGCACAGGCAAGACAAAGATTTCATGAGAGGGCTATGGATCGGCCTGTTTTGGTCGGCGGCGGTTTTGGTGCTGGACTTTTTGGGGTTTATCGGTTTTAACTTCGCCAGTGCCATAGTCTATTTTTCCGACCCGCGCAGCTGGTTTAAATACCCACTGATAATTCTGGTGCCTGTGATTTGGGGCTTGGTTTTGGAAAGTGTCCACAAAAGAAATTTGACGAGCAGGGGGCTGGGAAGATCGGTGATGGCCGGCCTTCCCCGCGCTGGAAGTTAGGATTAAGATTGTGTTAATCTAAGACTTGCAGTGCGAGATCTTTCCAAATCATTTTCTGCAAACCGAGGCCCTAACAGAAACTATTTCTTGAGAATCGGGATTTTAGTTTTGGCAGTTGGAGCCGTTATTTTTTTGGCCAAAAACTTGTTGGGTGGCGGGATTTATACGGCGGGAGCTGGTGCCGTGACCCTAAAAGATGCACCGTTGGGGCTTGTGCCGGTAGCCCTTGGCGATACAACTTTTGCGGCGGGGGGGACTAATTTGGCGACGCAAAGCATAACGCTAACTGATGTTAAATACGGCGGGGACGCGAAGGGGACGGCTAGGAGGTCTTATGGAGCCGGGGTTTATAAGCTGGATGTTTCGGCGACACTGCCGGATCCAAAAAATGTCGCCTATGTCGTTTGGCTAGTTGGCGAAAGCGGTACGCGGCTGGTTGATGTAATGAGCGGTTCAAAAAACAGCTGGTCTTTAAGTTTATCTGACACTGACAAATATTCGGGGTATAGCGGGATATGGATAACGCTTGAGAGGGACAAGGCAGATAGTATTGTCGAAGAGCATGTGATGGAGGGAAGCTTCTAGAGTAAATGGTGAATTGTGAATCGTGAATAGAAGCTAAACTTGTAATCTTTCCATTTACTATTTACCATTAACTATTCACATGACGAAGGTATTGGTTTTTGGGGCGTTTGACGGGCTGCATCCCGGGCACTTGGATTTTTTCAGGCAGGCTAAAAAGTTCGGAGACTGGCTAATAGTTTCGGTTGGGACGGATGAAAACGTCGAGAGGATAAAAGGCAAAAGACCGCTTTTTTCGCAAAAGGAGAGGATGAGAATTATTGGGCAGTTGCGCTTGGTGGACGAGGTAGTTGCCGGGGCCAAAAAAGACTATTACAAAGCTATAAAAAACTATAACCCCGATGTGATTTGTCTTGGTTATGACCAGTGGGCAAGTGTTGACGACGTGAGAAGCGGCTTAAAATCGGTCGGACTCTCGAAGATCACGGTCGTGCGGCTGAAACCTTATAGGGCGGACCGCGCCAAGTCGACGCATCTTAAAAATCGTTCGGTGGATTTTTAAAGCTAAAACCCGATACGGTCTTTTAATTTGAAAAGAATCCCCAGCTTGTGGCGTTTGGTGGTTGGCTTCTCTTTATTTTTGACAAGGATTCTTTTCATGCGCTCTGCCGCTTTATCGATTGCTTTGTCAATGGATTTTTCGCGGTCGATAATTTCTAAATCGCGGCCGGGAAGGGCGATTTTTATCTCACAGGCAAAATCATGTTTGGGGTTTAGGTGGTCGGCCTCGGCAAAAAGCCGGACTTCGATTTTTAAGATTTTCTGGTGGTATTTAGTGAGTCTGGCGACTTTTTCTTTGGCGTAATCTTCGGATTTTGGGAAATCTTCAAAGTGAATACCGGAAACGATGATATTCATTGAGTATTAGTATTCTATCAAATGATTCGAACGATTGACAATCGGGCTTTGAAACTTTAGTATTTGTACTTACGATGTTTGACCCTCCTTCACTAAAGTTACGGAAGGGCAAGTAAATAATATGTTTGACAAATTACAACAGTTAAAAGAGCTCAAGAAGATGCGCGATGAGGCGATGGCGATCCAAAGGGCTTTGGATAGTGAGACGATTGAAGTTGAGAAAAACGGCGTCCACATTAAATTGACTTTGGCGCAGAGGTTTATAGAAATTAACGTAAACGGCAAAGGCGAAAACGATATTGTCGAGGCCGTTAACGAAGCTGTCAAAGAAAGCCAAAAACAGGCGGCTAAGAAAATGCAGCAAATGGGCGGCCTAGATTCCCTAAAGGGAATGTTTGGCGGCGGCGGGAATTAAATGCCTGAAAGACCTTACTCCTTTGAACATTTTGCCGGACTTCCTTTCTACCGAAGATTAAATCAAGAATTTGTCGATTCATTAAATTTAAAGCCGGGGGCAGTAGTTATTGATTTGGCATGCGGACCGGGGAATATTACCCGGCTTATTGCCGATAAAATTGGACCCGATGGTGTAATTATTGCCGTCGACCTGTCGCCGGTTGCACTTCAGGCTGCCCGCAAGAATTTGGCAGGGTCACCAACCAGTGTAAGTTTTGTGGAAGGAAAAGCAGAGGATCTTGCCGAATTATTGGGAGAGAAAACTGGCGCTGTTGACGCGGTAGTTTGCGGCAATGCCATCCATAATTTTGCCGATAAGGCGGCGGCTGTAGCTGCAGTATGGAATTTATTAAAAGCAGGCGGCACGTTTGCTATGAACAGCGCTTTTTTTGATGGAGCGATACCCCCCGATCAAGGTGATTTTTACAGGGACTGGATGTCGGGGGCACTGAAAGGTGCCGTAAGAGCGGTTAGGAGTTTAGGGGAAACAGGTTCTTCGGGAAATACTGGAGATACCCGGGAGGATAAAGCGGAAGCCCGAAAACAATTAACCCCGCAAGAATATAGAGACCTTTTGGAAGCGGTCGGTTTCCAAATTCAATCACTTAAGGTTATGCCGATTGATATGCCGCTTGAAGGGTTCCAGGCAATTTCCGAAGACGATGAGTTTGTGCGAGGTGTTATTCCATCAAGAATTCCCTTAAGTATAGCGACACTGGCGTTGGCAGAGGCCGCGGCAGGAGTATTTAAGACTAAAGGGATTACCGTTTCCCAACGGCATTGGCTGGAGATTATTGCCGTAAAATCTCGGCGGGTCTAGTCTTCTTCTCAATTTTTCTCAAGATTGATATACTTCATAGTGTGAAAGTTCCAAAAAGTGTTGCCAGTTTAATAGAGGTATTTGAGAGTTTGCCGGGCATTGGGCCCAAGACGGCGGCGCGGCTGACGTATTATCTTTTGCATGCGCCGGACGAGCTCTCGCAACAATTAGCAGAAGCTGCGGCCGATTTAAAAAC
>JACPKK010000052.1 GCA_016187105.1 Candidatus Curtissbacteria bacterium | reverse complement strand
TCACCGGTAGCGGGAAACCCAATTTATCAAGAATCGCAAGGCGGGAAAAACGCCAAATGGCTGTGGTTTCTGATTGCCATTATTATAATCGGCGCTTTGGCGTTTGCGTTTGTGCGCGGCATTGGCCCATTTGGGCAATTAAGAGGCGGCGGGGAAGTTTCTGAACCGACCCTTTCGGAATCTTTCGTGGCAAGCCCGAGCCCGGAGGTGACACCGGCGACCAGTGTTGATAAAACCTCCGTCAAGATAAGAATACTAAATGGGAGCGGCCAAGCCGGGGTAGCCTCGGCTGCCAAAGATTTTATCGAGGGTAAAGGCTGGGAAGTTGCCTCTTTAGGCAATGCCGCAAACTTTGATTTTGCGCAAACAGTCATTAAACTTAAAGAGAGCGCGCTCGGCGCCAAAGACGCGTTAGTTGCCGATCTTGCGGACAAATATTCTGTAGTCGTAAGCAGTGAATCTTTGGAAGCGACCGATTCGGCTGATGTTGAGGTAACGATAGGGGCGAAATAATTTTCAATTTTCAATTTTCAATTTTCAATTAAAAACCGCCGACCGGCGGTTTTTTGATTATTTCGACCCTACTTTGGCGCATGGCTTAATCTTTTCTTCGGTAAATATTAAGATGAGCAGATGCTGCTTTCTCCAAGGAGAAAAGCAGACAATTCTTGCCATTGGTCTTTACATGAAGCGAAGAAAGTAGATTAAGGCTTTTAAAGTGCGGTCCAAGTAGGGCTTATGTGTCCGCCTCGTCGGCGAGACGGGTCTCCTGTGGACACTTATATAATACCACCTTAGTCAAATAGGTGAAAGCGGGTATTAGAACGGGGCGCGCAGTCCGGGGATTAAGAGGCTGAAGACGGTCGAAGTTATGGGGAACAGAATTTGGCCGACAGCGCCGGTGACAAGCAAAAGGAGAAGAATAAAAATCCCGTATTTTTCCGTTTGCATAAAGTCCCGATACCACTCACGGGGCAGGAGGCCGCCTAAAACCTTAAAGCCGTCAAGAGGCGCTACGGGAATTAAATTAAAGACAGCCAGAATGATATTGAAAAAGATGATTGGCGAAAGATAGAGGTAGACCATATTCAGTGTCGGGTTAAGCATTTGCAAATAATAGGCAAGAAGGTAGGGGATGGAGATAACCAGAGCCAGAGCGAGGTTTGAAGCGGCGCCGGCGACGGAGATCAAAGCCGAATCCCTCTTAATATTGCGCAAATTAAAAGGGTCGAATGGTGTCGGTTTACCCCAGCCTATGCCGATAAAAAGAAGGGCGGCAGTGCCGACAGGGTCAAGATGGGCGAGGGGATTTAGAGTCATTCTGCCTTCGAGTTTGGCTGTCGGGTCGCCGAGGCGGTAGGCAACATAGGCGTGGGAGAATTCATGGATGGTAATACCGGCAATTAGGCCGATTATCATAGAGATGCCAACCAAAGGGTTTGTAAAAACGGCCGAAAGTAAAAACGGCAACTGGCGCGTAATTACGAAGTTTAAAAGAATTATGAAAAGGAGTATTTGGAAAATGGGAATTTTAAACATGATAGTGTTCGAGCTTGTCCGCCTGCAACGACTTCGTCTTGCGATGTCGGACGCGGTCGAGAACTTCTCGATTCTCCCTCGACTTCGCTCGGGATCGCTCGAAGAATATTGAATAAGTTTCGTCGCCTGTGGTATATTTTAGCAGATTAAAAACGAATTGTTACATTGCTACATTGTTAGATTGTTGGGTAACCCCCTTTTCGATATAAGAAGAAGATCAAAATAGCAATCTAACAATTGAACAATTTAACAATTGAATTTATGCGTGCCTGTCAAATTTGCGGCAAGAAATCTTTGATCCAGAAATCCGGCGCCCACAACTATGGCGGGGGTTGGGCTTACCGCGCGCAGAAGACGCGGTTTGTTTCCGAGGTTAATCTGCATGCTACTCGAGTTACATACCAGGGTGTGAGAAAGACTATGCGGCTTTGCACAAAGTGCCTGCGTGTTGTTAAAGCAGAGATGGCCAAAAATCCCGTTAAGAAATACGTTAAAGCCCCGGAAGTTACCGCTGCTCCGGTCGCAGCTTAATATGGCAAGACCAGACGCAGAACCATTAGGAATTCCCGTAAGGGCAGCAGGCGTTCTTGGTAGTGCAGTTGTTGCTACCGGGATTGAAACCGGTTTGGCCCAAGCGGTAATTGAAAGTCAGGCCGCGGTAGGGATAACTGCTATATTGTTGCTTGCTGTTTTTACTGCAACTGCCATTGATGTTGCTACTCGCCCAAGATAATTTTTCTATCAATTCTTTAGCCCTTCGACTGCGCTCAGGACTGCGCTTGTTATTCAAATAAAGCGCTGATCTTTTGAAATGCTTTCGGGTATCCATTTTTAAATTCCTTGATCGACATTGTTCGCTTGCCTTCGGGTTGGATGAGGCCATTTGGCAGCAATTTAATTATTTTTCCATCGAGTTTCGTCCAGACCGTGGGCCAGGGAAAGTAGGCGCGGATCATGCGATCCAGCATTTCAGCATCCGGCGGATTTTCAAGATCAATGAATCCATCGGGTTTTTTTAACCTTTGCGTTTGGCTGACTTTCGATCCATCTTGTTTTTTTGGCTTTAAATCCAGATAATTTTCTATAACACCACAAACTAATTCCCCGCCTAAAGTATTAAGTTTTGCTAGGAGAGAATCTGTTGTTTCATCTTCGGAGAGTTCATATTCTTTTTGCGCCAGAATATCGCCGGCGTCGATGTCTTCTGTCATGCGGATGATGGTTACGCCGGAGACTGTTTCACCGGCAAGAATTGCAGAGGGAGCAGGCGACGGCCCCCGATATTTCGGGAGCAGCGAATGATGCACATTAAGTGATGCGTATTTGGCAATGCCCAAAACTTCTTTTGGGAGGATGAGGCCGTAATCGGCGACTACCGAAAAATCGGGGTGATAGTCTTTTATTTTAGAAATTATGTTTTTGCCTAATTTATCTGCTTCTAAAAACGGAACCTTTTTTTCTTGGGCGAATTGCTTGACAGGGTTTGGTATGAGTTCTCGTTTGCGGCCAGTAGGTTTATCGGGTTTTGTAACGATTAGAAGAAGTCCGAATTTGTCGTTTAAGATTCTGGCATCGATAACGGAGTATTTAGTATTGCCGAAGAAAGCGATTTTCATAAGATCTCTACCAATTCTTCTTTGCCTTTTTTGTTTTGTTTAACTTTAAAAAGTTTACCGTTTTGGCTTTCGACGTGGTCGATAAACAAAATGCCGTCTAAATGATCCAGCTCGTGCTGGACAATTTTGGCCTCGAGGTTTTTTAGGGTTTTGGTGAATTTTTTGCCGTGGATATCGAAAGCTTCTAACGTGACTTCTTGGGGGCGAGTGACACTGCCGTAGACCCCGCTTACCGAAAAACAGCCTTCCATGAGACTGCCCGTGTTTTTTGAAAGCTTAACAATTTTCGGGTTAACGAAAGGCTTGAACTTGTTACGGATTCTGGCAACAAAAACTTTTTTAAAAACGCCGATTTGCGGGGCGGCAAGGCCAAGGGCGACGGGGTTTGTTTGGGCGCTGGCGGTGTCGATTAAATCTTGGGCCAAACTTTGCAAAGACTGATCGAAGCTTCTAACTTCTTGAGAAGTGCTCCTGATTTTTTGGTCGGGAAGCGCGACGAAAGGTTTGATCACAGTAATGTATTCGGTTCGACTATTATTTTTATGCCCTTTTCTTTTGGTAGATGTTTTTTCAGTTTTTCCAGGGTTTTGGTTCGGGTCGCGAGACTATAATTTGGTAGCGGAAGTTTTAGGATTATATTATATCTTAAATTTGCCAGATAAGGACCAAGAATTGTTAATTGTTGATTGTTAATTGTTGATTGTTTTAGATCTTCAACTAGTTTTTCGGATTTATCTTCAGCATTTTTACCGGAAATTGTAATTTTGATAAGAAGGGCAAATGGCGGGTAAGAAAAGGTTTTCCTCTGGACCAATTCTTCGTTATAAAATCCTGAATAGTTTGACGAAACGGCATTTTTAATAACCGGACTATCGGGGTTGTAAGTCTGGAGAACGACGAGTTTTTTGGCGAGTTTTTTAAGGTTTGTGATTTGGGCGTAAAGTTTTTCAGAAGACGCAAAGTCGGGAAAATTCAAAACACTGTCGGTTTTAACGTGGACCGCGACGTCGTATTTTTTGGGGAGGAGTTTGTAAAAAGCGGCGGCGGTTTGGATGTCGAGAGAGTTGAGAGTCGAGAGTTTAGAGTTAAGGGTTTTGGTAAGCGAGTTTATATTTACAGAGTTAAAGTAAATATCGGCGGAACCGCAGTTGGGGCAAACGTCAACTTGTTTGGGAACGATTGTGTGACTTTTACAGCTTTTGCAATAAATGCTTCCGGATTCGGATTTTTTATTTAAGAAAAGAAGGGTTGATAATTTTTTGGCGGCGGCACGTTTTAGAATTTCTTCCAATGTTTGGGAGATAGGGGAAAAACTGCCATAGGCTTTTTCGATTGTCATGTCGATGGTTTTTGTGGGAACAGTTAATTTGTCATTCTGGCTTGCTCAGAATTTGATTTGTTTGATTCTGGGGTCCTCGCTTCGCTCGTCCCCAGAATGACGGAAAAGGTGATAAGTTGTAACGCGCGGCGAAGAATCGATGATTTCTATTTTGGCGTTGGTTAAATCAGCGATTTTTTCGGCGACGGTTAGAGTATCGAAATACGGCGAGCGTTCGTCTTTGTAAGCGCCGTCATGTTCGTCGTAAATGATTATCTTTTTAAGGTTGGGGCAGGGGGTAAAAATTGCTAGGCGGGAACCGAAAATAAAATCGCATTGCCCCGATAAAATTTTTTGCCAGGC
>JACPKK010000051.1 GCA_016187105.1 Candidatus Curtissbacteria bacterium | reverse complement strand
TTTGCCAAAAAGAGTCGTCAGGAGCCTGAACCGGATCTTCTTCATAAAAACCATGTTGTTCTGCAAACTGGGAACAAGCCGTGTAATTGACCGGATCATTACAATAAGTGAAGCAGGTGGTGTAGTCGGAGCAGCCACCCAATTCATTGATTGGATAAGCTAAGGATGCGGCGAGCGGATTGGCCTGTGAGGCAGACGGTGACGGTGACGGGGATGGCGATTGGCCAAGGGCCGATTGGGTAAAGACAATTGCCAAAGCAAAGGCCAACAGGGCAAAGAGCAAAAGTTTTATAAGGCTTGACTGTAATGTTTTAATCATTTGGCAGTTGCGAATGGATTCTTGGTCTGGTCAAACGGATTAACGAATTGGGTTTTTTTGTCGAAAGGGTTTTTGTATTCGGTTTTAAGTTCCACCTGCGGCTCTTTTTGTAAAAAGGGAAGCTTAAAGGGCACCTTAATAATATTTTTGGAGATCAAAAAATAAAAAACACCGACCCAAAAGCCGATAATCAGAAGTACCAAAAAGGCAGAAATATGGACAGAACCTTTTTTAGATGTCACGAACTTTTATGTCTAATTTTATTATTAGGTTAAGCGGTTTGACTTTGTCAAGTCCCTAACCTTATGGCAACTAGCGGCCGAAGCGCTCGCGGTATTGGGCCCTTAACTCCGCAAAAAGGCTAAAACAGTATTGACGGTTAGCGGGACTAATTTGCGAACAAAGATTTTCGGCAATTTGCGGCGGCTTGCCTTCAAACATCAATTCTTTGATGACGCCGACAAGGCACTCGTCGGAAACGGCATTATCCGGTAGTACCCTACAAAGATTCGTGAGCGAATTTGGGTCTTGGGAGCCGGTCATTGTGATATTATGGCCGAGGCTTTCAAGGCAGGTCCTTCTAAACTCTGGTTCAATTTGCAGACACTGGCTGCCGATGCTCGGGGTATCGCCCTTAAAATAGACGAACCAGGCGATGACCTGGTTGCGCCAGCAAAGGTTTTTGTAAAATTGGTCGATATCGCGGCAGGGAACCTGGAGAGTTTCGGGGGTCATGGTGATTCTATTCTCCGCAGTTAACATGGAACCGACTACCCTTTCCATGAAGACCCCGTCAAAACAATACGACTGGGCAAAATCGGTGAGCAGGCGGCAGGAAGATAAGGCAGTGTTTAGATCGTAGGCGCTGTCGATCATAACCCCGTGGCCGATACCGTGGAGACAGGAGGGTGAATGGATAATGCCAAGCCCCTGACAAGCCTGTTCTATCTGGGAAATTTGCTCAATGCCGTTTTGGGAGAGGAAAGATTCCATGAAACCGTGGTGGCAGCCGTAGTTAAAGGCCGTGTCGCAAAGACTTAAACCCTTTAGCCCCTGCAGCTCGTGGGCAACGATACCGATTGTATGGGCAAAGTCGTGGGCTTGGGGCTCGTTTTGGCTAAACTTTTTTTTCAGAAGGTCGTAGGTTTTAGCAGGGCCCCTCGATTTGGCGAAGACAGCAAATGCCTGATAATCTTTTTTGGCAATGATTTCGTCAAACTGACCTGTGGTGTTTTTCAGGAAGTATTTGGAGAGCGCAAGAGAAATAAAAAACAGGGCCACTAGGACCAGAAGGCCCGCAAGCACTGAATAAATCTGTTTAAGTTGAGCGGATTTTTTGGAGACAACCATATTGGGCCTCACCGAGAATTGAAAGGCAGAGTTTTTCTTTATCGCTTTTAGTGACATTATCGCCGGCAAGGTAATTAGTTATCGGTTCCAAACAAAGGTTGCGGACCCCAGGCGGCATGGTATTGCAAACCTGAATCCCCAGCAGTCTATCGCCGACAGAGTAATAAGAAATGGCGTTAACCATAACACATGTTTCCAGGTTACTTGGCCCAATCTGGCTGCAAAGTCCCCATACCTTATTAATATTGCTTTCGGTCAAGGGGTGGATTTGCCTGGCGAGATTATCGATGCACCAAGCCCGATAGTCATTACTTTCCAGAGCCTCGCAAGCTTGGGCGGTTTTGGTAAGGTCGAGGTTATTCATCTGGTAAATTCTGGCCGCCTGATTAAGCCAGCAGCCTTTCTGGTATTTTTCGCCAAAGGCATCACAAGGAAAATAGGGATCCTCGGAAAGCCAATCTCGCTTGGTCACCTTATCCTTACCCCAATCATGGACGCCGAAAAGGTTCTCCATAAAAGCACCGTTATGGCACGAGGTTAGAGTATCGGGAAACTGGGTATCAGTTTCATAAAGGTTGTCGCAAGTTGTGAGGGCGCTGGGCAGATCGTAGTTCCACATGGCATTAATGGCGTGGCCGGCGGCGTGGACGCACTGGAAAAAGCGCGGGGCAAAAGAACGGCACCTTTCTGTCATTTCTTTAATGACCTCGACCCCCTGGTCTGTCGCCGCCTCGATAATCGCACCGTGATAGCAAGCCGAAAGGAAATAATCCTTGCAATGCAAAACGGCATCCTTGCCGTATTTCTCATAAGCGAAAAAGCCTATTTGATGAACGGCCAAGTGGCCTTCACCCGTGTATGGCAGTCCGGAATCCTTAACGATCTCCAGGGCTTCTTCTACCCCCACTCTCTCGGCAAGTGCCCTTGCACCCTTCAATCTCGTTGTCTGGTCCTGCGAGAGGATTTGGGCAAGTTCGGGGACTGGCGCGGTTTTTGCGGATTTGACAGACGGCGCTTGCAGCTTGTTTGCCATAAATTGGCTAGCAAGAAACAACAAGATAAGAGTCGCAGTAACCACGAGAAATACGGCAAGGTGGGATTTAAGGGCGCGCATTTTCAGTATTTAAAACTATTGTTTGACAGGCCCATGCAAGCATAAGCAAACTCTTTGGCCTCAAGGCAGGTAGACTCTAAACTGGCCTGGTCATATTGCCAATAGGTTTTAGCTACACTACCCAATTTAGCAAAACAAAACTCGCGAAGGAAGGGGGCAAGCTGGCGGCAAAATTCAAAGACTTGCGGGGCGGCGCCGCCATGGCGGGCAAAAAGCGAAGGGACAGCACCTTCAACGCAGACATATTGATCATTTCCCTGGCCAAGGGGGCAAACGCTGGCGGCTACGTCAATCCCCTCTTCATTGCTGACACTGGCCAGTTGTGCTCCAAGGCCGAGGACACAGTAATCATGGTGAGCGGCGGCGGCGACTTCGGCGCAGTCGGCAAAGACGCGCTGCCAATTACGGCTGGTGATTTTTAAAAGATAATTAGCCTGATAAAAGTAGCACTGTTTTAAGTACCCGGCCGGCAAAACAGTGCAGGGATAAAATTTATCTTCGGCTTTAAGCCAGTTTGTCGGGTGGTCGGCATTGGTCGAGGAGGTTGAATTTTCCATGAAAGCGCCGCCCCAGCAACGTTCGCGCAGTGAAGCGTCAAGCCTGTCGCAATAGGCAAGCGAAGAGGGCAAATCGGCATTGGTGATAAACATAAAGGCGTGGCCGAAACCGTGAAGGCACTCCGTAAATATCTGACTAGTGTTTTTGCCGGATTTTTTTGGCGAATCCGCGCAAGTCGTTTCCAAGTCTTTGCCGGTAAGAGAATCAACGGTGGTTTTGCGCGCATCCAAAAAAGCCTCTAAGACTCCATGATAAGTCCCGCCGTGACAGGTAAAGTTGACTTGGGAGTAGGCGTCAGGAATGCTTCCGGTCTTTTTGTAGAGAGCCTGACCCAGGAAATGGGTAAAGGCGTGGCAGGAAAAATAAACATCCCAATCATAAACAGCTTCGAGAATGTCAGCGACTGCATATTTTGCTAAAAGCCTATCGGTGATTTTTTGCTCAAAACAGGCGGCTTGACTCCTGCGGCACTCCTCATAAAGGCCTCGAGAAATATCCCTTATTTCGTCCGTGCGGCTTGGATTATTTGACGGTGGTTTGGGGTTTATCGGCTGGGGTTTTTGATTTTGGATGATGATTAACGTTGTTAGCGCCAGGGCAATTAAAAGAAAAAATAAAACTTTGGGTTTTTGGGCGATATTCTTCAATACGGATATTAAACTACCTTTTTAACGATTTCGGCAAATGCTTTGGGATCTTCCGCCGCAATTTGCGAGAGGACTTTTCTGTCCAGTTCAACGTTTTTCTTTTTAAGAAGGCCTATAAATTTGCTGTAGGAAATTTGGTGCGGGGCA
>JACPKK010000050.1 GCA_016187105.1 Candidatus Curtissbacteria bacterium | reverse complement strand
AAGGGAAGAGATTATTGAGCACGTCTGGCCGGAAGTCGAGGAGCTCGGCGTTTCGGATTGGACAATCGACAGGCTGGTGGCGAGACTGCGGATGAAGCTGAAGAACCAGAAGAGCAAATACCAGATAGTGACAGTAAAGACACGAGGCTATAAACTAACAAGTTAGTTTGCGGTTTTCAACCTAAAGCTCACTTCGTGAGCTTGCGCCCTTCGGGCTAAAATTGACTAATTAATCCAGATTCATTCTGAATTCGTAGCCCCACTTTTTAAATCCGAGGTTTTCGTAGAATTTGTGGGCGTCCTGGCGGTCTAAACCCGAAGTAAAGATCATTTTGTAGCAGTTTTTGTCGTGGGCAATTTTGACACACTCATTGAAAAAAGCTCTGCCATAACCTTTGCCGCGGACATTTTTATCGATAACCAGTCCTTCTAAAAAGGCATAAGATCTGCCGCGGGCCGGAACTTCGACGAAATAGATTACTGCTGTTCCAACTATTTTTCCGCCAACTTTGGCAGCTAAAACCTGACATGAATCGTCCTTTAGCTGATTTTCCAGTACTTGGCGGCTATTCGGAGCAAGTGAATCGATCCTATAAATTTGAGCTTGGAGCGCTAGAATTGCCTCGATATCAGCTTTTTGGGCCTTGGTTACTACGACCATAAAGTAATTGTACTTAATTTGGTCACAAGAGGCCACTTTTGTGCTAAAATTTAGCCAGGAAATGAAATTGTATGAATTTGAGGGGCATAAAGTTCTTGCCTCTGCCGGGATTGAGAGCCCGTTTTTTATTGTCTGTGAGACGCTGGCGCAGGTACGCGCGGCTCGGGCGAAATTTAAACTGCCTCTTGTTGCCAAAGTGCAGGTTCTTTCCGGCGGGCGGGGCAAAGCGGGGGGAGTGAAAGTTTGTTCCCGCGAGACCCATCTTTGGCAATTTGCCAAGGATTTTTTAGGAAAAGAGTTTCCTGCGGCCCGCGGCGAAAAAGTAAAATATATTCTTTTGGCTCAAAAGATCGATTTTGAGGCCCAGTACTACATTGCCATTACTTACGACACAGCAGCGCGAAAGCCGTATCTTTTGTTTTCGGATGCGGGCGGAGTGGAGATTGAGGAGGCAGCGCGCCAGAACCCCGAGAGCGTTGTCAAGATTTATATCGATCCCCAAAACGGTCCGGCTAAAGGCGATTTTAGGAAATTTGCGGTTCCTTTTGAATTTGTCCAAAAGCTTTGGGAAGCGTTTAGTAAAAACGACTGCCGGCTTTTGGAGATTAACCCCCTTGCCAAAACAAAAAACGGATTTTTGGCGCTTGACGCTAAAGTGATTCTGGATGATAACGGGTTTATTCGCCACGAAGATTTTGATTTTCTCCCAAAAGGTGCGATTTCGGCCGAGCCGAGTCAACGGGAGATCATGGCAAAGAAAATTGACGAAGGGGATTACCGTGGTTCTGCAGGTTCGGCCTTTATTGACCTTGACGGCGACATTGCGATTATGGCTTCTGGAGGAGGAGCAAGTTTACTGGTAATGGACGCAGTTTTGGCAGCAGGTGGGAAGAGTGCGAATTACACCGAGTATTCGGGCAATCCATCGAGGGAAAAGGTAGAGAAGCTAACCCGGATCGCGCTTAGCAGGGAAGGGCTCTCGGGCTGTCTGGTCGCCGGCGCTGTTGCCAATTTTACCGATATTTTTGAAACGCTTGGGGGTTTTGTGGATGGGTTAAGGAGCATAAGGCCTAAGGTGAAATACCCGATTGTTGTGCGGCGCGGCGGGCCGAGGCAGGAAGAAGCATATAAAATGCTTAAAAACGCGGCTAGAAAAGAGGGATTTGATATCCACTTATTTGGCGCGGAAACGCCGATTTCGGTAGCGGCGAGGGAGATGGTGGAGTTATCGGAGAAATATAAGGCTGGTTTAAAAATAGACGGAAAGAGTGGCAAAAGATGAAGATTGTTTCATTGCTACATTGTTTCATTGTTATAGAACAATTGAGCAATTGAACAATTTAACAATAGGAATAAATGGCAATTTTGATAAATAAACAAACCAGAGTTTTAATCCAGGGAATTACCGGCAAATCCGGGACGCAGGCGGCCGGGGAGCTCCTGGACTATGGAACTAAATTGGTTGCCGGGGTGACGCCGGGCAAAGGCGGGGAAGAAGTGGACACGGTGCCGGTTTTTAATACAGTAATGGAGGCCCTTGAGCAGGTTGGACCTTGCGACGCCTCAATGGTTTATGTGCCGCCGCTTCTGGCGCGCGGGGCGGCGATGGAGGCAATCGAGGCCAAAATTCCCTTGGTGCATATTTTTGTCGAGAAGATGCCGGTTTTGGATGTAGCCCAGGTTCTTTCCAAAGCGCAGAAATCCGGAGTCAGAGTGCTAGGCCCGGCGTCGGTGGGCGCCATTTCACCGGGGGAAGCTAAAATCGGCTCGATCGGCGGGCCAAACCCCAGTGCGGTTTTTAGTAAAGGGCAGGTTGGCGTTATTTCCAAATCGGGGGGAATGTGCAGTGAGCTTGCCATGCTTATCACAAGGGGCGGTTTTGGGCAGTCGACAGTTGTGGGTGTTGGCGGAGACCTTTTGACAGGGACAAGCTTTAGCGATTTGCTTTTGGAATTTGAAGAAGACCAAGCGACAAAAGTGGTTGTGGCTTTTGGCGAAGTTGGCGGATCCAGCGAAATTGAAGCGGCAAAACTTATCAAAGAAGGTAAATTCACCAAGCCGTTTATTGTTTTTTTGGCCGGAAAATTCGCCGAAAGTCTGCCGAAGGATACGGCGCTTGGGCATGCCGGGGCAATTGTGGGGCTGGAAGCCAATATGGAGGAGAAGATCCGCGCGCTTCGCGAAGCGGGGGCGATTGTTGCCGAAAATTTTGAAGACATACCAATGCTGATTAAAAAAGCAATCTGATTTTATTTTACCTCTACTTCCTAATTGACATCCCAATAGAATATATGCTACTTGTATTAGCGATTTAAATCGGTGATACAAAATGAGTCAGGTTTCTAAAAAGCAGATCAAAGACGAAATAGAAGCCACAGTCTTTGATTCTTTTTGGACTGTGGTTGCCAAATTGACCAAAAAAGAAGAAGTGGGGATGTTCTTTTCAGACTTTTTCTCTAAAACAGAAAGAATCAACTTTGCCAAAAGAGTTTCGATTGCAGTGCTTTTGTCGAAAGGTTATGAATATCGCTCAATACGCGACATTTTGAAAGTTTCAACAGCGACTATTTTAAAAGTTTCTTTGAAAATGGAGCATGATGGTTGGAAGCTTTTCATTAGAAAGTTAGAGCAAGTAGAGGAGTGGGAGAAGTTTTGGCACGATATGGAACTTTCGCTTTTGAGGTTAACTGGTGGCGGGAAGAGAATGTTTAAAAGTGATGAGGAGCTAGAAGTGTTAGTAAGAGGAAGGAAAGCAAGAATGAAGTGATTTAGTGATTTAAATCGCTGACACAAAAGGAAGTTGCTTGAACTTGTTTATGCTTCTATGGTCGGAATAATACATTATCAGGTATACTACTAGTATGGTGAAGGCATATCGAACTGCAATAACTACTCATAAAGAGGGGAAGCCGTATGTGAGAGGTTATGACCTGACAAAGCTTGCCGGGAAAAATTCTTTTGCTTCGACAATCTACTTAATTCTCAAGGGTGGACTTCCGGATGAGAAGTCGGAGAAGATGCTGGACGCGATCCTGACTATTTCTATTGATCACGGCGTGGAACCGGCGTCGGTTGTGGCGGCCAGGAACATTTATTCCGGCGGCAGTCCGGTGCAGGCGGCGGTAGCGGGGGGAATTCTGGCGTTTGGCGAGTATCACGGCGGGGCGATTGAGGCGGCAATGGAAAACTTCAAGGCATATCTAGAAAGGGGCCCAGAGGCGCTGATTGCCGATTTCAAGGCTCAAGATAAGCGGGTGGCGGGCTTTGGCCACAAGCTCTACGACAAAGATCCGAGGACCAAAAGGCTGGTTGAACTGGCCCGCGAATTTGGATTTGACGGGAAGTATGTAAAACTTGCGCAAAGCGTCGAAGATGAGTTTGCTAAGGCTGAAAAGAAGCTGCCTTTAAACGTTGACGGGATAATTGCGGCACTGCTTTTGGAAATGGGTTTTGACAGCAAAGTCGGCAAGGGCATTTTTATAATTGCCAGGACTCCCGGGCTGGTAGCGCATGTAGTTGAGGAAGCAACAAGGGAAAAGCCCGTAAGGAGACTTTCGGAAGAAGACGTAGAATATGATGGTCCCGCTCCGCGGGAATAGATACCAATATCAAATTTCAAATTTCAAATATCAAATAATTTGGAAATTGGAAATTATAAATTTGAAATTAGAAATTTAATCTATGATAATTTTTGGGATTGATCCAGGTACGGCAACTACTGGCTATGGGGTAATTAAAAAGGACAAAAAGTCCAAGCATAACGGGTTAATTCTTATAGACTATGATTGCATAGTTACCCCAAAAGAGCAGGCGATGCCGTTGAGGCTTTTCAGTATTCAAAAGGACTTAAAAAGACTGCTTAGACAACATAACCCTGATTGTATTGCGATAGAGCAATTGTTCTTTGGAATAAACTCGAGAACGGCAATGACAGTCGGGCAGGCGAGAGGCGTAGTGCTTTCGACTGCTGCCGGCTATGGGATTCCAATTTTTGAGTATCAGGGGCTTTCGGTTAAGCATACTTTAACCGGCAGCGGCAAGGCGGATAAAAAACAAATCCAAAAATCAGTGATGAAGTATCTGGGTAAAAGAAAGTTAGCAAGACCAAAAAGCGGCTATATCGACGATGCGGCGGACGCCTTGGCAGTAGCCATTTGCCATGTGATTAGGACGACTAACGACAAAAGCCAAATGACTAACGCCAAAAAGCGTTAAGCATTAGCCTTTGGTCATTTAGCGTTTAAATGGGCAGCAGCTTTTTCAAAAAAGTAACTTCGTACGAAATTACCAAAAGGCAGAAGTTTATCCTGATGTCTTTTTTTCTGACGGTGATTTTGGTGACGATCCAGACAGTGCCGGAAGCTTTACGTTTCCAAATTATCGGCATTTTGGCCCTGGCGACGCTTTTCCTGGCGGCGTTTTCGCTTTGGGGAGAACTTTCAGGGGTTAAATACTTTTTACTTTTGCTTCTCCCGGTTTATTTTGTGGCCGGAGCGTCGCTTTTTTACTTTCTGCTTCCGGTGAGATGGCTGACGCGGCTGCCGTTTGCGGTTCTTTTTGGAATTTCCGTTTATCTTTTGATGCTGACGTCCAATATTTATAACGTGGCGGCAATAAGGACGATTGCGCTGCTTCGCGCGGCCCATGCGGTGGGCGTGCTTTTTTCGCTGATATCGACGTTTTTTCTGGCAAACGTACTTTTTTCTTTGCACCTGCCTTTCTATTTAGGGATAGCGGGAGTTGTGGCTATTGTTTTGCCCCTGTACCTTGTCGGCTTGTGGTCATATGAGTTTAGTGATTATATATCAAAGCGGGTTTTGACTTACGCTGCTATTTTTACCTACCTGACAGTGCAGATTGCTCTGGTCTTTTCCTTCTGGCCGATTGCGCCGATTAACCAAGCTTTGGCGACGGCAACTATCATGTATGTCCTTTTGGCCCTGGCGCAATTTGATTTTGGGGGCAAATTAAGGCCAAGAATTGTCTGGGAACATTTGGGGGTGGCGATGGCGGTATTTATAGTTATTTTGATGACGACGCGATGGGGCGGATGAGTCCCTCAAAAATCTAAATTCGGGCGGACGAGGAGCACAGGATAACAAGCGCAGCGAAGTTATCCTATAGTTTTTATAGGGGGAGTATCGAATTGGTGATAATTTTCAATTTTTAATTCTAAATTTTCATTTTTTAGCCACGCATTAGCTTCAAAAAATTCTTTTAAAAGTGGAGGAGTAGGAGAGTGGGTGAATGATTTGCCAGCCCTTGTGATGATATAGTTTGATACATCTCGTGAAAAGAGACGAGTCTGAAAGCGTGAAAAATAATTATTATAAGACTTGTAGAACAAGTCTTGCGTCCTAACTTCGTTAGGACTAAAGCCTCAAAGATAGAAGGAGTCTTGCGGTCCTCGTCCCTCGACCCTTCGACAAGCTCAGGGCTCGGGACTGCGGGCCTAACGGTTTTTTGCTATGCAGCGCTTTAGAGTAGAGAGTTATCGGCCTATCTATTCTCCAATGTGTTTGCTCTGAAAACTTTTGGCGGATTAAAGAAAAGACTGCTAATGGTGAAAAGTAGGTT
>JACPKK010000053.1 GCA_016187105.1 Candidatus Curtissbacteria bacterium | reverse complement strand
GCGGTTTAACCCGCGCCGAAATTTGCACCCTGTAAGGCGAAGCGGCTATCCCGAGCCCCGCCAAAAAGGCGCCAATGGCAATCGAAAAACCCAGCGCCGCCGCAAACACCGAAAATAAGAATGCCCATGAAATCGCCGCCACGAACAAAAGTTCCGTCGAAAGTGACGCCAGATTAAAGAAAAACTTCAGGAACCATCTTGAAGCCGCGTAAGCCGTACCGATCAAAAACAGCCCTTTTAAGAAAATCAGCGCTATCCCCAAAATTCCCGGTGCGCCGCCGGCGCCAAAACCGGACAAAAGCATCAAGGCGATTATGGCTACAAAATCTTGTATCAATAAAAATCCGATGGCAATCTTCCCGTGGAGCGACTGCAAATCGTTTTTTTCGGAAAGCAGCTTAACGATAATGACGGTTGAAGAAAAAGTTAAGGCAACGGCAATATAAATGGCCGGCACAGTAGCAAACCCCAAAGCGCTAAGGATAATAAAGCCGACAAGTGCCGTAAACACTATTTGGCCAATCCCGGTTAAAACTGCCGCCTTCCCGACATATTTTAAATCTTCTAGCCTAAGCTCTACCCCGACTAGAAAAAGCAGGAAAGCAATCCCCATGCTGGAAAGCGCTTCAAAAAAATCTCTGTCAAAGTTGCCAAAGTAACCGACAGAAGCAATAATGACTCCGGAAAATATATAAGCAAGAATCAGGGGCTGTTTAAAAAGCCTGACAACGATTCCCAAAAGGGCGCAAAGGACTAAAACAGCCGAAAGTTCTAAAAAGGCAGGAGGCATTTCAACTTTGCTAAACGCTAAAAGACTAAAGACTAAAGCTAGAACTCATGCGTTAGTCGTTTGACGTTAAATTTAGCATCGCATCTTTGAGGTCGTTTGGCAAGTCGGATTCGAAAAATATTTGCCTTCCAGTACCCGGATGCCTAAATTCCAGGCTTTTGGCGTGCAAAAAAAGCCGCGGACACCAAAGCATGTCAGACTTTAAAAGTTTTGCAGGTGCGTAGATAAGATCCGAGACAACCGGATGACCGATGCTTTTTAAATGGACGCGGATTTGGTGCGTCCGGCCGGTTTTTGGAAAAACCGAAAGCAGGCTATAGTCTCTCGCGTGATTTTTAAGATAATTGAGCCGAGATTTTGTCATTCTGGCTTGTCCAGAATCTGGATCCTGAATCGAGTTAAGGATGACATTGAAGCGATCATCTTTAATTTTGTATCGACCTTCGACCTCAAAAACGGTTCTCGATTCTCGTCCCCCAGCAGCTACCCCAAACTTCCCAAACGATCCGATTCTGCCAATCGGCTTATCAATTTTCCCCCGATCGTCGAGAACCTTACCGTGAACCAAAGCAGTATATTCTTTTTTGACCTTTCTCTCCTTAAATTGTTTTTGCAGATTCTCAAACGCAGGCTTTGTTTTAGCAACGACCATCAGCCCTGAAGTTTCGCGGTCCAGCCGATGGACAACCCCCGCCCGATCACCGATTCCAAGGCTTGATCCTAAATGAAAATAGGCCGAGAGCCGATCCTGCAGTGTCTTTTCTTTTATTGTTTCTGACTTGTTAACAACCAGCCCCGCCGGCTTATCCAAGACTAAGATATCATCATCCTCAAAAATTATATTAAAGTCCTCCATGTCTTCTTAGTCTAATGTATCGATACATTAGACTTTTTAGCCTTGCTTTTTATTAAAACAGCAAAAATCAAAATAGTAACGCCTGCACTCACCGCGCTGTCTGCCAAATTAAAACTCGGCCACAAGGCCAGACGTGGTGATATCCACGTCAAATCGATAAAATCCCGCACGCAACCGAAAGTCAACCGGTCGATTAGATTCGAAGCCCCACCCCCCGCTACAAGCACCAAAGCAAAAGCTATAATCCTCCTTTTTTGCCGAAGCAAAAAATAGAAACAGGCAAAAAGAATAATAATGGGGGCAATAATATTTAAAAGACCTAAATTGAAAAAGCCCAAAAGCAATCCCGCTGTTGCAGTTTGAGCGAAATATTGCTTTGGAAATCTGATCAAGAAGGATTATCGAAGCAATTGCAACAGCCGCCACCGCTACTTTTTGGATTTCTTGCCATTCTCTATCTCTTTCTCGCATTTGAGGCAGTAAATTGCCGCCGGCTTGGCATCTAGCCTTTTGGCATCAATCCTCTCCTTGCAATTTTCGCAAATTCCATAAGTCCCTTTTTTAATTTTCTCGAGAGCCTTTTCGATCTCTTTTAAATCACGTTTAAGCTGGTTTTCCAAAACCACCGTCTTTTCGTGCCCAAAAAGCTGCGCCGCGTCGGTCCCCGGCTCGACAATTAAGGCTCTGTCCTCCGTTGAAAAAGGGTCTTCCCGGCGAAGCCTTTTGATCTTCGAGAGAATCGTACCTCTCTGGCGCTCAATTAAAACTGCAAACTTTTTTATATCCATCATCTAATCTTTCTTACTCCCAAAGCGTCCAGGAAATCGCCAAATCCCGCAAAGATTTCCCGACCAATGAATTTTAATATGAAAAAAAGAGCCTTTGCAAGTAGGTAGGGTGATAATATTATAAGTTTGGCAAAACTGCCGCTTTCCTCAATGCTGGCAACTGTCCTTCTGAATCTTAAAAGGGAAAGCAAAACCGCGGCGCTGGTGTTTTTTATGTCATTTGGCAGGCTTCTGGCGCCGAGGATATACCAGACGGTAAGCGCAAATACTAAAAGGCCAAATCCCAGGATTAACTTGTATGGAATAGGCCCAAACATTACCCCTCCCGCGGCCGTCCAAAACAAACTTATCTCCAAAATTGAAATCGAAACTAAATAAAAACAGGTAAAAAATCCCTCATGCCTTTTGCGTTTCCCGAGCCGTTTTAAAATCCAAAAAATCAGAAAATAGCCAACGGCAAAATATAGTGGCGCCAGTCCGCCAGCCGGCGGAAAAACTGCCTCCTCGAGAAAAATCTTTAAAAACATTCCAAGCGCCACAATTGCTTGGGCTATGGCAATCGGCGCGCTAGCTAAATCAAAAATCGCCAGAAAACCGGGCTTTTTGCCTCTCAAAAAAATCGCTCCGGCAATCCAAAATCCCAAAAGTACGCCGTAAAAATCGATGCCCGGGAAAACGTTAAAAAAAACCAGCCTCCCTAGCGAAAACTGGTACTCTTCATATCGCACCAGAAAATCCCAAACTCTGCCTGTAATAAGACCGCCCAAAGCGCCCACAATCACTGTATCCAAAAGCAGCTCCGAATCGATAAACTCGTGCCTGCCGGCCCGCCAAAACAAAAATAGCGCCGCCAGTATCGCCACTAAAATGGTGACCAAATAAAAAAGGCCGGCAAAATTAGCTAGAATGGCTATCATGGAAAATCTTGGGATATTATATCAGCTTGTGTAGCAGTTTTTGCCATCGGGCTAAAGTTATGCTAAACTTATTGGTAGGCGCTTTTTTTGTGACTTAAATGACAGCCACCGCACACGCATTAATCGGAGCCTCGATTGCCACCCAAATAGCAAACCCGCTAATCGGCCTTCCTCTTGCTTTCGTCTCCCACTTCTTGGCCGATCTTATCCCCCACTGGGACGCCGGCACCAGTCACCGGCAAAAAAGTTCTCTGCGCTTAAAGGTTGAATCAGCCGTAGACGTCCTCTTGGGTTTTACCCTAGTTTATATAATCTTCAGAAATCTTGTCGACCCCCTGTATCTCTTCGCTATGGTTATTACCGCTCAACTGCCGGATTGGCTAATGACACCCTCATGGATGTTTGGCATTAAAATCCCCCCTTTTACATGGATGGACTACCTTAGCCATAAACTTCAAAGCCGCCTCGCACTTCCGTGGGGGCTGGTCACGCAAATTGCCATTGTTGGCCTAATCGTCGCCGTTTCACTTTGGACAACTCCGACCGGCCGCGCCCTCGCCAGCCTCATATAAACCTGTCATCTGTTCTCGGTTGTCAGTTGTCAGATCTAGGTTTTTCAGTTTTCAGTTTGACAGTTTATAATTAAGATTAATGCCATGATTAAGGATGTAACTGACCTTGAAGTTTACAGGTTGTCCTTAGAATCACTTGAAAAAATCTACGCCCTAGCCAATCTTCTTCCACAAATCCACAGACGATTAAGATACCAAATAACAGAAGCGGCAGAAAAAATCCCTCCTCAAATAGCGGAGGGTTTTGGTAAGAAAAAATCTCCTCGAGAATTTTGTAGGTTTCTCTCAATGGCACTAGGATCATCCGATGAAGTGATAACGCATCTAAGAGAAATAGAAATTGTCTCAAAAACTTTTACAAGAATAAGTAAGGACAACTGCACAAGCTTGATTGCGGAATATAAAGTTATCTCAAAAAAGCTAAATAGGCTCTTGACTGCATGGCAAAAGTTTGACTGATTTACCGAAAAACCGACAAACTCAAATCCGAAAACTGATAACTGAAAACCGATAACTATTTACTTAGCCCGCTCGACGTAAGACCCGTCTCGCGTATCAACACGAATCACCTCACCGCCCTTTATAAAAAGCGGCACCTTAACTACCAGCCCGTTTTCCAAAACCGCATCTTTCTGCGCCGCCCCGGCGCTGTTGCCGCGCACCGACCCGCCGGTTTGGACCACTTTATAATCCAGAATTTTTGGCAGTTCGATGTAAACCGGCTGGTCGTCAATTGCAAAAAGTAGAACTTCCAAGCCTTCTTTCAAAAACTTTCCAAAATATCCAACCATCGAGTCCTCCAGAATAAACTGGTCATAAGTTTCCAAATCCATAAAATGATAACCGGCACCATCCGTATACAAATACTGGACTTTTTTCCTTTGAAGATTAACGTCTTGTACCTTCGCTCCAGTGATAAAAGATTTCTCAACTGTCGCCCCGGTTTTTAAGTTTCGAACCTTGACCTTGATATTGCCGCTGCCGCGGCCCATCTTAATATGCTCGTAGGATAAAACAAGCAGATAATCACCTTTATCCTCATAAACAGTCCCGGCATGAAGGTCTGTAACACTAATCATATAAATTTAAAGTAGAACAATTAGGTTAATTTTCCCTTGCTAGTTTTAGAGCCAGATTAACTAAGGTTAAAAGCGGTATCCCGCTAGCGCCGCGCGATGCATAAGACCGCTCATTTTCTTCCCAAGCATTCGGCGCTATATCCAAATGCGCCCAGGCGACTTTTCCCCCGACAAACTCTTCCAGAAATTTGGCGCCGGTCTCGGTCCCGCCGCCGCGCACAGAAGATATATTGGCAATATCGGCAATGTAACTTTTCAATTGGTCGCGGTACTCTTCGTAAAGCGGCAATTGCCAAAATCTTTCACCGGCATCCTCACCGGTTTTTATTACCTCGCCAATAAAGTTCTGCGGCCTGCCCAAAATGGCACTCGCCCAGTTCCCCAAGGCAACAATCGACGCCCCGGTCAAAGTCGCCACATCAACTATAAAATCCGGTTTGAATTTATCTTGGACATAACTTAAAGCATCCGCAAGTACCAGTCTGCCTTCGGCATCCGTATTAACAATCTCCACGGTCTTTCCCGAAAACCCTTTCACCACATCACCGGGTTTTGAAGCTTTACCCGAAGGCAAATTTTCCGTCAAAGGCACTGCGCAGACAACATTGATCTTCGGTTTCAACTTGGCAATTACCTCCATTGCGCCAAGACATGCAGCCGCCCCCGCCATATCCATTTTCATCCACTCCATCGACTCCGAAGGTTTTATGGAAATGCCGCCGCTGTCAAAAGTGATGCCTTTGCCCACCAAAGCCAAAGTCTTACCGGCTGACCCGCCGCCCAAATATCTTAAAACCACAAAATAAAGGTCCTCCTCCGACCCTTTGGCAACAGAGGCCATAATCCCCATTCCCATTTCGTTTACCTGTTTTTCCGAAAATACTTCGATTTTAAGCTTCTTATCTGCTGCAATTTTCTTGGCAAATTTGACCATCTGCTCCGGTGTTACGATATTGGCCGGCAGGTTCACAACCTCACGGACCTTATCGACAGTCACCGAAACAATAAGCCCCTTCTCCGCCCCGTCTTTAACCTTTTTTAAATCCTCCTCCGTCAAGATCTCCAAGCTTTCCATTTTCAACTTTCCATTTTCAACCTCGCTCTTCCTGTGTCCCGGGTCAAAAACCCCAGCGCTAAACCCGATAACAACTAGATCCGCCCGCTCGCCGACTTTTGCTTCCTTCGGCAAATACAAAGCAAGACTTTTTGCCTCTTTTGCGTAAACTTTACCGACTGCTGCTGCAAATTGTCGAAGATAAAGGGGTTCCAATTTTTCCTTTTTGCCGAGCCCAAAAAGCACAACTTTTTCTAAACTCTTGTGTTTTTTGGGTGAAACGGAAAAATTTGCGGCATCATAAAGTTTGCCGAATTTCTCGTTCTTTTTTAGAAAGCGGGAAATCGCGCCATCGACAATCTCGTCGACGCCCGCGGCCAGATTCTTAAAATCGCCTTGCCAAACGCCGCAAACCAAACATTCGGCGCTGATTTTTGCAAGATCTCCGCCAGCTGGCGGATTGTTAACTGTAACTTTCATTCTTCTTCGCTACGTCATTCTGGGGAGCGGAGCGACTCCAGAATCGATTCTGGACAAGCCCTTCGATTACACTCAGGGCAGTTGAAGGGCAGTGAGTTATATCGAACTGCCAGAATGACAGCGTTTGGGAAATGATATAATATTGAAGCTATTTTTAGCAAGCCGAGGTGTTGGAACGGTAGACAAGTGCGTCTCAAAAACGCATGACCGCAAGGTCGTGAGAGTTCGATTCTCTCCCTCGGCACCAGAAAGGAAAAATCAAAGAGTTTTGGTTCGCCTCTCCGCGTGAAGAAACTCTTTTTTGCGCTTTTTCTTTTTGTTTGCTATCATTTGAATGTATATGCAAACGAAAGACATTCAAAAAATTAGAAAAGAATTGAACGATAGGAAGGCGATTCTCCGCTGTGCCGAGGAATTTAACATGGTGGGCGACCCGACGCGGCTCAAGATTTGCTATCTCTTGTGTCGGCATAAAGAGCTCGCGGTGGGCGAGATTTCAGAAATTATCGGTGTTTCCATTTCGGCTGTTTCCCACACGCTCAAAAAGTTGCAAAAAGCAGACATGGTTGAAAACCGCCGAGAATTCCGAACGGTCTATTACAAACTTAAACAAACGGCCTTTGCCGATATGCTCAAGGAGCGGCTTACAACATAACTTTATGCAAAAATTTGACCTTATCATCATTGGTGGCCCGCCCAAAAAGGGCGAGGCTCGCCCAATTCATCTATGAAATACGATTTAATAATTGTGGGCGGCGGCGCAGGAGCTTTTGCCTCCGCAATCCGCGCAAACGAGCTACAAGCGAAAACAGCGCTTATAAACTCTGGGCTTCCACTCGGCGGCACTTGCGTCAATGTCGGGTGTGTGCCGTCAAAGACGCTTCTGTACGCAGGCGAAATTTTGCATCACGCCAAAAATCACGGCGTTCCCGGCGTTGAGCTGGAAGTGAAAAATTTTGATTTTCAAAAAGTCGTGCAAGACGAGCTCTCGCTAGTGGAAAGATTGCGCCAAGAAAAATACGAAAAGGTGCTGAAAAATTTAGAGTATGTAACGGCAATCGAGGGAAAAGCAAAATTTGTTTCCCAAAACGAAGTAGAAGTGAACGGCCCCGCCTTCGCCAAGGCTATGGCGGGCAGGGAAAAATTGAGTGCGGAAAAATTTATCATTGCCGCAGGCTCTACCGCTACTGTGCCGCCAATTGAGGGAATACAGGAAGTTGGGTTTGTTACCCACATCGAAGCTCTTAAAATGCCAAAACAGCCCAAGAGTTTAATTGTCATCGGCGCAGGGCCTCTTGGTTTGGAATTTGCCCAAATGTTCTCGCGTTTTGGGACAAAAGTAACCATTTTACAGCGCGGCGATTCAATTTTTCCGCACTCGGAAAAAGAACTCACCAACCGTCTCGCCGAAATCCTCTCAAGAGAAGGAATTGCAATCAAAACAAATGTTGAGGTAAAAAGCGCGCGCAAAGAGGGCGATAAAAAAATTGTTTCGTATCAAATT
>JACPKK010000056.1 GCA_016187105.1 Candidatus Curtissbacteria bacterium | reverse complement strand
TGAAAGATCGCATGGGACGTGAACTGTCAAATAAGGAAGTTATCCGCAAAGTTGCCGGCAGGGGAGTAAACATACTGCTGGATTTAGAATTAATGGTCCTAAATTTCATATCCTCGGCAGTCCCCTTCCATAGTATCCGCAAATTATCCTTTCGCTTAGCCGGCCTCAAAATTGGCAAAAATTCCTATATCCATATGGGCACCAGATTCTATTTGCCTATAAGAATAACTATAGGTAATGGAACTATTGTTGGTGACCGCTGTTTCTTGGACGGCCGCGCAAAGTTAACTATCGGTAACCACGTTGATATCGCCTCCCAAGTGCTGATTTATAACTCCGAACACGACATTAACTCCGTTGGTTTTGATCCTGTCGAAGAACCGGTAGAAATAGGGGATTATGTTTTTATCGGCCCCCGCGCCGTCATTTTGCCCGGAGTTAAAATCGGCCGCGGCGCAGTTGTCGCCGCCGGCGCTGTTGTCACGGGAGACGTCAAAGACTTTGAAATTGTCGGCGGCGTTCCGGCCAAAGTCATCGGGGAGCGCAAAAACAAAGATCTTCATTACCGCCTCGGCCGCGCCCGTCTTTTCCAATGACACTAATAGTTTTTCTCCTCATCTCACTCATAGGGGGTAGTGGTGCCCCGCTTATAAAATTTACGCTCCACTTTTTTCCTCCCGTTTTACTCGTTTTTTTACGTGGACTTTTCGCGGCTATGGTAATGTTGCCTTTCATCTATAACAAGCTATCGCTTAAAGAAGGCAAAAAATACCTGTTTGCCGCAAACATTCTCTTTGCCGCAAACTGGATAGCATTTGCCTTCGGCATTGGCAAGACCAGTATCATTATGGCCCAAAATATTTACCTGCCAACGTCTTTGCTTGTGGCAGTCCTTGGCTATTTTTATTTAAAAGAAAAGCTTTCACGCTACCAAATCTACGGGTTGATTCTTACCCTTGTTGGCCTTGCCGTTTTTCTTAACAGTTCCCTAAAATCTCAAGATGTCCTCTCCTTCGGCTCGCCTCTTGGCAATTTGTTAGTCTTTTCAGGTTTAATCCTTTGGTCAACTTATACCGTTGTCTCAAGAAAAATAAGCAATATTTATTCCCCCCAATTGATTTGTTTTTTCAATTTCATCGTAACGGCGTCTATAGCGCTGATATTTGTCCCGTTGGAACTTTCCAGAACCACTTTTAATATAGACGCTCTACCTGCCCGCTCGATTTTTAGCCTTGCGTCAGTTATCACTTTTCCGTCCATTCTCTTCTTTTTTCTCTATCAGTGGCTTGTAAAAAATACTTCTGCCTTTATTTCCTCGCTTGTTCTTTACCCTGTTACTATCCTGGCTGGTGCCTCTGCTATAATTTTTTTCGGCGAGAAGTTAACACCAACCTTTATTCTTGGCAGTCTTTTTATTTTTGCCGGCGTTTTCCTAGCAACTAGCTGGCAATACGCAAAAAAATATATCAAATATTAATATGGATCTCTCTTTTATCATCGTTAACTGGAATACCAAAAAGTTATTGGAGCAGGCGATTGCTTCCTTATATAAATACGCGCAAGGGGTAACTTACGAGATAATCGTCATTGATAACGGCTCCGTTGACGGCAGCCCCCAAATGGTTGCCAAAAAATTCCCCAAAGTAAAGCTCATTAAAAATTCCGATAATCTCGGTTTCGCCAAAGCCAATAATCAAGGAATTAAAATAGCCAGCGGCGAGTTTATTTTTCTTCTTAACTCCGACGCTTACTTGATTGATGATCCGATCAAAAATTTAGTTAAACGTGCCCGCCAAATCGAAAACCTTGGCGCCATTGCCCCGCTTGTCCTAAATGAAAACCGGTCTATCCAGCAGTCAGTCGGCTACATGCCCGACCTTTGGCGGATATTTCTCTGGATGAGCTTTATTGACGATTTGCCTCTAGGCGATTTTCTTAAGCCCTATCATGTCGACCACGACCGTTTCTACAAGAAGGAGCATAAGGTCGATTGGCTCACCGGCGCCGCTCTCATGGTTCCCAAAAAAGTTATCGATAAAGTCGGCCCGCTCGATGACAACATTTTTATGTACGGCGAGGATGTCGATTGGTGCATGCGCATTAAAAAGCATGGTTTTGATATTTACTATTCTCCCGTCGCCAAACTTATTCACATCGGCAGGGGGTCAATGGGTAAAATCTCCAAAAATGCCATCCTCGGAGAATACAAAGGTCTCCTTTATATTTACCAAAAACACAAAGGCAAATTGGCTTTGCAAATACTCCGTTTGTTACTTAAAATAGGAGCATTGGCCCGCATTCTCATCTTTGGTGCTTTAGGCCTTGCCTGCCGGCAGGCAGGTAGAAAGGAGACCGCCAAATTTTATGTCGAAGCGCTTAAAATGGTTTAAACCAAGTTTGACTTGGCTTGATAACCATATTCTAGAATATCTTGCTTTTGCTCTTTTAATTTTTATCCCTCTTTACCCGAAAATCCCCATCGCCGATCTAATCCCTGGCTATATCGTCAGGCTGCGTCTTGACGATCTCCTGGTCGCTTTTGCATTCTTAATTTGGATTGTCCATCTCATAAGGAGAAAAGTAACCCTTCGCGGCAATCCACTGCTTATCCCTATCCTAGTCTACATTGCCGTGGGTTTTGCTTCATCAGTTGCCGCAATTTTTATTACCGAAACTGTTCCCAAAAGCGACATCCATATTACTAAATTATTTTTCAATTGGGCCCGCCGTATCGAATATTTTTCCGTCTTTTTTATCTTTTTCTCATCGATAAAATCACTACACCAAATCAAAAAATATATTTATTTGTCGGCCGTTGTCCTTCTTGCCGTTTCTCTTTATGGCTTTGGCCAGAGGTATCTCTACTTTCCGGCTTTTTCAACCATGAACCGAGAATTTTCCAAAGGTGTCAAACTTTATTTAACAGAACACGCTCGGGTCCTCTCCACTTTTGGTGGTCATTACGATCTGGCGGCATACCTCATGGTTCTTTTGACAATTTTCATTCCTTTTGCCTTAGTTATTAAAAATTTACTGCCAAAGTTGCTTTTTTTAATAATCAGCCTTGCCGCCTTTTGGCTCTTAATCCTTACTGTCTCGAGAACCTCCTTTATCGCTTATTTAGTCTCAATCACCATCGCCTTTTTTCTGCTTGCCGCAAGATATGGCTGGCTTTGGGCGTTCTCACGCTGGGTTTTGGTAATCGCCATTTCAATCTCCACAATGCTATCCTTTGGCGATCTTTCCGACCGCTTCGCCCACGTCTTAAAACTCGATAGGTTCAAGACCTCAATTGCCTTAAAGCCTTTTAAGAAAGAACCGCCCAAAGGGCCGGGAGTTGCTTATTTAGAAGTTGGTTCAAAATCGGATGCACAACCGACAACCACAAGGCCCTCTTCCGGCATCCAAACTGCCCAGCCGGCGGATGTCTACGAAAATATTCCGGAGTTTGGATACGGTACCGCCATTCCCGCCACTCTGGCAGCAAAGCCAAGAGTTTATTCTCAAGCAGCCGTTCAATATGATCTTTCCACCGGCATCCGCCTTGATTACACTTGGCCGCAGGCGATCAAAGGCTTCACCAGGAATCCGCTTTTTGGATCCGGCTATTCAACGTTAACCAAGAGGAATATCGAAGATTTTACCGAGGCAGAGTCAACCGACAATGATTTCTTAAGGGCGCTTGGCGAAACCGGCATTTTGGGCTTTTTATCCTTTTTCGGGATCATTGCCTATACTCTTTACTTGGCTCTCAAAAGTTTCAAAAAAATTACCGATCCGTTTTTTGCCACACTCGTTGCCGGACTTATTGCCGCCATTTTCGGACTTTTGGTCAATGCCATCTACATTGACGTCTTCGAAGCTTCAAAAGTTGCCTACACTTTTTGGATAATGATGGCGATTTTACTGGCCACAATTAAGCTGACAGCTTCTAAGGAGAATGGGAAAGAAGTGTGAAGTTAGCCTTCGAGTAAGCGCACTTAGACTATAAAGATATGAAAAAAATAGAATTTCTTTTACTCGCAGCCATCTTAATTCTTGCCTTTGCCCTCCGTCTCTACAAAATTAATCGCCCCATTGCCGATTGGCATTCATGGCGCCAAGCCGATACCGCCGCCGTTGCCAGAAACTTCATTAAAGACGGCTTTAGCCCGCTCATTCCGAAATTCGATGACATGTCCACTCAAGCTAATGGTCTTGATAATCCCAACCGCTATCGCTTCGTTGAATTCCCCATCTATAACAGTCTAATTGCCGCAGTTTGGTCAGTTACCGGCATCAATGTTACTTACGCCAGACTTGTTACCGTTTTTATAACTCTGGGATCGACGATTCTTCTTTATTTCTTAGTCAAACATTTTTCCGGCGTTTCCGCTGGACTTCTAGCCTCATTCTTTTTCGCCGCCATTCCTTACAACGTTTTTTACTCTTCGGCGATTCTTCCAGGGCCGCTCATGGTTTTTGCCCTGCTTAGTCTTTACCTGACTTTTATAAGATGGCTGGGAAACGACAAAAATTGGCTTTGGGGCGCGGCTTCTATATTTTTCGCTAATTTGGCCATCCTTACTTGGCCGATCGCTTTATTCTTCATGTTGCCTATTGCCTATCTGGCCTTTGATAAGTATGGCATAAAAACCTTCAAAACTTTACCGCTTTGGTTCTTTATCGCCTTGTCTCTTCTGCCTTTCATAGCCTGGCGTCTTTGGATGGCCCGTTTTCCCGAAGGCATTCCAAATTACAGATTCTTGCTGAACGAGGGTAATATTCGCTTCAAAGGCGCTTTCTTCCGCTGGTTAGTGGTTGAGCGCATGGGCAAATTAATTTTAACTGTCGGCGGCTTCCCCCTTTTTCTTCTGGGGCTGCTGCAAAAACCCGGTCGCGAAAAATTGTTCTATTTGAGCCTTCTTGCCTCGGCCGTCCTTTACTTTGTAGTTTTTGCCTCCGGCAATATCCGCCACGATTATTATCAAGTTCCGGCCATTCCCGTTTTTGCCATCTTTATGGCCCTTGGCACGAAATTTCTTTTTAATTTACCAGGCTCTTTCAACAAATTTATTGGCCCGCCTCTCGCCATCGCCCTCGTTCTTGGCCTATTTGCTTTTGGTTACTTTGAAGTCAAAGGCTACTTCTGGATCAATAAACCCCAAATTATCAAAGCTGGTCAAGCCGCAGACCTGCTTCTTCCCAAAAACGCCACAGTTATTGCTCCTTACAATGGCGATGCCGCTTTCCTTTACCAAACAAATCGCCGCGGTTATCCGATAACCGACCGGTCGCTGGAAAAATTTATTGATGAAGGCACCAAATATTTGGTCTCGGTTGACGTTGGCGACGCCGGCATCCAAAATCTCGCCAAACACTGTAAAGTCATCGACCAAACAAGAGATTACGTCATTGTTGAAATGTTCAAAGACTGCATCGGCAAGTAGATCAAATATCAAAGATCAAAATGCAAAATGACAATTTAAACTTTAAAATTAATTTCAAAAAGAGGTTATATAATTTTGTCCTAAAACTTATAAGGTTTATCGACAAACTCCCAAAAGATAACACTTCCAGAGTCATTGGTGATCAGTTAATCAGAAGCGGAACAAGCATACTTGGCAATTACATTGAAGCTTCAGCATCAAGTTCCCGAAAAGACTTTACAAACTATTTTAATCATTCATTAAAGTCATCTAATGAAAGTAAGCTTTGGGTAACACTTATTCGCGATACGGGTAGATCAAATAAAAATGACGCAGCTTGGCTCTTAAAAGAGCTCGATGAATTCTCAAAGATATTCGCTACGAGTATTTTAACTTTAAAAGGCAAAAAATAATTTTGATTTTTGATTTTTAAATTTTGATATACCTATGAAAATCCTCATGATCACCCCATATTTGCCGTACCCGCTTGTTTCTGGCGGCCAAATCAGGACTTACAATCTCCTCAAAAACCTGGCGCCAAAACACCAAATTACCCTTGTTTCTTTCGTCCGCGATAAGGAGGAAGAAAAATATTTAAAAAATCTTAAACCCTACTGTCAAAAGGTCATCATCTTCAAACGGCGCCGGGCCTGGTCACCGATAAATATCTTGCTCTCTGCCTTGACCCCCTTTCCGTTTTTGGTTTGCATTTATTTTGACATCGGCGTCAGAAACGGCATTAAAAAAGAGTTGGCAGGCCAGGCTTATGATCTAATCCACGCCGAAACGTTTTACGTCATGCCCAACATTCCCAAAACTAAAACTCCGATTTTTTTAGTCGAGCAAGTTATCGAATATCTTGTTTATCAAAGATTCGTTGAAAGTCTGCCGCGTTTTCTTCTCTTTATAAAACCCCTATTATTTTTGGACGTTTTTAAAATTAAATGGTGGGAAAGATATTACTGGAAAAAGGCTAAGCGCTTGGCGGCTATGTCGGGCGAGGACAAAAAATTTATTGAAAATCTAGACGCAAGGCTTAAGGTTGACGTCGTTGCCAACGGTGTCGATATCGAACATTTTTCCAAAACCAAACGGCAAAGGCCCCCAAAGCCAACCGTTCTTTTTGTCGGCAATTTCAAGTGGTTGCCCAACCGCGACGCCACCAAATTTTTGGTTTGGGAAATCTGGCCGAAAATTAAATCGCAGATTAAAACCGGTAAACTTTGGATCGTCGGTCGCAATCCGCCAGCCGACATTTTGGCGCTTGCATCGCCCGATATCAAAGTCGACGGCGCTGTTGAAGATATCAGGAACGCTTACGGTCATGCCAATGTTCTTTTGGCGCCGATTAGGAATGGTCGCGGCACAAAATATAAAATACTGGAAGCCATGGCAACTAAAACTCCTATTGTCGGGACCAAATTGGCAATCGAGGGAATCAACATCAAAAACGGCCGGGAAGCCATGGTGGGGGAGACGGCACAGGCGCTTGCTGACCTTACTGTCAAAGTTTTAAAAAATTCTTCGCTTGGAAAATCGCTCGCGACGTCAGCCTATGGTTTAGTTGCCAAAGATTATAACTGGAAGAAAATTTCGCAAGAGCTCGACCGCGTTTACCGCCAAGTAGGTGCAAGTTAAAATGAACCTTTCACTAGGCCCGCAAATATGAACAAAGTGCATATTGAGGACCGCAGGGCCCTGTCTATTATTATTGTCTCTTACAATACCAAAGAACTCCTGGCTGATTGCCTCACGTCCGTCAATACCGCAATCAAAGATATAAAAGCCGAGGTTTTTGTTGTTGACAACAATTCTCGCGATGGCACAGCCCAAATGGTCAAAGAAAAGTTCCAAGAAGTCACATTAATCGC
>JACPKK010000046.1 GCA_016187105.1 Candidatus Curtissbacteria bacterium | reverse complement strand
GCTCGGGACTGCGGGCCTAACGGTTTTTTGCTATGCAGCGCTTTAGAGTAGAGAGTTATCGGCCTATCTATTCTCCAATGTGTTTGCTCTGAAAACTTTTGGCGGATTAAAGAAAAGACTGCTAATGGTGAAAAGTAGGTTTTTAGGTTTTCCGGGGAAGGGCCAGATTAAGGGCAGTAAATGGTGAATAGTTAGTAGTTAATGGTTTTATAATTGTCGGAGTTTGTCCGCTTATGTTCCCCAGAAGACGGATGTCTCTATTTATCTAATGCGTCGTACAATGATACTTTTGCGACGTAAAGCCTGCGTGAGATAGGAGATAGATACAAAATATAAGATTTAAGATATACGATTTTTAACACTTAAAATTTTCGACTTGCCTCTATTTTTGATCTTTTATCTTTTATTTTTGATCTTGTAGCTTTTGATCCACTTATCCCCTGTTTGTTAGCGATAGACTTTTTTAGCCACTTTTAGCACTATACTGTGCGAAAAGAATTTCGCGAATAGTGCACTTTGTTTACACTATAGCATGGCGTAAGATGATCATTTAGCTTATTGAGACAGCAAAAAGCCGTCCTAGGCCCTTTGGCGGGCTTGATGAGGTTAGCTGGCAATTTGGCGGACGTAGGAGATTCTTTCTTTTAACGATGGAAATATTTTGATTGGCAGATCACGGGCTTCTGGTAAATATGTTGCGACATAATCAGGTAGAGCCTTGCTGATTTCTTCTAAAGTACGGGATTGGACGATTAGATCGTATCCCAGCCAGCGAAGTTCTCGGAGTAAAGATCCGTCGGGAAGATTGTCTTCAGTCCATATCCAGCAAAGGGTTCGGGCTTCTCGGAGCGGGCTATCAGATGCCGGTACTGCCAGATGACGCATGACTGGCGGCAGGATTAGGTGAAGCTCGCCACGCTTTTTAGCCTCTCTGGCTATTTCTCTTAAGAATCTGGGACGCGAGATTATACTTTCTAATTCGTGCGTAGTTTTTTCCGGCATAGTTGCAGAATTATAACAGAAATTGACAGAAAATACTATGGGGCAGTAATTTACTTTACGAGATTAAAGTGCCGAGTTTAACGCCCTCGACGGCTTTTTCGATATTGCCTTCTTTGGCCAAATCAAAAACGATAATCGGGATTTTGTTGTCCATAGCCAGGGAAAGCGCGCTGTTATCCATAATTTCGATATCTTTGCTGGCAATAGCTTCGGCAAAGGTGAGGTTTGAGAATTTGTTAGCGTCGGCGTGTTTTTTGGGGTCTTTGTCGTAAACGCCGTCGACTTGGGTAGCTTTTAGGATGATTTCGCATTCGGTTTCCAGGGCGCGCAAGGCAGCTGCCGAATCGGTAGTAAAGAAAGGGTTGCCGGTGCCGCCGGCGAAAATGACAACTCTCCCCTTCTCCAGATGGCGGACGGCCCGGCGACGGATATAAGGTTCACAGACGTCCTTAATTTCCAGAGCCGAAAGGACACGGGTTGGCTGGTTTTCTTTTTCCAGCGCAGCCTGGAGCGCCAGAGAGTTCATGATGGTGGCCAGCATGCCGATGTAATCGCCGACGGTGCGTTCGAGCCCGTTTTCCTCGGCAGAGGTGCCGCGGAAGATATTGCCGCCGCCGACGACAACGGCAATTTGGGCGCCGCCCTTGTGGGCTTTCGCGATTTCGCGGGCAAGCCAAGTTGTAAATTCGGGGTCAATGCCGTGATCGCGCTTTCCCATGAAAGCTTCGCCGGAAAGTTTTAGAAGGACTCTTTTATACTTTGGGTTAGCCATTTTGGCTTTCCTAATATTTTATCAATTTTGCCTGATAATTGTCGAGTTTTTCTTTTTGTCGCAGAATTGCGGGGATAGGTTCGATGCCTATTGATTTTGAATCTGGAAGCGTCGTACAATGTTGATAGTCCCCTTCGGGGCTAGAGTTAAGAGTTTAGAGTTAAGTTATGAATTTCGACTTGCCCGGGCTTATTGATGAGTTTTTGGAGTATTTAGAGATTGAAAGGAACCTCTCTCCCCTAACGATCCGCGATTACCGGCATTATTTGGAAAACTTTGCGGCTTGGTCGAATGCCAACTGTCCAATTAGTCGAGCGGAAGATATAACTGTTGATCTTGTGCGCAAATATCGTGTGTATTTGGCTCATTTTAATAGTCCAAACGGGGGCTTGCCGCTTAAAAAGGTAACCCAAAATTATTATGTGATTGCCCTTAGATCATTTCTCAAGTATTTGATAAGAAAGGATTTGAAGGTGGTGGCGCCGGAGAAAATTGATTTGCCAAAGGTTGAATCAAGAAGTCTCAAATTTTTAGATCGGGATCAACTGGAACGGCTTTTGGCCCAGCCGGATGTTTCCAAGGAGCGTGGGATTCGCGACAAAGCTTTGATGGAAATGCTTTTTTCGACCGGCCTTCGGGTGAGCGAGCTTTGCAGACTAAATCGGGACCAAGTAAATTTGGAACGAAAAGAATTTGGAGTTATTGGTAAGGGTCAGCGGCCGCGGGTGGTTTTTATTTCGGACAGGGCGGCAATTTGGCTGGAGAAATATTTAGCAAAACGGGCTGACAGTTTTAACCCCCTTTTTATCCGTTATGCGGGGAACCAGACCCCTATTATAAACGGAGAGAAAATGCGGCTCTCGCCACGATCGGTGCAGCGACTAATTGACAAGTATGTGCACAAAGCGAGACTGCCGGTGAAGGCGACGCCGCATGTTTTGCGGCATTCATTCGCGACTGATTTACTGATGAACGGGGCGGATCTTCGGTCAGTCCAAGAACTTCTCGGTCACAAAAACG
>JACPKK010000047.1 GCA_016187105.1 Candidatus Curtissbacteria bacterium | reverse complement strand
GCTGGACTTGCTGGTGCCGCAGTATTAGGAAGACCCGGAAGAGCTGAAGCGGGCGGCGGGGATGAATCAGTTGAGACAGATAGGTTAATTCCGTTACCCAAAAAAATTGTTGACGAACGTCCTGAACTGGCCGGTTTAGACGCAAGACAAATAAAGATCGACGGTGGTTCTGTAAATATTGATTTAGGAGATGGAAAGCCTAAGGCTTTTTGGTTTCCTGCTGAAAACGGCCAACAAATCAGATTCTCTGTATCTCATGTTTCAGGAGATAGAGGTAATGATAGAGTGTTATGGCAACTTGTTGACCCGGATGGTTATGTAATTAGCAAAGGTCTAAGCAGAACTCCCGGTGAACCATTCCCTGGCATGGCTGATCTAAGTACTCTCATAACAGAGAGCGGGCCTCAATTTTTGATTATCGGTCTTCCTGAAGGCAGTGACTCGACCGGTAGGATCGTAAAGCTGCAAGTAGGAGATGAACTCAATAGTGAATCTCACCCTCAAACTCTTTTTCTGGAAAGGCCTGGTGACGAACAAACATTTTTTCGACTTTCTCCAAGAGGACCGAAGGAGATTCTTGATGGAAACGTGGCCGTAGTCGTTGATTTTAATAGACCAAAGGGAGTGTCTCCAGGGGACGTAGCAATATACGTTATAAAAGGTAAGGTCGGAGGACCTGATGTATGGAAAAAGATTATAAATGATGCTCATAGAGTTCCAGCAAATGTTGAGAGAATAGGTAGACAAAAAATAAAAATAACCCCTAACCTACCAGAAGCTTTACAAGAAAATGGGTCAAGCATGGTCTTTCCAAAAGATACAACTTACCCTAAAGACAGTACGGTGGCGGTAGTCATTAAAAATCCAGCATCTGGCGAAACTGAATACATGGACTATTTTTATGTCAAGTACGCTCCAGGCATGCACGTGGATTAATTATTTAATAGAAATTACGTGGAGAAAGCTAAAGGTTTTGGTGTTTAAGGTTTTGTCGGGAAAAGACCTTTTGTACTTTGCCAAATTAAACCTCCAAGGGTCAACCAGTTCGAGAATGTATAGATTTTTGCCGCCTTCTACGGGTTCCCTATCATGGGCTTTGAAAAGGTAAGCATAGCCGGTATTGGCGCCAGGGGGCATATCGAAGTAGACATTAAATGAATTTTCGGCAGTGTCTTTAATTACGTAGTTTATAGCTTCTTTTTTTACTTTATATCCGGTACTATTTTCATAGCTATGCAATCTGTTGATATTTGTAAAAGCGAAACTAACTACGAAGATTAAAAACAAGAGAAAATTTTTCCTAAGAGCGAAGGCAATTAGAACTATAGAAGGGAGAATGATTTGTATAAAATAATAATCAGGTATATGGCCTCTATAAAAAATAAACCCCAGAAAAACAATTAATATCCAGATTGGAAAGTAGGATAAAAATCTGCTTTGGCTTTTAAAAATTTTACGGACAGCAATTGCCAAAAGGGCTAGGGTAAATATTACAAAAAGAATATTAGCCGATTGAAACAGATAGTTCGAGATAAAATAAATCAGCGTTCTTGCTAGAGCGGCAACCTTAAAAGCGTAATCGATTTCGCCCACATTTTGCTCGGCAAATTTTAAAATTGAATTTAAAAGTAAATTATTATGGCGAAAATTGAAAATTACTAAAGGCAGATAATTAGATAGATAAAGGGCAAAAGACAAGAGATAAATTTTTGGGCTTCTTCCAGAGCGCAGCAGCGACGTTAACAAAAAGGCTAGGGACGAAAAAATGAAGACAGGGTTAAAGTTAACGGCGGCAACCCCTGCCAAAAAACTGCCGATTAACAAATATTTGTTTTTCCCCCCAAAATAATTGTAAAGGCAATATAGAAGCCCAAGTGAGGAGAGGAAGAGAAAATAGTTGCTGCTGGCCCCCCTTTCCCAGTCTAGGGTTACAAAAGAAAAAGTATAAATGAAAGTTACAATTAGAGACGTTTTGGCGCCAAATATTTTTTTTGAAACAAGATAGAGGATAAGGGCGGTGAAAAGGCCGATGGCGGCGAAAAAATAAGGGACGCAGTCGGGTTTGAGGTTACATAAGCCGTAAGGGATAAAGGATATCCAGCTGTGCAAAGGGCCAAGGAAAAACCCCTGGAACGATAATTCTTGGCCGATGAGGGAAATTTTTTGGAATTTAAAGAAATCATAAGAAGCTAGGGCCGTGATTTGCTGATCGTGATTGAAATTAAAACCGATATCGAGTTTATAGAGATGGAATAACAAAGCCAGGAGGAGCAGAACCGACAGTGCAAGGTTTTTTACCATTAAATGACGCGATAGACACCGCGCAGGTCATTGAGGCGAACTTTGACAACGTCTCGAAACATTCTTACCGAATCTTTAAGCGGGTTTACCCTGGTAGTGGCGACATGTTTCCAGACAATCGGCACCTCTTTTATTTTGTAGCCCTTCTTCTTGGCAATAAAGAGCAGTTCAACGTCAAAGGCGGTAACCAGAGCTCCATGGACTTGTTTACCCTGGCCGTAAACTTTAAGATTTTGAAAAAGATCTTTGGCGATAGGACCCTTGAAGCACTTGAACCCTGCTTGGGTATCCCAAATTCCCCTAACAGCGATTGTCTGGACTACTAAATTAAATACCAGCCCCATTAAGTGACGATGGATAGGTTCCTTTTGACGCTTGGCACCGGGCAGTTGCCGAGAACCGATAACGATATCATACTGGGGAAAATACGGCATGAGTTTTTCAATTTCGGAAATTGGAGTAGCTTGATCAAAATCAGTAAAGAGGATAAAGTCGCCATTTGCCTCTTCTATGCCCTTTTTGACGGTTTGCGCTTTGCCCTGATGAGGGTTTTTGATAACGCGCACATTTTTGTATTGGCGGGCAAAGCTTTCTGCAAGCTTAGCCGTCTGATCGTTTGAGCCATCGTCGACAATGATAATTTCAGATGAATAATTTTGTTTTTCAAGATACTTGGGTACACTGGCAAGTACCCCTTTGGCAAAATTAGGTTCTTCATTATAGGCAGGGATAACGACCGAGAGATGGGGTTTTTGCGACATTGGAAACTATTATCTAAAGTTGACTATGCTTTGTCAAAGGCCGAAAAAAGCTGCTTAAACTTGCGACGGGGCAAGGAGGTAAAGCAAAAGGGCCATTCTAATATAGACACCATTTGCTGCCTGTTCAAAATAAAGGGCCCGGGGGTCGCTATCTACTTGGGGACTAATTTCGTTAACGCGGGGAAGAGGGTGCATGATGATACATTTGGGTTTAATTTTTTTCAAACTGGAGGCATTAATAATGAACTTCCCGAAATATTTCTTGTAATCTTTCGGGCTCGTAAACCGTTCTTTTTGAATTCTTGTCTGATAGATAACGTCCGCATCTTTAAAAGCAAGGTCCAAATCCTCGATCTGGCGAAAATCGATTCTGGATTTAACAAGATGATCTTTGAGCACGCTGGGAATAGCAAGGGCTTTGGGGGAGACAAAAATAATTTTGACTTTCGGGTAAAGTGAAAGGAGGTAAGACAAAGAATGGATAGTACGGCCGTTTAGAAGGTCACCAACCATGGCGATGGTAAATTTTCCGCCAGAGGCGGACCAGTCAAAGGCCGGGAATTTTGAAAAAATGGTGTAGAGATCCAGAAGCGCTTGTGTCGGGTGTTCCCCGTTGCCGTCGCCGGCATTGATAACGGGTATTTTTGAAATGTTGGCGGCGATATTAGAAGAGCCAGTGGTATGATGACGAAGGACTATTATATCGGCGTATGAATTTACTACCCTGATTGTATCTTGAAGAGTTTCCCCCTTTGCGGCTGAAGAGAACTCACTGGCGTTCTCGGTAGAAATAACCTTGCCGCCGAGCCGCAGCATGGCCGATTCGAAAGAAAACCTAGTCCTTGTAGAAGGCTCATAGAAGAGAGATGCCAAAATTTTCCCGCCAAGGGTATTTTTGGCGAATTTTCCTTTTTTTACCCTATCGGTAAGCGCGAAAATTTGGTCGATGAATTTTTTATCAAACTGGCGAGAGGATGTGACGTGTTTTAGTTTCATTGTCCTTTGACGGCAGGCTTACCGGCCGGGTTAGGTGCGCCGGGCCAATGGGTTAGGCGAAAAACACGGATGCCGATATCCGGAAGCTGCCATTCTCCACTTATCTCTCCCCTACCAAAACCCGCTATTTCCCAGCTAGGATGGCCAAGCGGCGCGCACTTTTTAGATTCACAAACCACTAAGAGCTGTTGGGTAACCATCGTTTCTAAATCCAAAGGTTTTGCACCTTTTATTTCAAGGAAGTAGCGATAGGCGTGATCGCTATTGTTTGCGGAAATAAGAGCGAAATTATAAGGCTGGTTCTGGGCCTTTTCTATGACGAAATCGCTAACTCTTACCGTTTGGTCGATCAGGCGGTTTGGAGGACTACGCCAGAAACCATTTTCTAAAAATACTGCAAGGGCAAAAATTGTAAAGGAGATAAAAATCAGCTTGAAAACGTTTCTTCGCCAAAGATCTCCCGCTATGGTTCCAAAAATGAGGAAGGGCGCTGGAAACATAAAACCGTAATAGTAGTCGAAAAGCTGGCCGGAATAAAATCGTAAAGCCGCGAGCCCCCCTAAGAACCAGATGACACTGATTGTAAAAACCAGTTTTTTCCCCGTATTCTGCCAGTTTTTAGAAAGGATGATAATGCCAGCGGCCGCAAGAAACCAAAAAACAAATTCGGTAAGAGGCGTTCCTCTAAGTTTTGAGATTTCTTCTAAAAATATGTTCCCAGAGTTGGAAATTATCCAGATAAGGTTTGAGCTCCCGTAACCGTGAGTTGACTGGCGAGTAACAAACTCAAAAATTGTTTTGAAATTTGGGAAGTTGTGTCTTATTTCAAAAGTTAGAAATGGAGAAAAAGTGACAGCCGCGCCGACTGTTAGCAAAATGGCAGTCTTAGCCCAGCTTTTAAAATTAGAATTTAGGGCAATAATTAAAAACGAGATTGGAATAAGCATAATCGCCAAATAATGAAGCTGGATGGCGATTCCAAAACTTAATCCGGCAATTAAGAAATAGAGAGGTTTTTTTCTGGAAATAGCCAGATAAATTGAATAGATTTGAAGAAGGGCAAAAAAGGGAAGCGGATTAGGATTCCACGAAGACCGGGAATATCTGACAATTAAGGGGGCGGTTGCATAGAGGAGGCCGGACAGTACTCCTGGCCAAAAACCGGAAACTTCTTTTAAAAATTTGTAAAGAAGAAAAACGGTGGCAACACCAAAAGCGGCAACCATAACCGCCGGGCCAACCGGGTCAAACATTGAGAGGGCTAAAAAGGGAGCGGCCATCCAATAGTAAACGGGGCCCAAGTAAAAGCCGCCGACAGAGGCTGTCGGACCGAGAAAAACCGGCCGTATATCTTTAACCATGTTTCTCATGATAATCATGTCGCGGCCTTCGTCACCGAGGAACACGACATAATCACGGATTTGCCAAAAACGGAAGAAAACGGCAACCAGAATAAGGACGGTAAGGATAGTGATTTCAAATCTTTTTCTGTCAATCTTCATAAATGACTATACACGCTTTGGGTGGGCTTTCCAGATCCAGAGCATGTTGATTGAGTAATTGACAAATAGTCCTAAGATGACGCCGACGGCTAAGCCGATTTGCTCGCTAAGATTTAGGGCGTGAGCAAAAATTAGTATGGAAGTCAGTTGGATAATCGGACTGGCAATTGATGAAAAGTTAAATTTTAAAAGCCTTAAGACGGCAAGCCCCTTGTGTGATCTGTCTTTGAACGTCCAGTTTTCGTGAGCGAAAAAATTAAAAATTATCGAAAGTTCAATGGAAATTACTGATGCCACAAAAAGTCTGTCGATAGTCAGAAAAGCAAATTTGGGAGCCGATTCGATAGTCGGAAGAGACGCGAGGATTGGCGAGGGTAGGACTTTTAAGAAGTAGATTTGGCCCCGGTATAAAAGGCCAAGTGCCACAGCGTTTAAGAAATAGCTGGCTGTGCCGACAATTAAAAATTTAACGAAAGTGATTGATTTAGCCAGACGAACCTTGACGCCAAACTTTAAAACGTCCAAGGTGTAACCGATTATTTTTGCTTTTGAATAACCCTTTTTACGGTCCGTAAAAATTATCGGAATCTCTTTGATTTTGGCGCCAGCCTGGATTGCGGCATAGAGAAAAGTCGGCTGGATGATATAAGTTTTTGAATGCCAAGGAATTTTATTTAAGTCGATTTTTTCAAAAAGCTTTTTGGTAAAAACCCTGTAGGATGTGGTGTATTCGGTAATATTAAATGTTCCCCAGCTTAATTTACAATAAAGGGCAGAGCCCCAGGTAAAAAGCCTACGGTGCCAGCCTAAAAGATTTTTGCCGCCTTTTGTGAGCCTTGAACCGTTAACCAAATCGTAACCTTCACCGATTAAAGAGACCATTGGCGGCAGTGAGGCGGGATCGTGAGAAAGGTCGCCATCCATCTGGGCTAAGATATCGGCCTTGAGTCTTGCGATAGCGTACTGGTGGCCTTTGATAAGACCGACCCCTAATCCCCGCTGGACAACATCCAGATAATGAACTTTGGGATTTTGCTTTGCGATTCTTTTAACAATATCGGCAGTGCCGTCCGGCGAGCGGCTGTCGGAAACGAGGACATGCAAATCGATGCCCTTCAGATTCTTTGCTTGGGCAAGGACATTTTTGATACAAGAAGCAATGTTATCCTTCTCGTTGTAAGTGGGAATGTTAACGACCAATCTCATCGGTGGTTTTTCTCGAGGAGTTTAATATCTGATTTGACCATCATTTCAACAAGTTCTTTAAAATTTACCTGCGGCTTCCAGCCTAGAACTTTGCGGGCTTTAGTGCTATCGCCAATTAAAAAATCGACCTCGGCAGGCCTTATAAACTCTTTTGAGGTTTTAACGTATTTTTGCCAGTCGGAAATGCCTATTACCTTGAAGGCCTCTTCCACAAATTCTTTTACCGAATGATTTTCGCCCGTTGCCACAACATAATCGTCCGGCTTTGCCTGCTGCAACATCAGCCACATGGCCTGGACATAATCGCCGGCAAAACCCCAATCCCGTTTGGCGTCCAGGTTGCCAAGGACGATATGATCCTGCTCTTTAAGGTAGATCTTGGCGACCGAATGGGAAATTTTACGGGTGACAAATTCCAGCCCGCGGCGGGGAGATTCATGGTTAAAAAGGATTCCGGAAACGGCAAAAAGGTCGTATGACTCCCGGTAATTGATGGTGATCCAGTGCCCGTAGACTTTAGCGACACCATAAGGGCTGCGAGGGTGGAATGAGGTTTTTTCATTTTGGGGGGTTTCGGCTACTTTACCAAACATTTCCGAAGAGGATGCCTGATAAAATTTGGCATGCGGCTTGGCTTGCCTTAACGCCTCAAGCATGCGGGTGACACCAAGAGCAGTAAATTCGCCGGTTAAGACGGGTTGAGACCAGGAAGTAGCGACGAAACTTTGGGCGGCGAGGTTATAAACTTCGTCCGGTTTTGACTGGAAAACAGCCGAGGTTAGGGATTGTTGGTCCAGAAGATCCCCGGGAATTAACTCGATTTGGTCCTGGATATGCTTGATGCGCTCGTAATTGGGGGTCGAAGTTCTTCTGGTTAAGCCATAAATTTTGTAACCTTTGGAGAGTAAAAATTCGGCCAAGTACGAACCGTCTTGACCGGTTATTCCAGTGATGAGAGCGCGTTTTTGTACCATGGGTATGTTCAAGAATACCACGAGTTGTCAGGGTACCACCCCGCTTCGCCGAGGCTTCGCCGGGCGAGCGAGTATCACGAGCTTTTTTGATTTATAGCACGTGGTACCCGTGGTACTCCTGATTCCCGTGATACTCTTCCTTTTTCGTATTCAATTGTATCAGAAATGGTAGTTTCAATGGGAACAGTTGGCCGCCAACCCGTTTGGCGCCTGAATTTGGTGTAATCACAGTAAATTATTTCGGTGGGGCGGACCAAATTTTTGTCTTGTTTTATTTTAATGTCGGCTTTTGCCAGTGAGAGCATCATTTTCAGGACTGCTCCGATTTGGACCACTTTGCCGGAACCAATATTGTAGACATCCCCGCTTTTGCCCTTATCGAGCGCAAGCAGGTAGGCTCTCGCCATATCGCGGACGTCGGTAAAATCGCGAGCGCTTCTAAGGTTGCCTACTTTCATTACCCCGCCGCCCTGTTTTTCTAAAGCGACTATTTGGGTGGCGAAAGAAGGGATTACAAAAGCTTGAGATTGGCGGGGGCCAATGTGGTTGAAGGGGCGTACCCTAACAATTGCCAAGCCGTAGTTTAGGTAAAACTGAAGCCCTAGCATATCCTGGGCAACCTTGGAAACGGCATAGGGTGAAAGGGGTAAAAGCGGATTTTCTTCACTAACTGGCAATTTTTTTTTGGCGACATTGCCGTACTCGTCGGAAGAACCAATAATCAAAATTTTTGCTTTTGATTTTATCTTAACGAGAGCTTCGAGAAGGTTAAGCTGGCCAAAAACGTTATTTTCAAAAGTCTGGCGCGGAAACTTAAAGCTTTGCGACGGAGAGGAAAAAGCGGCCAGATGGAAGAGATAATCGGGTTTTATTTCACTAATTTCAGCTCCCACCCTTTTTTTATCGAGAATATTGCAGGGAATGAGGTTAATTTTAGCCTTCAGGTGATTTAAATTAGCGGTAGAGTGCTCGGGGTGGTAAAAGCCAAAGACCTTTATCTTTTGCGAAAGCAGATACTGGGAGAGGTAACTGCCGACAAATCCGGCGACGCCTGTTATTAAAGCTTTTTTCATCGGCCGACCCCGTAGTATTTAAAACCGAGGCTTAGGGCTTTTTCCTTATCTATAATGTTGCGGCCATCGATAATGATTGGTTTTTTGAGAAGTTTTTTTACCGTTTTTAGATCCATTTCCGAAAACTCGCGCCACTCGGTAATGACGACCATGGCGTCGGCCATCTTGATTGCACCTTTTAAGTCTTTGGCGTATTTAACGTTTGGCAAAAGCTTTTTGGCACTAGCCATCGCTTGCGGATCGTAGGCTTTAACTTCTGCCCCAAGATCGAGAAGACGGTTGATGATTTTTACTGAAGGGGCTTCACGCATATCATCGGTATTTGGCTTGAAAGCAAGGCCCAGGACTCCAAGGGTTTTATCTTTTAGACTTCTCCCCTCACTGCTTCTTGCGCCTAGAGCAATTTTTATTTTGTTGACAAAATTCTCTATTTGCCCGAAATTTATGGCATCGACAGTTCTTAAGAGATCAAAATCGTAATTAAAGTGCTTGCCGATGGCGATAAAGGCCAAAACGTCTTTGGGGAGACAAGAACCGCCATAACCGACGCCGGGATAAAGGAAGGACCTGCCGATACGTTTGTCGGCTCCAACCCCTTCCATTACCTTTTGGACGTCGGCGCCGATTTTTTCGCATATAGCAGCAATGGCATTGGCGAAAGAAACTTTAGTGGCCAAGAGCGCATTGGAGGCATACTTAATGAGTTGAGCACTTCTCGTGTCACAGATGATTCTCTCGCCGGGAATCGGGGCATGAAGTTCCAATAAAACTTTTTGGGCTCTTTTGGACGTGGTACCGATAACGATGCGGTCGGGATGGAGAGTGTCTTCAATGGCCGTGCCTTCTCTTAGAAATTCCGGCGACGCGGCAAATTCGAAATTATTTTTGGCGTATTTTTTAACGGTATTCTCAAGCTCATTTTCAAAACCGATGGGGACTGTACTTTTGATGGTAATTAAGGTGTAACCGGAAAGGTTTTTGGCGGTTTCTTCGACTGCGGCAAAAAGATAGGAAAGGTCTGCTTCCCCATCGTTTTTTGGGGGAGTGCCAACGCAGATGAAAACGGCCTGGGACTGCGGGATAGCCTTAGCGTAGGTGGCGGTAAAAAATAAACGTTTGGCGGTGACGTTTCTTTGGATATATTCCGGCAGCGATGGTTCGAAAAACGGCATCTTGCCTTTTTTAAGGCTCTCGATTTTACTTTTATCGACATCAACGCAAAAAACTTTATTGCCAAGTTCGGAAAAGACGGCGGCTGTCACAAGGCCAACATAACCAGCGCCAACTACAGTAAGCGTCATTAGGGTATTTTAGCTAAAAATAAGGGGCTAAATCAATTGACCTTTTGACTGGCGAAAGACTATCTCGAGCCCTTTGTCCCAAGAAGTGGGAGTGAAGCCAAGTTTTTTTATCTTATCGACTTTAAGGCCGCCTTTTATCGGCCGCGGAGTGATTCCTGGTTTTTTCAAGAAATCGATGATTGATCCTTTCGGGACAACGTTTGGATCTCCTCCAAAGACTTCTATTACCTTTCTGGCAAAATCAAATTGCGTAGTCGGCAGAGGACTTACTAAATGAAATATTCCCGACTCTCCTTTTGCGATGAGGAGTTTTACGGCGGGAGCAAGATCGTCGATAAATGTCGGGGTAATGATTTGATCAGCGAAAACAGGATACATTTTTTGGTCCCTGTAAAGCTTTAAAAATCGCTTGGCAATATCGTCTTTTTCTTCGAATTTCCCTCTATAGGGATAGGCAATTCTAAGGATTATTGAATCGGGCAAACTGGTAAGTACGATATTTTCCCCTTCAACTTTTGTAAGACCATACCAAGAAATCTTGCGCGGGTTTTGGCCGGCGGGGGCATCTTCCGGATAGGGTCCGCTTGTTCCTTCGAAGACAAAATCTGTGGAGATGAAAATTAATTTTCGGCCGTATTTTTTAGATGCGGCGACGATGTTTTTTACGCCGTCAACATTGATTTTCCACGAGATGCCGGTTTTGTCGTTTCTTTGCTTTTCGGCCCCGTCAACATCGGTGTATGCCGAAAAGAGAATAAGCCAGTCAAAATTATGGTTTTGGAAAAAATTATCCACAGACCGCCTGTCAATAATGTCTATTTGATTTTGTCCATGGAGGTCGCCTTGTACCAATTCAAAGTTATCAGCGGAGAGTTCACAAAAACGGGATCCAACCATGGACGAGGCACCGATGACTGCAATTTTGGTTTTAGCCATTACTTGGGGTTTGGCAGGTTAAAATCTTGCCGGACTTTTGCCCAAGAAAATTGGGTGTTTGGGATACGGCCTTCGTCTTGGGGATTATAGAGTTGCGTTGGGAAATTTAGAAGATAACCGGGGTCTTTGGAGACAACCATAAAGCCATGATAGGTATTTTCGGGAATTACGACCAAGAGCATTTCTTCTTCTTTTGTGGAACCCATTAAGAAAAGATTGAGTTTTCCTTCTGTTTTGGAGCCACTTCTAGGGTCGTAAATAGCTGTTACAACTTGGCCGGAAACACAAATAAAGCGGTCTTTTTGCAGTTTGTGGACGTGCCATTTGTCTTCATCGCGGGCAAACCCCGACGGGGTAACGGACAAATACTGCATAGCGAAAGAAAGATCATTCTGGTTATAGACATCCGGCCAATCACGCCTTAGGGTTTCGATTAGGCTGCCGGACTCATCTTTGTGGATTAGCAGTTTGCGGATAATAACTCCGTCTATCAGGTCTTTTTGGTTTTCGAGGTTTAAATAATTATAATTCACTACCTTATTATATATTGCTTTTTATAATAATCTTCGTAATTTTTATTTTTAAGTTTTTGCCACCAATCTTGGTGATTTTGATACCATTTGACGGTGAGAGCCAGGGCCTCATCGAAATCATATCTGGGTTTCCAACCAAGCTCTTTTTTAATTTTGGCAGCATCGATAGCGTAGCGCCTGTCATGTCCGGGACGATCTTTAACATATTCGATAAGATCATCACTGGCGCCTAACAGTTTGATGATCTTTGTGATAATTTCGATATTGGGAAGATCCATGTCGATGCCAATGAGATAAGTTTCACCGACCTTGCCTTTTTCCAAAACTTTTTCGATGCCCGAGCAATGATCTTCGACATAGAGCCATTCGCGCACATAAAGGCCGTCGCCGTAAACGGGAACTTTTTTACCTTCTAAAATATTGGTGATAGCCAGCGGGATAAGTTTTTCAGGGTAGTGGTATGGGCCGAAATTATTGGCGCAATTGGAAATGGTGACGGGAAGACCGTAAGTGTGAAAGTAGGCCCGGACGAGATGATCCGAGGCAGCCTTTGAAGCAGCGTACGGGCTGCGGGGATTATAGGGAGTAGTTTCTGTAAATTTTTCTTTAGAATCAAGCTGTAGCGCGCCGAAAACTTCATCTGTTGAGATGTGATGAAATCTTTTAACTTTTGCGTCACGGGCCGCATCAAGGAGAACTTGGGTGCCGACGACATTGGTTAAGATAAACGGCGCCGGGTCTAAAATGGATCTATCGACATGACTTTCGGCGGCAAAGTTGATAACTGTATCAATGCCTTCCAGCGCTTTGCTAATTTTCTTAGCATCGGCAATATCGCCGCGAGTGAAGGAATAATTTTTATTCGACTCAACGTCTTTCAGGTTTTCAAGGTTGCCGGAGTAGGTTAGTTTATCGTAATTGACGATTTGATCATCCGGGTGATTGTTTAACCAATAGTGAATGAAGTTGGAGCCTATAAAACCAGCACCGCCAGTAATAAGAAGTTTACTCATGATTTGTGTTGGTTTTGCGCCTTACTGCGCTGTTATGGGTATTTTGAAAAACCCATAACGACTTCATAAGGGCTAAGAATCCGGCGCCACCGGTTACAAGGAGACGCATTTAGAAAGTGGTCAATTCTTTTTCCTCTTTGCCGAAATTTTTTCTTGCCCAGTAAACATTAGTCTTATAGAGACTTTCAAATGTGCCGGCGTCGGACCAAAACCCATTAAGCGGCGCCCAGCGCAAGTTGCCTTCTTTTATATAAATATTATTAACATCCGTTATTTCCAGCTGGCCGCGGGCGGAAGGCTTAATAGTTTCTATGTGGTGAAAGACGTTACTGTCGTAGATGTAAACGCCGGTAACGGCCAAATTTGTCTTTGGCTTTTTGGGCTTTTCGACAATGTCGATAACTTTGGTTTTGTCTTTGGGGTCAAGCTCGGCAATTCCAAACCGGTGGGGGTCGGGAACTTCTTTTAGGAAAATGAGGGCCCCGCCTTTAAAATTTTTGACTTCTTTTTTGATATCAGCGTCAGTACAGTTGTCACCAAGGATGACGGTAAGGGAATCGCTGTCGGCAAAATCCTGCGCCAGGCGAAGAGCATCGGCAATACCGCCGTCACCGGAATCCTGATAGGCATATTCTAAATGTTTGATGCCAAAATCCTGGCCATTTTTGAGAACTCTGATAAAGTCTCCGGAGTGCGGACCACCGACGACAACAAGAATCTCCTCGATGCCGGTGTTAACCAGAGTCTGAATCGGGTAATGGATCATCGGTTTATCAAAAACGGGGAGCAAATGCTTATTGGTTGCGTGGGTTAAGGGATAAAGGCGGGTGCCTAAACCGCCGGCAAGGATAACACCTTTCATAAGAGATAATTATATATCAATAAGTCCTTTTTTGTAAAAATCGATGGTGCTTTGGAGGCCTTCGTCTAAATTTGTTTTTGCCTTCCAACCGACGGCTTGATGTAACTTTTGACTCGACGCATAGTTGGCGGGGATGTCGCCGGGGCGCTTGCCAAGGTTATCTATCGGCACTTCGAAGCCCGCAATTTCAAAAATTTTATCGACGACATCTTTTACTTTTATACCTGTCTGGGTGCCGAGATTAAAGATATTAAAGCCCGAGAGACCCAAAACATCTGTATGGGCTCGGACAAGATCTTCGATGTAGATAAAATCACGAATCTGTTCGCCTTTCCAATAAAGAGGAATCGGTTTTTTGGCAAGAGTCGCTTTTATGAAGTTGGGGATCGCATGGGTTTCCGGGTTGTGGAGCTCCCCGGGACCATAAGGATTAAAGTAGCGGAGGATTGTAACATCAAAATCAAAATTGGCATGAAAGGTCCCGAGAAAAGACTCGATTGATGCTTTTGTGGCACCGTAGGGGTTATCGGGATGAAGCGGTGCATTTTCTTTAATCGGTAAGCTGTCAGGAGTCCCATAAACGCAGGCTGATGAAGAAAAGATTATTTTCTTAACCCCAGTTTCTCTCATCGACTGAAGAAAGCTAACCGTCCCTAGAACATTATTGTTGACATATTTTATCGGATTCTTAACTGATTCGGGAACAACGATTAAGCCGGCCATGTGGACGACGGCATCGACGCCGTAAAGCGCTTCTTTGGTTTTTGCCGAATCGGCCATGTCTCCAACAATGAGCTTCGCTCTCTTGTCGATAGATTCTTTGTGCCCCTTAGATAAATTATCAAGGATGACAACTTCATGATCTTGGTCAGCAAGAAGCTTGACAACGTGACTTCCTATAAAGCCTGCCCCTCCGGTGACGAGAATCTTAGACATGGGTAGCAATTTTCAATTTTAAATTTTTAATTTTCAATGAATTCATCAATGATTTAATTTTCAAAAAGATTCTGGACAAGCCAGAATGACAATTAGTCGAATTTTGATTTTTCATATTTAGGCAATGCTATTTTACCCTTTTTGCCGTTAACAGGGATATTCAAGGCAAAACCTAAGGCATTGGCAACGGCAACCCCAACTCTTGTTCCGGTAAAAGAACCGGGGCCGGTGTTAACCACAACTGCCGAAATATCGGCAAAAGCGGCTTTTTGCTTTTTGAGAATCTTGACAATCAGCGGCAGGAGAACTTGAGACCCGAGTTTTTGCTCATCGATAATTTTTTCGTTTCCGAGTGTAACGATAATCTTTTCGCGATTAGTCGAATCGATTGTAAGTATCATACCCTTACTCTAATACACTAGTGTATTAGAGAGCTATCGCCCCCTTTCTTAGGATTTTAATCGGGTCGACGGTTGTATCAACTACTGTTGACTCAATTCCTCCACCGGCCCTGCCCCCGATTACAAAATCGGCAAGCTGAATAAGCTTTGGGTCAAGTTCGTCAAAAGACGCCGGAGGCGGCTGGCCGTGGAAATTGGCAGAGGTGCCAATGATCGGCACGCCAAGCATATCGATAACTAATAATAACTCTTTGTGGTTTGGCATGCGAAAGCCGATTTTTTGATTGTGCCGGCTTTTTAAAATTATTGTTAAGCCTCCCGGCCAGTGTTTATCAATTAACTCTTGGGCAATTGGAGTAACATCAGCGATTTTTTTAACCTGCTGGATATTTGAAACCAGATAGGGAAAGGGCTGACTCTTGGGCCGATCCTTGATTTTGTAGATACGATTGACTGCTTTTTTATCATCATATCGACAACCGATTCCGTAGACGGTATCGGTCGGAAAGATGACGACACCACCTTTTTTTAGAATCTCGTCTTCCTCTAGTTTAATGTATCGATATATCGATACATTAGAGTGTTTGTGTGTTATATTGATTCTTCTTATTTTTTCACCCTCTTTTTTAATATGAATATCGATTCGATTTTTCGGCAGTGTATCTTTTAACTTTTCGGCCCATTCGATGACGACAATGTTGTTTTTGGAAAATATTTCAGAAAGGCCCAGCGCTTCAAAATCTTGGCGGCTTTGACCACGATAAAGGTCAACATGATAAAGCTGTTTTCCACTCGTAAGCGGATAGGAGCGTATAAAAACAAAGGTCGGTGAAAGAATTCTCTTTTTAATGCCGAGGCCGCGGGCGATGCCTTTGACAAAAACGGTTTTGCCGGCGCCCAAATCTCCATAGAGCGCAACAATGTCCCCACCTTTTAGGGATTTGGCAAGTTTTTGGCCTATCTTTTCAGTTTGTTTGTCCGATTTTGATGTTTCAACTTTCTTCATCCTGCTTTTCAGACCGATTTTCTCCATTTCCCAAAAGCTTAGAATACCACATGTAGAAGGCGCTAGAGAAACCAATTAAGATAAGACCCGAGCCGATAAGAATTAAGGAGAATCTCGTTTTCGACGACTCTTCTTGGCCCGAAGGGGACGCTTTTGGCGTTGGAGTTGGATTTGTGTTAAAAGTTGATTCTCCTAAAATCGGTTTTTGGGTTGGTGAAGGTGATGGGGATTTTGAAGGTGAAGGACTTGGGGATGGCGGTTTTGGAGAAGGTGACGGGGAGGGGGACGGAGATGGCGTCGGAGTTGGTGAAGGCGATGGGCTTGGAGAAGGCGGTTGATAACTAGCAATAAGCATGCCGGGGGTCGGTGTTTCCTGGTCGACAAAGTCGGCGACGACATTGTTATCTACTCCGCCGGGATATCTCTCGAGGGAATGGCCTTCATCAACATCCGGCAGTGCCGGATTCCAAACATCAATATTGGTGCCATAAGAAAGTTGGTCAATTATATTTCCACTATCGTCTTTCAAGGTTAGTTTGTCGCCGGTATTGCTTAATCCATTGCCGATTGCCATAACTAACTTAATAACACTTGACTCGATACTCCAAAAATTCCAGCTTGTTGCGTCTGGTGAAATAATCAATAAACCGTTTGCCGGTATTGACGGTGTTGATGCGGGAACAGTTTTCGTCGAGTTGTTATCGATGACTTGCCAATTGGAAATGTCAATCGATGAGGAAGTTTTATTATAAAGCTCAATCCACTCGTTTGTTGTTTCGCTGCCATGAGAACTGTCAACGTCATAATAGACTTCGTTGATAACAACGTCGGAGGGGCTTGCTGCCAAAACCGACCCGGCAAAAATGAAAATGGTTAAAAAGGAAATCACGAGCGCAGTGAGTTTTGCCACTTTACTAAATGATTGGGCTTTGGGGATTTATTGTCAAATTACTGGGGCACCATATG
>JACPKK010000007.1 GCA_016187105.1 Candidatus Curtissbacteria bacterium | reverse complement strand
CTGCTGGCCCCTAGGCTTCCGATTCCGCTCAAAATTCCCGCCAAAAGAAACATGAGGGCGACAACCGGGAAGACGGAGATATTGGCTGCTAATTGTTTAAACCACTCTTTGGCGCCGTTATTGCCTGGAAGCGCCTGGAATAGTAGGAGAAACGGGGCGAAGATAGTTAGGATAATAATGGTGACGTAAGACATTAAAAGCATAAAGAAGACACGAAACATGATAAAGAGAATAGCAATACCGGCGATAATCCCGGCGATACCACCGCCAAAAAACCCAAGCGCATTATCAAGCCCGGCTGGTACCTTCAAACCTCCAATAATACTTGAGATTGCTTCAAAGACTTTCCTAATAATGTCGCTCCAAGATCCCCAGACGACACCAAAGACGCTTTTTTGGAAGATAACATCGGCTTCATTGCTTAATATAGCCGGACTCCCGGTATTTTTAAGAACGGTGATTATGACATTTAAAAAGACGAACATGACATCAATCATCAGCCCGACAATTGCATAGCTAAAGGTGACAAGAATTAAGGCAACGACAATTCTCGGCAGGGAATCCTGGATGGTGGCGACAGCTTGCGGGGAGATTTTGGAGCGGAACATAACCATGAAGCCGATGACGATAAAAACGAGAACAAAGCCGACGTAGGAGATATTCCTAAAGGTAGACCACAGCCTTTGAACCGGCTGAAGAGCGTTGAAACCGATTCCGGGATCGCGGGTTTGGGCGAAAGCCGGCTGAACGGGGTTAAACTTGCGGATTTCGCCGGCAAAATACTGGACACCGGAGGCAGGGGGGGCGCCATAAAGCGAGGCCATAAGTTTCCCCGATGCGGCAATAGCGCCGGAACCGATGAGGAGGGCATTGGTTTGGGGATGAAGTAATAAGACCAGGAGGCTATCGGTAGTACCGGCTATTTGATTGAGGTTGAAGATTTTGTCGTCAAAAAAGTCTCCAGTTATGGCTGCTTGATTGATTTGGTTGATTGCCTCGTTGGCGGGGAGAGGTTTATTTTCTGCAGCATGGACGGGGAGAGCAAGAATAGAAAATAGTAAATAGAAAATAGTAAATAGAAGTAATAGGCTTAACGCTGAACGCTTAACGCTAAACGTATGAGTAGGGACAGTGATTTTCATTGCAGGCCGAAGGTCCTGAGCGAAGTCGAAGGACTTCACGCAGGCCTAATTCCATATTAGGAGTATTGGCACTTGGCGTCAACAAACAGCGGCTTCTTTGGCGTATTCCTCTTTGGTCAGATGGCAATTGGGGCAGCTGTCGCCTACGGGACCGCTTGCTTTGTATTGGCATTTTGGGCACGTAAACCATTCCTGGCCTTGCCCAAACTCGGCGACGGACCATGGTGAGCGATTATAACTTTTGGAATTGCCAGAGAAACCGCATCCTGTTGCAACCGTTCTCACTGTTTGGGCAGCGTAGTGGTCGATAATGGAATCGATGTTTGCCAATTTTAAATCTAGGCGTTGTCTGTAGCCTGCTAGTTCGTCAGCAAGATTAATAATTGCTTTATAAGTATTTTCGCTGGGGGATCGTAGATAATTTTTTATGAATGCCTGGCATCCTTCGATAATTTTTCGGTATTTATCGAAGTCTAGGATTTTTGGGTCTCGTGTGAACATTGCGAGAATTTTTTCTTTCGGCAGCAGTGTCATTAGAGGATGAGTGAGGAAAAAGGCATCGGATAAACCTATTGGGGTGGGAAGAGAAGGGTCTATTTTTTGGGCTTGTTCCCAGAAATCTTGATAAGTGTTTCGGGAAACATAACGGGACATAGTGATGACTTCAGCCCCGTCTTTTTCGTAAATATCGAAAAAGTTGTGTTTGTAGTCCGAGCCATCCGAGCCACGAGGAGAGATGAGGACAACTTTTGTGTCTGGTGTGCTTTCAGCGAGTATTTTTTGTGCTTTTTGGAAGCCTTCAAGTTCGGCTTGTTCCCGGTTGCTATCGATTGGGTTGCCATTTCTAAGCCGCCAGTTGCGGCCTCTTCTTACTATTTCTTCAAAGGGCTCGTCATGTTCCTCGCTTATGAGCTTTGAATCTAAAAGTCGATAATTAACTTGAGATATTTCAACTTTTAGGCGTTCACCAATCTCTGTTTCCAAGTTGTGTTTGGTACGAAGGTATAGCTGATTTTTTCGTCTTTCGTATTCATACGGTGGCAAAGAAGCTTGCGACCGAGCAAGGTTTCTGTAAGCAATAACATCAAAATAAGGATCGTAGGCTAAAGCTTTTCTTTCGACTTGTGCAAGACATCTTTCAAGCATCAAAAAACCTCCTCGTCTCGAGAAGGCTTGGGCAAAGCATATCCTTAACTCGAGGACTGATTTTTACTTCTTAAGCCTTCGACCCGACTCTTCGATTCGCTACGCTCACTCAGAGCTATAGCTATGAATTACGGTTGCGGTACAGTGTCTGAATTCCCGCTTCGCCGATTGCTTAGCGAGGCGAGTCACAGACTTCGGAGCTTAAGAATGTATATCTAGATTAACACCGGAATTTTAGGGAATCAAGAATGAAGTTTTGATTAGTTAGTGGGGATGGCGACTGTCGTGACGTCTGCCCCGGTTAGGGTTTTAATAAGCTGGAGAATTAGCCAGGCGGCAACAACAAGAATTATGCCGATTATGGCATAAGTCAAAGTGGCGCGGGCACTGCCGACTGCCTTGGGGTCGCCGCCGGAGGTGATAAATTTATAGCCGCCGAAAAGAAGCATGACGAAAAAGGCAATAGCGGCGGCGGGGGCCAGAAGGCTGATGATATTTTGGAGGACGCCGACGACATCCCCAATTTTGGCCGGCTGGGAACTTTGGGCGTAAACCGGCGCGGCAAAAAAATCAAGCAGTATGCCCGTGAGTATAACAAAAAGCATAGCTACTATTTGGTTCCAACACTTGGGATCTGTATGTTTCCGGTTGATGTGATGGTGATGCCAAAGAACGTTTCAACCAGTTTAATCAGTGCGAATGAAACAAGAACGACAACCATGCCAATTAGAGCAGATGTAATGGTGCCTCTGGCTTTTTCGACCGCTTTTTCGTCGCCGCCCGCCATCATCCAGCGGATACCGCCGACTATCAACATGATGAAGGCGATGATGAAGGCCACTATTAGGATGAACCTAATAATATTGCGCATCACATCGACAATGCCAACATTTGGAAATCCGGCAAACCCCTCCGTTCCAGTCGGGACGAGTTGCTGGGCAAAAACAGATGCTGGGGCAATAATTGATAAAGCCGGTAGGACAAAGGGAATGAACTTTTTAGTTTTTCTTAACAAAGTTTTTCACCTCCTTCATTTTGGTGTAGGTAATTGAAACGGAATTGAAAGGACTCTAACATCAAAAAATGTTTCAACTAGTTTGATTATAGCAAATGCGCCCAGGACAACGGTCATACCAATTAACGTCCAGTAAATCTGGCTCCAGGCGGAGGCAATGGTTTTTTCATCACCGTTGGCCAGAATAAAGCGCAGGCCATTGATGATCGTCCAAATTAAGGCGATGACGAAAGAGACAATAAGAAGAAGGCTGATGCCGTTTCTGACAAGGCCGGCGACAAAGGCAGAGGGGTCGGCGCCGACATCCTTAACGAGTCCTTCTGGCGGTGTGATTTTGCCAAGGCCGGAGTCTTTGCTTGGACCGCTCGTGCTACCTGGTATATCGGTATCGAGTTCAACGGCGAGAGAAGGACTGGGAAACAGTAAATAGTAGATAGTAGATAGGGAGATTAGGAAAATAACTAACAATTGAAAATTAACTATTAACTTTTTCATCTAAGTTATTGCGACATTTGCGCCAAAGAAATACTGGACTATTTGCAAAATGACAAATGCAAGTATTGTTACGGCTAAACCAATAATAGCATAGAGGATTGTCCCTTGGGCGGCTTGGATTTTCTTCATGTCGCCGGAAGCGGTAACGATTTTGATGCCGCCTATGATGATAAAAATAATAGCAACCACCCCGGCGACTGTAGTTAGAAGCGTGATGACGGTTGTAACAAGACTGCCGAAATCGGCAAAGAGTTTGGCCGGCTGAAAGACCCCTTTTGGCCCTCCTATTTCAAAGGCATGAGCGTTAAACATGGGTTAGATTGCTCAATTGCTACATTGCTAAATTGTTTTAGAGCAATTTAACAATAGAACAATGTAACAATTTTAAACAATGCCCGAGCTTAGGAACAGTTTATCAATAATTTGTAGAACTGCAAAGGCGAGAATGAGAATGATAAAGCCGATAATGGCGTAAATTAGGCGGGCGCGGGCGGCCGCTGCGCCCTTTGGGTCGCCGCCGGAGGTGATGAACTGGATGCCGGAGATAATGATAAAGACGACCGTAAGCATGCCGCCGATACCAAGAGCAATGGGGATAATAGTGCCACTTTCGTCTGGGAACTTGTTGACATCGGTCGGGGATTTTATTTTGCTTAGACAATCAATGAAGTTTTGGCAACTACTGGTATTGGTACTGGCTGGTTGACTGGTTGTGCCGCTTGGATTATTCGCGGGCGCCGGATTTGAGTTAGCAGGAGGGTTCTGACTGCCGCCGGGTTGAGCCGGCGTAATTCCCGTATACGTGCATGAACCGGCTTTATTATCCTCGTATTTAGGTGGGCATCCGCCCGTCGGAATAGGTCCAAAGCTGAAACCTTTGTACTGGCATGAACTTTGACCATTGTCCGCATAGTATGGTGGGCATCCGCCCGTCGGAATAGGTCCAAAGGTACCACCGCCGCCGCCGGTATAAACACATGAACCTCCGCCTTCGGTATAACCTGAAGGGCATCCGCCAACCGGAATTGGTCCAAATGTTTGAGCAAAAACAGAGGTGTTCGTTAATAACAAAGAGTAAGTAATAAATAATAAGGCTGTAAATGACAAGCGGAAGATAGTCATATTAAAAACCTGGGATACCTCCAAGCAAATTATTACCAATAAATCTTAATATAAGGACGGATAAAATCAAAAACAGCAGGCCGGAGACGGCGGCGACGATCATGTCCTTGCCGCCGGTTAATTTTTGCTGGTCACCGGAAGAGGTGAGGACTTTGATTGAGCCGATGACCATAAAAATTAAAGCAATGCCGCCGGCAAGGCCAATGGCGACTGCGAGGATTCTTGTGACAAAAGCGCCCGGGTCGGTAGAGATATCACCAAAAGCTGTTTTACATTCTATCTTTCCGTCACCATCGAAGTCTTTACAGGGATTTTCGCCGGAAGACTTACTTATTTTTATTGTGGTTGGAAGATCATAACATTGTTGTGGTGTTGGCGCAGGAGCTGTATTGGGAGCGAAGAATAACCTAATCGGCCCTTTTTCTTCTGGGACTATTTCCGCTTGCCAGTCTGGTGAAAGCCTCGTAGATGTTTTCTGATTTACTTGAACGTAGTAGGATGACGGATTTGTTCTTAGCTGATCCGTGCCGGTTACCGGGGTAAAGAAAGCTGTCACGGATTTTCCTTTGGATACATCGTTGGAGCTATAGCGAGAAAACTCTGGACATCCCTGTGATCCTGACGTAGTAATTACAGTAAAGGTACTGCTACAGTAAGCCGAGCTTGGATCACTTTGTTCGAAGAATTCATATCTATATGTCCCCGGTTCATTGAGAGGACTGACGGATTGAATAATATTTCCGCCACTATCCGGGCTTAAATTAGCTCTTGTAATGTTAATCGGTCCTTGGACTTTAAGCGTAAAAGTGTCTGATTGTTTGCCCGGCCAGTGGAAGGTAATTGTTGCCCCTTGGCCTGAAGTAATAACGTCTTTGGATATACTGCAATTTATTTGAGCTTTTGTAGCTGGTGTTTTTAGAGTTAGTGACAAAAATAGACTGATTAGGGCAATACTTAATTTAAGTAATATACTTTTCATAATCTTCCTAAACTTCAGTTTAGCCCTTCGGTAGATTCAGGGCAAGCCCTTCGATACTCTGGGTAAACATTGGGTGGGTCGGCGCAAAAAAAAAAAAAAATTG
>JACPKK010000055.1 GCA_016187105.1 Candidatus Curtissbacteria bacterium | reverse complement strand
TTGCCGGGACTGCTTAAGCGATAAACTAGATTTTCTATATCATGCCAAAATTCCTGTGTCGCCTCGCTTCTGGCGATTTTATTGATTGCTATTTTATAACCCGGATTGTTGTTTAGAGCTCTTGACACTTTTGCTACAGTGGCATCGGAGACCTTAATAATATCCTGAATCGATTCATAACCATAACCACGCGCAAGAAGAGCCGCAATCGCCATTCGTTTAGCGATCATTTGTATTTCTACAGGGGAGAGAAGGTCGGCAAGAAAACTTTGGATATCTTGTTTGGAGTTGAGTTTCGAAATTGCTTCCCACAATGTTTCAAACATCCTTTCCTCGATGTTTTTAGAAAGTTTTCTTTTGGATACTAAGGGCATTCTTAACTCTTCAGTTATTTAAATAACTGAAGGGAGAGGGAATGTCAAGATATTGAGGTAATGCGAGGTAATGCGAGGTAATGTAACGATGTGCTACTGGCGAGGTGATGTTGACAAGTATGGTAGGTTTATGTGTTAAGTTAAAGATTAGTAGAGTGAAATAGAAACCTGATAGAGATGAAAAATTTGGTCATTGTTGAGTCGCCGACCCCATATAGTCCTTACTTCCTCGCGAGATTTACATTCTCGCCTCGGAAGGGCGGATATACGGGGCAAGCGAAGGCAAGGTTACAATGAAAAATCTAGTGATTGTAGAAAGTCCAACCAAGGCACGTACTTTGGCTCAATTCTTGGGTCCGGACTACAAAATCACTGCCAGCATGGGGCATGTGCGGGATTTGCCGCGCGGAGAATTTGGCGTGGATGTGGAGCACAACTTTGAGCCCAAGTATGTAATCCCCAAGGAGAAAATAAAAGCAGTTCATGTTTTAGCCAAGGAAGCGGCGGCGGCGGATAGCCTTTGGCTGGCGACAGATCCGGACCGCGAAGGTGAGGCAATCGCTTGGAATTTACTGCAGGTAATAAATGAGAAAGCAAAGTCGAAAGTCAAAGATTATCAAAGAGTGGTTTTTCATGAAATCACACGCGATGCAGTGATGGAGGCATTCCGGCATCCGCGCAAAATTGACGATTTTCTTGTAGATGCCCAGCAGGCAAGAAGAATTTTGGATAGGCTGGTCGGCTATAAACTTTCGCCGCTTCTTTGGAAAAAAGTTAAAAGCGGACTTAGCGCCGGGCGGGTGCAATCGGTGGCCTTGCGACTCGTAGTTGACCGCGAGCGGGAGATAGAGGGTTTTAAGCCGGTGGAGTATTGGGAGATTTGGGTGGAAGTATCACAAGTATCAAAAGTATCACAGGTATCAAAAGTATTTAGAGCAAACCTCATAAAAATCGGGGAGGAGAAGGCGGAGATATCAAATAAAGACCAAGCCGAAAAGGTTGTTGGGGATTTGGAGAAGGCCGCTTACAAAATCCTCAAAGTCGAGGCCAAAGACGCCAAGAAATACCCTAACCCGCCGTTTACAACTTCGACGCTCCAGCAGATTGCCGCTAGCCGTCTTGGTTATGCGCCGAAACGCACAATGAGGATTGCGCAGGATTTATATGAACAAGGCTTGATTACTTATATGCGAACCGATTCGGTAAACTTATCGCCAAAGGCAGTTCTCGCAACACGTAAATATATTGCCGATACTTTCGGTAAAGAATATTTGCCGGCCAATGCCCGGCATTACAAGGTCAAATCGCGTTTGGCGCAGGAAGCGCATGAAGCGATACGGCCGACGAATATTAGCGTAACAAGTAACACGTTAAACGTAACAAGTAACGATCATAAGAAACTCTATGACTTAATTTGGAAGCGGATGGTGGTTTGCCAGATGGCCGAAGCGGTAGTCGCGGAAACTGCCGTGGATGTTGAGGCTATTGCGGGTCCTGTCAGTTTGGGTCCTGTCGCTCGCTCGTCCCATCCGACGTCCGCGGTCGGTTTAAACTCGAATCGTGATCAAGATCATTCCTCCGACCTGCGGGCGCTCGATGGGACTCCCTCCGCTCGCGCCACCCAAACTGCCACCCCTCGTACTTATTTACTTCGGGCGAGTGGCCAAAAGGTAAAGTTTGATGGTTGGTATAGGGTTTACGAAAAGGCGCCGATAACGGAACAGCTTTTGCCGGCTCTTTCCGAGGGGGAGGACTTGGACCTTAAGAAAGTAAACAGCGAGCAGAAATTTACAGAGCCGCCGGCCAGATACACAGAGGCGACTTTAATCCGCGATCTGGAAAAACATGATATCGGCAGGCCTTCTACTTACGCGCCGACGATCTCCACTTTGTATGAGAGGATATACATCGAGAAGCTGGAGAGCAAAAAAATCGGGCCGACGCCGGTTGGCGAAACCGTTATCGACTTTTTAGAAAAATATTTTCCGGATATTATTGATTTGGCGTTTACGGCCAAGATGGAGGAGGATCTGGATAAAATCGCTCAAGGCGAAGAGAAACTGGCAGAAGTGATGGGAGGATTTTGGGGGCCGTTTGAGGAGAAAGTGGAAAAAGTGGAGGAGGAGGCCGGGAAGATGAAGGTGGAAGTGGAGGAAACCGGTGAAATGTGCGAAAAATGCGGCAAGCCGATGGTAATTCGCTACGGCCGGTTTGGGAAGTTTATGGCCTGCTCCGGTTTTCCGCAGTGTAAAAATACCAAAACAATGGCGGCGCCGACCGGGATGATTTGCCCCAATGATGACGGAGAGGTTGTGGTCAAAAAGACGCATCGCGGGAAAACCTTTTGGGGATGTGCTAATTATCCTAAGTGCAAGTGGGCAAGCTGGACAAAACCCTCCTTCGTCCGGCTAGGCCGGACTACGGCGGGTGAACCTGATTTGCCAAAGGCCAAAGAAGGAGTATAATTGCTATCGATGAGAGTCGAGGCAGGAATAAGATCTTCGGAAAAGTCAAGGCAGGCGCTTGCTGACCTTCGCCAAGCAGAGCAGGCAATTTTGGCGAGAGAAAAGCTTGATGCGAAGAGCGCTATAGAGCTGGGGGGAACTTTTGTGGCGAGGAAATATGAACATTTTCGAAGTGGAATGGCAGACTTGAGGATTGATGGTGTTGAAGAGTGGATGAAGGGAACAGGAAAGGTGATTGATGCGATGGGAAAGGGTAATTTTGTTCTGCTTAAGACATTTTTACTAAATGATGCTGGTAACTATCAGCCCGATTTATGGGATTTGGTGCTTTTTGGTCATTCTGAAGGAGAGCTGGGATTCGAAGAAAGAGCTGCCCTCGTGCATAAACTTCGAGTGCTTGCCCATGCGCTTCCTGACCGCGGTGAGCCATTTACCATTCAGCCTAAATAGTTTATAGTCTTTAAGTTATAATAATCTTCGAAGAATAACTGCCCCATAAATTTTATGCCGACAAAGTTATCTCCAGATAAAGCACCTCGCCTCGCGAAGTCGAGCCTTCCCGCGTCGAAGCGGGGCGAGAAAGTGATGGTTGTTGCGCGCGAGGAACTTTTCAAAGACGGGATTTGGTACGGTTTAAAAACCAAAGACATCGAAAAGTATACAAGGCTGGTTGCCAGATCTTACAAATTTTTGCCAAGAGGGGAAGTCGAAGACGATCCACACTGGCAGCAAATTATTCCCTATATTATTTTTGAGAATCGCGGCCGCTATTTCCTGATGCACAGAAAAGGCGATCATACCGAAAGGAGACTTGCCAATAATTATTCCTTGGGGATCGGCGGGCACATCAACCGCGGTGATATTCACGGAGCCAACATAATTTCCTGGGCCAAGCGGGAATTTGGCGAGGAAGTTTCTTACAAGGGTAAATACAAGGCAAAATTCTTAGGGCTTTTGAACGACGACTCCAATGAAGTCGGGATGGTGCACGTGGGGCTGGTGATTTTGTTTAGCGGCGACAGTGGGGAAATTGCAGTGCGCGGCGAGCATAGATCCGGCGAGCTGGTTTCGCGCGAGGATTTAAAAAAGCACTACAGGGGGATGGAAACCTGGAGCCGGATTGTTGTAGACTTCCTGGAAGGAAAGGGACAAAGTGACAAAGTGACAAAGTCGAAAAGTAAGAAAGGGACAGATAGCTTTTCAGGGATATTGCCGGACTGGATTATTGCCAAGTATTTAGACGCGGGAATTATTAAAATCGATCCCCTGCCTGCCAACTGGCGAGAGAATATCGATCAGGTTTCGATGGATTTTCATTTAGGCGGCAATATCAAGCTTTTTCGGGGCGGTACTTACAGGTTTGTGGATACCAGGAAAGGTTTACCGGAAGATGCGATGGAAGATGTTCAGCTCAAAGACGGCGATCCGTTTATCCTGGAGCCGGGCGCGTTTGCGATTGCGTCGACCAAGGAAATTTTGAAACTGCCGGCGGATATTGTGGGGAGGCTGGAGGGGAAAAGCTCTTTGGCGCGGCTCGGGATTTTGGTGCACTCAACAGCGGCACGGTTTGACCCCGGATGGAACGGCGCACCGGTTCTGGAACTTGGGAACTTGGGGCCAAAGCCGGCGATTTTATATTGCGGTATGCCGATTTGCGCTTTTACTTTTGAAAAGATTGCGGCACGCGTCGCGATGCCGTATGAAGGAAGTCGAAGCGACCGATATTCCGGCTCGCGCAAGGCGGTGGCCTCGATGGTCCATCGGGCGTCGGCAAAAACCAACAAAGATGGCAAAAGACGTTAATGGTAAATGGTTAATAGTGAATGGTTATGAGTAAAAAACGAGGTAAGCTGATTGTTTTTGAAGGTGCGGATGGTACGGGTAAAACTACCCAGGCGAAACTTCTCCTTTCTCATCTTCGTAAAAAGAAAATCCCCAGCGTCTATATTTCTTTCCCCCGGTACGAGCGGCCGTGGGGCAAGATGGTGCGGCGATATCTTTTGGGGGATTTTGGAAAGGTTGGCGGTGTCGACCCGTACCTTGCATCAATACTTTACGCGGGTGACAGGGCGCAGGCGGCGCACGAGATGCGCGGGTGGATAAGCCAGGGGAAAATTATTGTCTGCAACCGTTATGTAGGGTCGAACATCGGACACATGGCAGCAAAAATCAAAAATCAAAAAAGTCTCGTTTCCCAACGAAAAGCAAAAATCAAATATATTGAGTGGCTGGAGGATTTGGAATACAGAGAGAACGGTATACCGAAAGAAGACCTGGTGATTTTGCTGCAGGTTGATCCCATTGTCTCGAGACGGATGATGAAGGACAGGAAGCTTGATATTCATGAGAAAGATTTGGAATATCTGCAGGAGGTATGTCGAGTCTACGATTACGTTGCCGAACATAAGAAGAATTGGGTACAAGTCAACTGCACAAAAGGCGGGGAGATTTTGGGGGTAGAGGAAATTCACCAGAAGGTTCTGGAAATTTTGAAAAGGAGGAATATCCTATGAAATCTTTTTTAATATTAAGATTTTTTTCATTCTTTGCTCGCCCAAAGAAGCGAAGTTTTGCTTCGCAAAATGTATTAAGAAAGGGCGCGCCAGGCGGCGCAAGCTATTTGTCTTCTGTCTTTGCAAAGACGGGAACCCTCTGGAATTCTGCTACTTCGTAGTGTCAGTTCCAGCGTCCCGTGTTGCAAAGACAGGCCAAATTTAATGCTTGCTTGCAATGGCGATATAAACACTTATGAAAAATTTTCCAGTAGAGAGATTTACCCGCGAAGAAGCCTGGTTTATCGAGCCGTTTTTTACGAATTTAGATAAAAACGTTTTTGCGGCGAAGTATTTGCCAAGCGAAGTTTTGGGGGCTTTGGCCTCGCGCTATTCCAGATCGGTAAAAGGCGTGCGCCGGCTTTTTTACGACGAGTATATAAAGCCGATTATCGAGCCGGATTTGCCCTCCTTCGCTTCCACCTTCGCTAAAGCTTCGGTGGACAAGAAAGCTTCGGAGGGTAAAGAAGGGGCGAGAGACAGAAGAGAAGCGGAAGTAATGAAAAAGGAGCTTATTGGGTTTGTGGAATATCTGCACACTCATGGCGGCTGGGAAGCGGTTGTGAATTCCAGGCGGGCGCGGGATTTTTTTTCTAAATGGCTGGCGGCATACGGCGATGATTCGATCGCGCAGATGGCCGGGGCGCACATATTTTTTGAAAACGTTTCCAATATTGCCACCAAGTTCTTAGAGGATTTTAGGATCGGTTTTGCGCCGCTTGAGAAATCCACGCGCTATGTTTTGTTTGACGAAAAGGTCGGCGGTAAGTGGCGCTATTATGTCGACCCCGATTTGGCGCGCTCATCATATGGATTGGAATATAAAAAGACTATGGATATGCTTTTCCGGCGCTACGCGCAGTCGATTGAGCCTTTGAGTAAATATCTTCGAAAGATTTTTCCGCAGGAAAAAGACCAGAGCGATAGGGCTTACCGCGAGACGATTAAGGCTAAAACTTGCGACGTTTTGCGGGCGTATTTGCCGGCGGCGACTTTAACAAATGTCGGGTTTTTTGGGGTGGGGCAAGCTTTAGAATATGTGCTGACAAAATCTTTCGCTTCACCGATTGCCGAAATACGCCAGCTGGCTCGTGAGGCGCAGATAGAACTCAATAAAGTTATTCCGTCTTTGGTAGACCGCGCTTCCAGCCCGCGGGGGAAGATTTACCAAAGATATGTGCGAAATACGGAGAGGGATTTAGAGGTATTGGCGAAGAAATATATCTCAAGTCGTCATTCTGGGGATCCGGCGAAGCCGGAGACATCAGAATCAAAAAGCGAAGATTCTGGACAAGCCCTTCGATTACACTCAGGGCAGTTGAAGGGCAGTGAGTTATATCGAACTGCCAGAATGACAGAGAGTGGGATTGAATTAGTCGAATGGGATACAGATGCAGAGGATAAGATAATTGCTAGCCTACTTTATAGATACAGCAATTCGACGTATTACGATGTTAAGGATCAGGTTTCAAAGCTAACGCCAAAACAAAAGCTGGCGATTATAAAAAAAGCGGTTGCAAGGCGCGGAGTGCGCCAGCACAGGCTGGTTAGGGCATTTGAGAATACTTATTATAAATTTGATATCATTGCCAACTTTGGCGCGTACCGCGATTTGCACCGCCACCGGATGCTGACGCAGGAGCGGCAAAGGTTTACGACAGAGTTGGGGTTTGATGTGCCGCACGACCTCTTGATGGCCAAAATGGCAAAACCATATATTGATGCGGTCAAGAAAGTAGACCGTTTGTACCGAAGAGTCAAAAAGCGCTACCCTGACCAGGCGCAGTATCTGGTGATGATGGGAAACCGGATCCGCTGGTACCAGTGGGAGAATTTGCGGGAGCTTGGGTGGGAGGCGGAACTGCGAACCGGACCGCAGGGGCACCCGGATTACCGCCTTATCGAGCACCAAAAGGTGGAAGCAGTGCGCGCGGTTCATCCAAGTTTGGTGCAAGCCTTGAAGTTTGTGGATTTTAACAAGTACGATTTGGCAAGGAGAGAAAGCGAAAAGAGAATTGATAGAAAGCTGGAGGCTGTAAGACGTAACACGTAAGACGATTGGAGGTTGACAAAGGGCTGAATTTGGAAATATAATTTGGCAGATAAGTTGTCTGGAACTGCCCCAGCAGCTTTTTTTGTTGGAAAATGGAGAAAGACGGTTTTTTGAATCGCAGACAGATAGATGCTTTGAGTCCCGAGGAGCGCGCGGCGTATCTTGAGCAAAGAGGGATACCCGGCGGAGATGCAAGTACTCATCCGGCGATGAGTCCTTCAGATCAGTCGAGATCCCGCGAGTCGACCACACCTGTGTCGTGGCCAGTTTTGGCAAGAAGACCAGGTCGGAGCTGACATTTTTCAATATGAGCGAAAGAGATAACCGAAGTAGTTGGGAAGAGCGTAGACCACAGGGGGTTGACCAGCCGCCAGGGTTTTTGGGAGCCCAAAGAAAAATTGGGTTTGAGTCGACGCAGATGCAAGGGCGTCGCCGAGTGCGTTCAATAGATGCTGGGATTGCCTTTGACTCTTCGGCTAGAGTCATCTTCCAGAGGCGGCGAAAAAAGTAATCTTCTTGTCATTCAAGATTTATTTGTGATATAGTTTCTAAAATTCACACGCTTGGTAATTGCTCCTTGACCACATAGCCAAGCGGAGGCAGAAAGGAGCATGTAAATAGTCTACAGACTTCGGTCTACAGTCTACAGCTGTAGTCAGCAGTCGGCAGACAATAAGCTAATTCATGTCAAACATTCCATCAATGCAGGATTTACTCGAGGCCGGTGTCCATTTCGGGCATCAGGTCCGCCGCTGGAACCCTAAAATGAAGCCGTTTATTTTTGGCGCGCGAGAGGGGATCCATGTTATCGATCTTGGGCAGACTGTCAGCAAGCTGGAAGAAGCTTGTGAATATGTACGAAAAGTGGGGCAGGACGGCGGCAAGATTTTGTTTCTGGCCAGCAAAAAACAGGCTAGGGATATCATTGCCCAAGAGGCGGAGCGCGCCGGCGCTTATTATATTAACGAGCGCTGGATCGGCGGGCTTTTGACCAATTGGGAGCAGACTTCAAAGACGATCAAGCACCTTTTTGACCTTAAAGAAAAGAAAGAAAGCGGTGCGTTTGGCGACAGGACCAAAAAAGAAAACCTTTTGATAGACCGCGACATTGCCAAACTCGAAAGACTTTATGGCGGTTTGGGAAAGATTGAAAAACTTCCGGAGGCGCTTTTTGTTGTCGATGTTAAGAAAGAGGAAAACGCCTGCAGGGAGGCAAAAGCAAAGGCAATTCCGGTGGTGGCGATTTGCGACACTAATGCCAATACAAGTTTAGTCGACTGGCCAATTCCCGGCAACGATGACGCAACACGGGCAATTGCCGTTATAGTTGAGGCGGTAGCAGACGCCTACTTGGAGGGGAAAACAGCGTTTGATAAAAAGTCGGCGAAGGAAAAAATAGAAACAGAGAAAAAGGCGGCAAAGGAAGCGGCGAAGGGGGAAGGCGCAACCGCCGTTTCTTAAAAATTATGACAATTCCAGTTGACGACATTAAAAAACTAAGAGAGAAAACCGGCGGCGGGATTGCCGATTGCCGCAAGGCGCTTGCGGAATCCGGCGGCGATTTTGCCAAAGCCGAAGATCTCTTAAAAAGTTGGGGGATTGATAAGGCGGCTAGCAAGTCTGACCGCGTTGTGGGTGCGGGGCTTATCGAAACTTACATGCACGCCGGCGGGAAAGTCGGGGCAATGGTCGAGGTTAACTGTGAAACCGATTTTGTGGCAAGGACAGATGAATTTAAGAATTTGGCCCACGAGATTGCCATGCAGGTTGCGGCGATGGACCCCAAAGATGTCAAAGATCTGGAGAAGCAGGAATATATCCGCGATACTTCCAAAACAATTTCTGATTTAATAAAAGAGGTTATTGCCAAGGTTGGTGAAAATATTGTTGTTAAACGCTTTGAGCGATTTGAGCTCGGACAATGACAGAAACCATAGCTGATCGGTTACCTGCATCACTGCGAAATAAGCTTTTGGGTGTTAGCCGGGGGCAAATAAGCCGCTGGCCAGGGGAAATGCAGGCCGATGCCGAGAGAGTTCTGGCCTTACTGAAGGTAATTTACCCTGACCCCCGTACTCGCTAGGTGAAATAAAAGAAAATGTTTGAGGAAGCTAGACAAAAAATGCAGGCGGCCATCGGCCACCTAAAGACCGAACTTGCCCAGATAAGAACCGGCCGGGCGAACGCGACTTTGGTTTCGGATATTGTCTGCGACGCATATGACAGCAAAATGATGGTCAAGGAGCTGGCGCAAATTACCACTCCGGAGCCAACCGTTATTTTAATTTCCCCTTGGGATAAGGCGATAATTACCAATATCGTGGGCGGGATTGCCAAGAGCAATGCGGGGTTGAATGCCGTTGTCGATGGCGATCTAATAAGGATTGTGATTGCGCCGCTGACTTCTGAAAGGCGAGAGCAGTTCATAAAACAAATGCACCAGACATTGGAAAAATACCGGGTAGAGGTTAGGCAAATCAGGCAGGAGACACGGGAAGATTTAAAAAGGCAAAAGCAGTCGGGCACTATTGCCGAGGACGAAGAAAAGCGGCTGGAGCAAGAGCTGCAAAAACTGCACGATGAGTTTATCGAAGCGATAGAAGCGGCAGGCAGAGCCAAAGAGGAAGATTTGAGGCAGGTTTAGTCCCGAATCAATCCGAATTGTTAATCCAAATTAATCCGAATAAATTGATGGTGAGGTTGTATAATAAGAATTCGAGTGAATTCGGAGTAAGAATTCGGATACATTAGTATGTTAGCTATCCTTATTTTCATTGTTATCCTTTCTCTACTCGTCATGATCCACGAGTTTGGGCATTTTGTAATGGCCAAACGCGGCGGGATTGGGGTAGAAGAGTTTGGGTTTGGTTTGCCGCCAAGAGTTTGGGGAAAGAAAATCGGTGAGACTATCTATTCCATAAACTGGCTGCCGTTTGGCGGTTTTGTGCGTCTGGTGGGGGAAGACCCCTTGGATAAAAGTCGGGATAGCGCAAACAGTTTTTATGTAAAAAGCCTTAAAAGAAGAATTGCGGTGGTTTTGGCCGGAGTCTTTATGAATTTTATTTTGGCGATTGTTATTTTTTACATCATCCTTTTTGCTTTAGGTTTTAAAGTCAGCCTGCCGCTTTATTTTGGCCATAATTTTAGTTTTGTTAACCAGAGTAAACAGGTTGTTCTTTACCCGCTTGCCGATTCTGTGGCTTCGGATGCGGGCATAAAAGCGGGAGACGCGGTTATTGAGGCCGGCGGGGTGCCGATAAAATCGACGGAAGATTTGCAAAAAATAATCAGGTCAAGCCAAGACAAAGAAGTGGCTTTTAGCCTTAAAAGCCTTATCGATAACCAAAGCCGCCAGGTTGTGATTACCCCGAAATATAATGACAGCCTGAAAGCGCCGGCAATCGGGGTGGGGATTGACGAATTCGTCGAACTAAATTACCAAACTTTGCCCCAAAAGATTTTTGCCGGTTTTAGCCACAGCTATAATTTGACCAACTACTCATTCAGATATCTTGGTCGAGTCATTAGTTATTCGATTGCCCACAGGGATATTAGCGGCGTTTCCCAAAACGTTTCCGGGCCGGTTGGCATTGCCCAGATTACGGCGCAGGCTGTCGCCTTCGGGCCGATTTCTGTTTTACAGATCGTCGGGCTCTTGTCTTTGAATTTGGCGATCATGAACGTTTTGCCGATTCCGGCCCTTGACGGCGGCAGGTTTTTCTTTCTGGTCGTGGAGGCGGTGACAAGGCGCAAAGTTTATCCGGCCGTTGAAAAATGGACGCACACCATTGGTTTTGCGCTTCTGATTGGGCTGATTCTTTTGATTACATATTCCGATATCTTGAAGATAATTAAATAACGAACCGTAATGGCGACAATTGACCAGGGCCGATGTGTTTTAATAGAACCAGATAGAAAAATATTGCTCGGAGCGAAATTGTATTAATATGAGATATTCACAGCTTTTTGGAAAAACATCAAGACAGGTTCCGAAGGATGAGACTGCTGTTAATGCGAAGCTACTTTTGCGCGGCGGTTTTGTGGATAAGCTGATGGCAGGGTCTTATTCGCTAATGCCGCTTGGGCTTCGGGTAGTCAAAAAGATTGAGCAGATTATCAGAGAGGAAATGAACGCAACCGGCGCGCAGGAAATTTTGATGCCGCTTTTGCATCCAAAGTCCATTTGGAATGAGACTGGCAGATGGGAAACGGCGCGCGAAGTAATGTATCAATTTAAAAAAGGAGATCGCGAATATGCTCTTTCGTTCACACACGAGGAAATTCTGTTGGACTTGGTGAGAAAGCACGTTCAAACCTATCATGAGTTTCCGGTCAAACTTTATCACTTTTCGACAAAATTCAGGAATGAGCCTCGGGCAAAGTCCGGAGTTTTGCGAGGGCGCGAATTTTTAATGAAAGATTTATATAGTGTGCACACTTCGCAGGAGGATTTGGATAAGTACTACGAGGAGGTTGCGGATGCTTATATCACGGTGTTCGAGCGCATCGGCCTCAAGGCGTTAAAGGTTGAAGCGGCAGGAGGGGTTTTTACAAAAGAACATACTCACGAGTTTCAAGTCCTTAGTGAAGCAGGAGAGGATGAAATTATTTACTGTCCCGGAGGGGATTTTGCCCAGAATACGGAAATCGCGACAGTTAAGGAGGGGAAACAGTGTGATTTGGGACACGGGCCACTTTTGAAGGTAAAGGCTATTGAGGTTGGTAACATTTTCAGATTCGGAACGGTTTACAGCGAGAAAATGAATGTAATGTTTGCCGACCGCGGCGGTACAAGAAAACCTGCGTTTTTGGGAAGTTACGGGATTGGTTTAACAAGGGCAATGGGGGCGATTGTGGAGATTTATCATGACGAGCGCGGGATTATTTGGCCTGCGGCAGTTAGCCCGTTTGACGCGCATCTGGTGCACGTTGAAGACTCGGGAACAGAGCCGTGGGTGAAGGAGGCCTACGATAAATTGACCAAAGGGGGAGTCGAAGTCCTCTGGGACGACCGGCAGGTTTCGGCCGGAGAAAAATTTGCGGACTGCGATTTAATCGGGATTCCGGTGAGGCTGGTCGTTTCTAAAAAAGTTGGAGAAGGTAAAGTGGAATGGAAGGAAAGAACTTCAGATAAGACCACAATAGTCGATCTTGCCACAGCGGTTAAAAAACTGTCCTCTTAGCTTTATTTCTTGTATAATCTTAATTTAATGCAGTACACGGTTAATAAG
>JACPKK010000049.1 GCA_016187105.1 Candidatus Curtissbacteria bacterium | reverse complement strand
TCTGATGCTCTGGAAAATATAGCTTTATACACCGAAGCCGGCCAAAGATACGGATTAGCATTTGACCAGGGCGCCATCTCCGGACAACTAAAAGAAGCGGTAAGAGAAAATCTGCCCGCGGGTTTTGAACAAATTCAAGAGTGGCATCTCAAAAACGTGCTTGCTGGTTCTGCAAGCCAAATAAAGTATCACGAGCAAATGCTTGGTGAATATCTTGCCATAGCCAAAGAGTACGGAGTGGCGACAGACGAGAATAAGTTAAGGGCGCAGATGAAATCTCATGTTACTGCCCAAAACTTAAGAGAAGGCGTAAAATCACGAATCCAGACAATAAGGGATGCCTTGCGGAGCGGGAATAGCCTTTCTATCAGCGTGGAAACACGTAATGCCGAAGAGTTTAAACGTTACGTATATGAACAAGGATTCGATGGCCAAGTCGATTTTTCGGAATTAGATCTGTACCAGAAGGAAACCGCAACACAAAGCCCACGATTGACCACCGGACAGACCTAAATTGCACTCACTAGCTCTTCCGGTATATCAACAATAAACCTCGAAACCAAGTTTGCGGAAGTTGTTCCAAAATAAAGCCGGTGGGCGGCATAAGAAAGATAAAGTTTTTTCCTGGCCCGCGTCAGCCCCACATACGCCAGCCGCCTTTCTTCTTCCAATTGCCCCGTCTCCAGCATACTTCTGGAATGTGGAAATAAACCTTCCTCCATACCAACAATAAAAACATCATCAAACTCCAAACCCTTGGCCGCATGGATTGTCATGAGCGTTACAAAATCTTTAGTTATTGGCAATTCATATGATTTTTCCGGCGCTACTTTGCCCTCCATCAAAGTCACGTTTTCCAAAAACTGCGAGAGATTTTCAAAATCCGCCGCCACCGATTTCAACTCCTTCACATTTTCCACCCGCGACAAACCTTCTTCTGTCCCATCATCAATTACCCTCAAATAATCTGTTGTTTCCAAAACCATGTCGATGAGTTCAATCGGCTTGGGTAGCTTCTTATCGTCATTGCGAGTCGAGTCTTGACTCGACGCGGCAATCTTTTTTTCAGATTGCTTCGTCGCTCCGCTCCTCGCAATGACATGTTCTCGGAGATTTAATTTTTCTACCATTTCCTGAAACTTTTCAAACCTTCTCTTCCCAAGTTTCAAAGTCCTATTTTTGGAAACCATATCGCGCGGATTGGCAATCAGCCTCAAATATGCCATTACATCCTTAACCTCTTTTCTGGCATAAAATGAAACGCCGCCGTAAAGTTTGTAAGGAATGTTAGAGTGCAAAAACGCTTCCTCGACAGTACGCGACTGGGCATTGGTCCGATACAAAACGGCAAATGCTGACAAGGGCTTTCGCGACCCCATAATCCTATCGACTATAAAATTGGCTTCATCTACCTCATTCATCGCCCCGTAAATGCTTATCTTTTCGCCAATATCGTTTTTCGTCCACAATTTCAGGACCGGATGGGAGGCATTGTGGGAAATTATTTTGTTAGCTGCCGAAAGAATATTGCCCGTCGATCGGTAATTCTGCTCTAAGTTGAAAACCTTGGCATTGGGAAAATCCATTTTGAAATTCAAAATATTCCTAAAATCCGCTCCCCGAAACGAATAAATTGCCTGCGCCGCATCCCCGACAACCGTCAAATTTCCATGCATCGACGCCAAAAGTTTCGTCAGTTGGTACTGCGCCGTATTAACATCCTGATATTCATCCACCAGAACATATTCAAACCTTCCTGCCCATTTTTCCAAAATTTGCGGGTTTGTCTCAAAAAGCTTGACCGTCTGCATCAGTAAATCGTCAAAATCACACGCATTAATCTCCAAAAGCGTTTTTTGGTAAATGTTATAGACTTTGGAAACGGTTTCGCTAAAATATCCCCGCGCAAACTGCGCATAATCGGCTGGCCCCATTAGTTCTCCCTTTGCTCCGGAAATCGCGTTCAAAATCGAACTCGGCTTAAAATTTTTGATGGAAATGTCCAGATCTTTCATGATTTTTTTGATGAGCGATAAAGAATCGTCATCGTCGTAAATCAAATATCCGCTCGGGATTCCGATATACTTGCCGTCAAAGCGCAACAGCTTCGCGCAAAAAGCATGGAATGTCCCAACATAAGGAGAGTCAGCGCTCTTTTTGTCATTCTGGAGCGAAGCGATAGAATCTCCAGATCCCATCGTGGTCGTTGCCACTCCAGGATGACGATGGAGTAGGTTATACACTCGCTCTTTCATCTCGTTAGCCGCTTTATTGGTAAACGTTGACGCCAGTATATTTTCCGGTTTTACCCCTTTGGAAATTAGATACGCTATTTTGTACGTCAAAACTCTCGTTTTCCCACTGCCGGCCCCAGCCATAATCAGAACCGGCCCATCGGTAGCCAGAACGGCCTCCTTTTGAACTGGGTCTAAATCATTAAGTAAGTCTTTCATCTTAAACTTTTTGCCTGCCCCGTATATGCGCCCCTTGAGAGCGAGGACGTAGACCTCGGCGAAAGGAAAGCACTATATGGGGCGCCGGGTCAAGGTCGTCAAGTAATTGCTTCATGGTTAAATGGTTACATTGTTAAGATAATGCCTGGAAAACAATTTAACAATTTAGCAATGTAACAATTTGAAAGTTATCGAGCATCACATTATATCAAGGCTTCACGTATCAGTCGGGACACGATTAGCCCAGTTTACTGGGCGCATGGCACTGTATATAATAAGTGGACTTATGCTTAAACTTTTAGATTTCTGGGCCACGTGGTGCGGCCCTTGCAAATTCATGGAGCCGATTGTCGAGGAGCTCGAAAAGGAACTTACCGGTAAAGTCGAAGTTGAAAAAATCAACGTCGACGAAAACCCGGATATGGCCGCCAAATACGGCGTTATGTCTATTCCAACCTACGTCGTCTTAAAAGACGATAAAGAAGTTGAAAGAATAATCGGCGCCACGTCCAAAGATAATCTTGCCAAGGCGATCTCAAAGCATGCTTGATAATCTTCCCCTGATTGTTGCTAACTTTAAGGCAAACAAAACCTGGGATGAAGTTGCTAGTTGGATCCAGTCTGTCGCTCCCAAAGCGCAAACCTTTCCCGGCACCGTCGTCATCTCCCCGTCGATGCCCTTTATAAGTGAAGCCAGTCAGAAAATCAAAGATCAATCCCTCAAGATTAAACTCGCCAGTCAGGATATTTCAAAATTTGAACAAGGTGCCGCGACCGGTGAAGTTGCCGCTAGTCAGATTAAAGACCTAGCCGCCTACACCTTAATCGGCCACAGTGAAAGGCGCCAAAATTTTGGTGAGGATGATAAAATCCTCGCTCTCAAGGTTCAAAATGCCATAAGTGCGCACATCGAACCGATTTTTTGTGTTCAAGGCGGGGACTCGCCGGTCCCCCAAGGTGTCAAAATCATTGCCTACGAACCGCTTTTTGCTATCGGTACCGGTAATCCAGACGATCCGGCCAACGCAAAATCAATGGGCCAAAAGCTAAAAACCAATGGCAATTACCTCGTTCTTTACGGCGGTTCTGTTACCGCGCAAAACATCAAAAGCTTTCTTAAAAAAGGCCTTCTCGATGGGGTTTTAGTCGGTACGGCCAGCCTCGACCCTCAAAGTTTCCTGAAGATTATTGAAGCAGTCTCAAAGTAGCATGTCGCCGCCAAAAAGACATCGGGATAGACAAATTCTCAAAATTCTGGCCTTTGCCGCCGCCCTGCTTTTTATGGCCACTGTCGCCATTAGATATTTTCATCTAAGTCCGCTTATCTTAAGCGGCCCCCAATCTGTTGTTGAGCTTCTAACCGATAGCGGCTTAAAAAGCGATAATAACCGCATTAATATTCTTCTTTTGGGCACAGGCGGTGAAGGCCACGAGGGGCCGAATCTTTCCGACACAATGATAATTTTATCCGTCGAAAAAAACGGCAAAGATATCGCTCTAATTTCCATTCCCCGGGATGTCTGGGCTCCCGAGTTAAAGCGAAAAATCAATGCCGCTTACGCCGTGGGTCAAGAAAAAGAGCAAATCGGCTTGGAGCTTGCCGAAAAAACCGTTTCTCACCTTTTTGGCCTGCCAATCCATTACGGCGTCAGGCTGGATTTTTCCGGTTTCGAAAAAGCCATTGATCAAATCGGCGGCCTTGATATCGATGTTGACAATGCCTTTAGGGATCAAAAGTACCCGCTAGACGGCAAAGAAAACGATACTTGCGGATACGAAATTGAAACAAAAATAGAAGATGGCGTCAAAAATGTTTACTTCAAAGATGCTACCGGTTCGGGAACACTCCTAAAAGAGGACAATGATCCCTTTACTTGTCGTTACGAGACTCTCGTTTTTGAAAGCGGCTCAAACCACATGGACGGAAAAACTGCCTTGAAATATGTCCGCTCTCGCCACGGTAACAACAACGAAGGGACAGATTTTGCCAGAAGCGCAAGGCAGGAAAAAGTAATTCTTGCTTTCCGTAAAGAAGTTTTGTCCAGTGAAACCTTATTAAACCCCAAAAGAATCCTTGACCTGCTTTCCACATTCGGCAGATCCATTGACACCGACATTACATCCTCCGAAATTCCTCTTTTTGTCACACTTCTCCCCAAAATTGATCAAAGCGCCGTTAGAAAAATCGGCTTAGATAGCGACAGGCCCCAATCGCGCTTGGAAGTCGGGGATCCGCGCCTCTTTCAAGGCCAATTCGTTCTCATTCCCAAAAACGGCCACTGGCAAGAGTTGGCAGATTATGTACAGGGAGAGGTTTTTAGGGTGGCGGTAAAGTAAACCGCCCAAGAGTTAAGATCTATAGCTTAAAATCAGCTTCAACATCCCGACTACAAATAGGATCAGTCCGGCGACAAAAATTATATAAGTTAAACTTGTCGAGCCGGCGGCCGGCAGGCCGGAGCCCGTTCCCCCAACGGCCGATGCCGTACTTGCTCCCAGTAAAAAATCACTTTTGCTCTGCGCAAAAACATTCCCAGCAAAAGTCAATGCGGCTGAAAATGGGGCAGCAAAACCAATAAAGCGGATAATTTTCATCGCCTTAAACCAAGTTAATATGATTGGGCTTTTTTGTCAATGGATAAACGGCTAAGCCGAGTATCACAAAGCCGCTCAGCTTTTCTTTACCGCTGGTTTTTGGGATGGAGAAGCAAGCTTTTTGGCTAAACGCGACTTGAGTCGAGCTGATTTATTTCTGTGGATTACGTTTGTCTTAGCAGCTCTGTCTAGGGCCCTAAAAGCAGCCGAAAGTAATGCCGCAGTCGGGTTTTTGCGAAACGCCAAGACCGCCTTTTTATATTTTCCGCGGACCGCCAAATTGAAAACGGCCTTGCGCCTGTCTTGCCGCACCTTTTTTATCGCTTGTTTTATAACTGGCATATCGATTAAGATTACCCTTGAAATTCCTAAATATTCTAATTGATCTCATCGTTCTAATCAATGGCTAATTCTTCTTCATGTTAACTTTTTTTAAAAACGGCGCCAATATTTTCGCCAAAAAGCAAGAAAATATCCTTTCCGCCGCTTTTATCATTGCCGCCTCCGTCGCCCTTTCCCGAATCCTTGGCCTTATTCGCTACAGGCTCTTAGCCTCCAATTTTGGTGACGACATTAAGCTTTTGGATAGTTTCATTGCCGCCGCGATCCTTCCGGATGCCATTTTTGAAGTTTTAATATTTGGCGCCATTGCCCTTGCCTTTATTCCGGTTTTCTCCCAGTACCTTTCGCGCGACAAACTCGAGAAAGCCTGGGCTCTTTCGAGAGCGTTGATTACGTTAGGTCTCATCATTTTTGTTATTTTTACAATCATAATCCTCGTTTTTGCCCCCTTCATTGCGCCCTTAATTGCCCCCGGCGTTGTCTTAAGGGAACCGGCAACTCAAGCCGTCATCGCTAATCTCCTGCGGATTATGATCGCCGCCCAGCTCTTTTTTGTCATCTCGATTTTCCTCACCGGAATCCTCCAGTCTTTCCAGCGGTTTCTTGTTCCGGCCGTTGCCTCTATTTTTTATAACTTAGGCATCATTCTGGCCATCATTTTCCTCACTCCCTTTTTCGGCATTTATGCTCCGGCAATCGGCATGGTTTTAGGGGCCCTTTTCCACCTTCTCATCCAGTTGCCGCTTGCCCTTTCCATGGGTTTCCGTTTTAAGCCGAGTTTCGATTTTAAGAATAAAGACGTTTTAGAAACTTTCCACCTGATGTGGCCCCGCTCCCTTTCCCTTGGCCTCATGCGCCTTTCCGATATCATTAATATCGCCATCGCATCTGTGGCCGCCGTCGGTACAATTGTCGCTTTTAATTTTGCCCAGGTTCTTCAACTTGTCCCGATCTCGCTTTTTGCCGCCAGCATTGCCCAGGCCGCCCTACCGTCTCTTTCGATCGAGTTTAATTCAAAGCGCTTTGACCAATTTAAAAAATTATTTGCAGAGTCTTTTAATCAAATCGTATTTTTAATTTTGCCATCCGCCGCCATCCTTGCGGTTTTGCGAATCCCCGTAGTCCGTCTGGTTTTTGGTGCCCGCGAACTCCCCTGGGAAATTACGGTTTTAACCGGCCGCGTTCTCATCGCTTTTTCCATAGGTATTGCCGCCCAAGCCATTAGTCTTCTGATGACCCGCTCTTTCTATGCCGTTAAAGATAGCCTTACGCCGGTCAAGGTATTTGCCGTAACCACTTCTTTGAACATTGCCGCCAGTGTCATTATGGTTTTAATCCTAAAGTTCCCGATTGTTTACCTTGCCCTTAATTTTTCTATCGCCAATATTTTAAACGCTGTTCTCCTTTTCTACTTTCTGGACCGCAAAGTCAACTTTCCCAAAAAAGAGCTGGCCGTGCCCTTTTTCAAAATGCTTTCAATAAGCCTGGTGACCGCCGTTACCCTCTACATCCCGATGAAACTTTTGGATCAGCTCGTTTTCGACACCACCCGCACCTTCGGCCTTCTGCTTTTAACCGGCACCGCCGTCTCGGCCGGCCTTATTGTCTATATCGGTTTTTCATGGCTGTTTAGAGTCCAAGAAGTTTCTATCTTTTATAATCTCTTAAAACGGGTCATCGCTTTTCCGTCCAAACTTGCCAAGCCCTCACCAACCTCCATCGACGCCCAGCAGCCCAACCCCTAAATGGAAATCCGCAATTTTGCTCTGATTGCCCACATCGATCATGGCAAATCAACTCTCGCCGACCGTATTATGGAAGCCTGCGGCGCCGTCGGCGCAAATCACCAGGCCCAGCTTCTCGATAGCCTGGAGCTGGAGCGCGAACACGGAATTACTATCAAGTTGAAGGCCATAAGGTTAGTCTACCGTCCACAGTCTACAGACTACAGCCCAAAAAATTCAGTAGTCAGTAGTCAGAAGTCAATAGTCGGTTCAGAATATATTCTGAACCTCATCGACACCCCCGGCCATGTCGATTTTTCCTACGAAGTTTCCCGCTCATTGGCCTCTGTCGAAGGCGCGGTTTTAATTGTCGACGCCACCCAAGGCGTCCAGGCGCAAACCCTCGCTAATTTCAATCTTGCCCTGGATGCTAACTTAACCCTTATTCCGGTCATCAACAAAATAGACTCACCCCAGGCAGAAATAGAAAAAACCGAAGAAGAACTGAAAAACCTCGGTTTTTCACAAAAAGAAATCCTCAAAGTCTCCGCCAAAACCGGTGAAGGTGTCGAGGAGCTGCTTAAACAAATTGTCTGCCGCATCCCTCCCCCTACAACTTTCAATTCTCAACTTTCAACTCTCATCTTTGACAGCGGTCTCGACCCTTACAAAGGCGTCATTGCTACTATTCGCTTATTTGGCGGCAGCCTAAAAGTGGGGGATCAGATAAAATTTTTGGCAACAGACGCGGTAGCAGAAGTTTTGCAAATTGGCTACCTGACTCCGGCCGTCAAATATGTCGACGAGGTCAAATCGGGCGAAGTCGCCTTTATCGTCACCAACCTCAAAGACTTATCCAAAGTCGAAGTCGGGGATACGATTACTAGTCCCAAAGACCCGTCTGCCCCCCTTGCGGGTTATAAAAGAGCCAAACCCGTTGTCTTTCTTTCTTTTTACCCGACCGCTGTCGGCGATTTTCCCAAACTTAAAGAAGGTTTGGAAAAATTAAAGTTAAACGATGCCGCCCTCACTTTTTCTCCCGAAACTTCGCTTTCTTTAGGCCAGGGTCTGCGCGTCGGCTTCTTGGGCTTACTCCATGCCCAAATCACCCAAGAGCGTTTAGAGCGCGAATACGATTTGGATATTATTGCCGCATCTCCCTCGGTCAATTTCGAAGTCGACGGCAAACTTATCAATAAACCATCGGAATTTGATCCTGCCGCCCAAAACGTCAAAGAGCCTTATGCCAAAGTCACCATCTTTGTCCCTCAAGAATACTTTGGAGCAGTCTCGGGTCTTATCCATGACCGCCGCGGCATGCTCGGCAACTTTGAAAATATCGGCAACCTTTTAAAAATCGAATCCGAAATTCCGCTTCTGGAGCTTTTAATCGGTTTTTACGACCAATTAAAAACTCTAACTTCCGGCTACGGGTCCCTCGACTTTGAGCTAATCGATTACCGTCCGGCAAAACTCGTTAAGCTCGACATCCTGGTCAATCATGAACCGATAGAGGGGTTGGCACAGATTGTACCGGTTGAAAAAGTAGAGGATATTGCAAGGAAACTTGTTGAAAAGCTAAAAGAGGTAATACCCCGCCAGCAAATCCCCATTCCCATCCAAGCAGCAATTGGGGGCCTGCCCGCCAGCCAAGACGGCAGGCGAGGCGGCCAGGGCAAAATTATAGCGCGCGAAACCGTCGCCTCATACCGCAAAGACGTTACAGCCAAACTCTACGGCGGCGACGTCACGCGCAAGATGAAATTACTCGAGAAACAAAAGAAGGGTAAAAAAAGAATGAGGAGATTTGGAAGTGTCGATATTCCACAGGAAGCATTTTTAGCCGTACTCAAAGTCTAGAATGCAAAATAAATTAAATCTCGAACTTAAATATTTTTGCAGCGATTTTTTGCCTATCAGAAAAATCCTTAAAGATGTTGGTGCTAAAAAGATTGGAACATTCAAGCAAAAAGATTATTTTTTTAATCTCCCGCAAAATAAAAAAGTACCGCAGAGGTTAAAACTGCGCATTCAGGAAAGCCGGTCAACGCTGATTTATTATGAGCGGGGTGATTTTTCTATGATATCAAAAACCGCCGCTAAAGTTTCCTTATTAGAAGTTGACGATAAAAAGTTTTTAGATTTTCTTAAAAAAGTTTTAGGAATTAAAGCGATTGTTATCAAAAGCCGGGAGCTATGGAAGAAGGACAACACCGTATTTAATCTGGACACTGTCCAAAATATTGGAAGGATTTTTGAAATTGAGGTATCCGTCGCCGGCGATGCCGACAAAGCAAAGAGAGAATTTAATAAGTACAGAGAAAAATTCTTACCGCATTTGGATAAAATTGTAAAAGGTTCGAATCTTGATTTGGTTTTAAAAGTTTAATAATTTTGGAATTCTTCGGCTAACTTCAAAAAGAGGCTGCTTGGGGCTTGACAACACTTAGCACTCGGTGTATATTACTGCTAACCACGTTCAGTTTACATGAACGTGGCTAAACCATGGACTTAACCGAACGCCAGAAAAAACTGCTTCGCGCCATTATCGAAAATTATATCGAAACCGCAGAACCTGTTGGTTCTGAAACCATAGAAAAAGAGGCCGGGCTTGGAGTTTCACCGGCTACCATTAGAAACGAGATGGTCAGGCTCACCGCTTTAGGCTATCTCAAACAGCCCTATACTTCCGCCGGCCGCATTCCCACATCCATAGGCATGAAATTTTATGTTGACCAGTTAATGGAAGAAAAATCTCTTTCCCTGAAAGACGAAGTTGCCATCAAAGAGGAGCTGGCTCACCCGGAGGAAAGTTTCGATAAGCTCTTAAAACACACTGCCAAAGTTTTGGCCAACCAAACCCGTTCCCTTGCCGTTGCCACCGACGACCAAGGTGAAATTTACGCTTCCGGCATGGCCAATATTTTGGATATGCCCGAATTTTATGATATCGATATCACCAGAACCGTTCTTTCCATGCTCGACAAAGTCGAATTGCTAAACCAGGTTTTTGGCATGCTTCCGCCTCAAGACCAAATTAAAATTCTTTTTGGCGAAGAGCTTGGCGTTCCTTACCTTGAACCGTGCGGATTTGTTGTCGTTCGCTACACCGCCCCTCACCACAGAGGAGTTCTTGGCGTCATTGGCCCGTCGCGCTTAAACTACCCGGTTGTTATCCCGACCATGAAATATTTTGCCCATCTTCTGGGAGAAATCAGCAAGTAAAAAATGAAAAACGTTATGCCGCAAACTAAAAAGACTGTGGTCAAAAAAGACGAAAGGCACGCCCAGCTCGAGAACCAGCTCAAGCGGGCCCTTGCCGATTATCAAAACTTGGAGCGCCGTGTCGACGAGGAACGCAGACTCCTGTCCGCGCTTTCGGCTGCTCTCCTGATCGAGAAATTTCTGCCCGTTCTCGATAACTTGGAAAGCGCCCAAAAACATTTAAACGACGAAGGCCTGGAAATTGTCATTAAACAATTTAAAGACGTCCTTTCGCAAGAAGGCGTTGAAGAAATTCCGGCTGTTGGATCAACTTTTGACCCTCACCTTCACGAAGCCGCCGAAGTCCAAGAAGGGCAAAACGACAACACCGTTGTCAAGGTGCTCGCAAAAGGTTATAAATTAAATGATAAGGTCCTTCGACCTGCCCAAGTCGTGGTCGAGAAAAAGTCCGCCGCCGCGACCCAATCAGACAGTCAAGAGCAAATCGAGGAAGGAGGCCCAGCAGGGGATTAGCACGTAGGTGGTAGCACGTAGTAGTCTACAACCTACAACCCACGAGCTATACGCTAACTAATATGGCAAAAATCATCGGAATAGACCTTGGAACAACCAATAGCGCCGTTGCCGTCGTTGAAGCCGGCAAGCCCAAAGTCATCCACAGTGCCGAGGGCCGTAACATCATCCCGTCTGTTGTCGACCCCGAAAAACACATTGTCGGCGATGTTGCCAAGCGCCAAATGGTTGTCAATCCCAAAACCACCATTTTTTCCATCAAGCGCTTAATGGGCAGAAAATATAAAGACGCCGAAGTCCAGCGCGACCTAAAATGGCTCCCCTACGAAATTAAAGAAGGCAAAAACGGCATGGCCGTCGTTTCTGTCGAGGGCCACGATTATACCCCGCAGGAAATATCCGCCATGGTCCTTGGCAAAATCAAAGCCGACGCCGAGGCTTATCTTGGCGCAAAAGTCGAACAGGCGGTTATTACCGTTCCGGCCTATTTTGACGATTCCCAGCGCCAGGCCACCAAACAGGCAGGGGAAATCGCCGGCCTTAAAGTCGAGCGCATTATAAACGAGCCGACCGCCGCGGCGCTTGCTTATGGTCTTGATAAATCCCACGCCCACACCATCGCCGTTTACGACCTTGGCGGCGGCACTTTTGATATATCAATTCTTGAGCTTGGCGAAGGCGTTTTCGAAGTTAAAGCTACAAACGGCGACACCCACTTGGGCGGCGACGACTTTGACCAGAAGATCGTTGAATTCCTGGCCGAAGAATTCAAAAAAGAATCCGGCATGGATGTTAAATCCGACAGGCCGGCTCTCCAGCGTTTGCGCGACGCCGCCGAAAAAGCCAAAATCGAACTTTCCACCACTCAAGAAACCGAAATCTCGATTCCGTACTTAACTGCCGACCAAACCGGCCCCAAACACTTGCAGTTTAAACTTTCCCGTTCAAAGCTCGAACAAATCGTCGGCGAGCTGGTTGAAAAAACTTTTGGCCCGGTTCGCGCCTGTCTAAAAGACACCAAAATCGACCCTTCCAAAGTCGACGAAGTAGTTTTGGTCGGCGGCATGACCAGAATGCCTTTGGTTACCCAGAAGGTCCAGGCATTTTTCGGCAAAGAGCCCAATAAATCCATTAACCCCGACGAAGTTGTTGCCATCGGTGCCGCTGTCCAGGGCGCCGTTCTCGGCGGCGAAATGAAAGAGATGGTGCTTCTCGACGTTACTCCGCTGACTCTCGGAATTGAAACTCTTGGCGGCGTCTCCACGGCACTAATCACCCGAAATACCACCGTCCCGACTTCCAAAGCCGAAGTTTTCTCAACGGCTTCCGATAACCAGACATCAGTCGAGATCAACGTCCTTCAGGGCGAGCGGCCAATGGCCAGCGATAATAAATCCCTCGGCCGCTTTATCCTGGACGGCATTCCGCCTTCTCCCCGCGGCGTTCCGCAAGTAGAAGTTACTTTTGATCTTGACGCTTCCGGCATCCTGCATGTCAAAGCCAAGGATAAAGCCACCGGCAAAGAACAGTCCATAAAGATCACAGGTAGTACCGGTCTTTCTGACGAAGAAATTGCCAGAATGACCAAAGAGGCCGAAGAGCACGCCAAAGAAGACGAAGCCAAAAAAGAAGAAATCGAAGTTCGAAACCACGCCGATACTTTGGGGGCGACAAAGTCCCGGCCGAAGTTAAGACCGAAGTTGAGACAAAAGTTAAAGCCCTCAAAGAAATCCAATCGTCCGCCCCGATCGACGAAGTCAAAGCCAAGACCGAAGAGCTATCAACCTCACTTTCCAAAATCGGTTCATCCATGTACGGCTCGCAAGGTCAACCTGCCTCGCCTGACGCGAGTCAAGGCGGGCCCGGCCAAGACGGCCAGACTCCGCCCGAATCCGGTCAGCCCGACTCGTCCGCCTCTGGCGGAGGCGACGTCCAAGAAGGCGAAGTCGTCAAGGAGTAAACTCCTTAATTTCCAATTTTAAATTTCTAATTTCCAATGAATTCTCAAACCAGACACTGTCATTGCGAGGAACGAAGTGACGAAGCAATCTCAGCTTGTCATTCTGGAGCGAAGCGATAGAATCTGAAATTTTAGTATAATTTACCAATGGCAAAGAGAGACTATTACGAAACATTGGGAGTCAACAAAAGTGCCTCGGCCGATGAATTGAAAAAGGCCTACCGCACTATGGCGCGTCAATATCATCCGGACGTTAATAAAGCTGCTGATGCGCACGAAAAGTTTAAAGAAATAAACGAAGCCTACCAGGTTCTTTCCGACCCGCAGAAAAAACAAATGTACGACCAAATGGGCCACGCCGCTTTTGAACCCGGCGCGGGCGGTTTTGGCGGCGGCGCCGGTCAAGGTCCATTTACATATCAATGGTCCAGCGGCGGCCAGGGTTTTGGCGGTTTTGCCGACCCGTTTGATATTTTCGAAATGTTTTTCGGCGGCCAGTCGCCATTTGGCCGCGAAGCCCGTTTGCCCCGCTACCAAATCCAGATAGATTTTTCAGAAGCTGTGAGTGGCGTTACTAAAGAGATAGAAATAGAGGGCAAACGCCAGAAAATCAAAATCCCGCCGGGCGTCGACGACGGATCCGAAATCCGCTTTGGCAATTTCATAATTGTAACCAGTGTCCGCCCTTCGCCAAAGTTTAAAAGAAGGGGATACGACATTGTCACCGAACACGAAATCACTTTTTCCCGGGCCGCTCTCGGCACCGAAGCCCGGATCGAAACCGTCTACGGCCCAGTGACCATCCGCATTCCCAGCGGCACGCAACCCGGAACCCAAATCCGCCTCAAAGGCAAAGGCGTCAAACACCCCAGCGGCCGCGGTGTCGGCGACCACTACGTCATCATCCGCCTGAATGTGCCATCAAGATTGTCGAAAGATCAAAAACATTTGTTAGAAGAATTAGAAAGTATAT
>JACPKK010000044.1 GCA_016187105.1 Candidatus Curtissbacteria bacterium | reverse complement strand
TCAAAGTTCGCTATCGATAACAAACTGAAATCGAGCGAAGTTCTTGTCATTGGCGATACTACAGAAGAAGTTGAAATCGCAAAGAGTTTAGGCTGTATATCTGTCGCAATTACCGATGGAAACGTTTCAACTGCCCGCTTAAAAGCCGCAAAGCCGAACTACTTAATCAACAACCTCAAAGAAATAATCCCAATTATCGAAAATCTAAACTCCCCAAACGCCTGAACCGTAGTTTTTGACAAGGCCTCGCAGTTCCATCATCGAAAGCGCAGCTGAAACTTTATCGATCTTAAAACCCGCCTCGCGGGCAATCACATCGATATGTTTGGATTGACCATCCAATACTTTCAAAATCGCTTGCTCTGTCTTGTCTTTCGACCTTGACCTTCCACCTTGCCTATCCGCCCCTCTGGCGGAACTTTCGACTTATCCGCTATCAATTGCCGCTTCTGTCACCAAAACCCCAAGCGATAAACCGCTGATGATTCGATTTCTCGCCGGAAAATTACTCGAAACGGACGGGGATCCAAGTGGAAATTCGCTGACAATCGCACCATGCTTTGTAATCTCCTCCGCCAAGTTTTTATTCTCCGGCGGATAAATTAAATCTACGCCGCACCCCAAAACCGCAATTGTCCTGCCTCCCGCTTCTAGCGCCGCCCGATGAGCAAAACTATCCACTCCCCGTGCCAATCCAGAAACAATTGTTAGTCCCTGCGCCACCAAATCAAAAACCAACTTCTCCGTCACTTGCCGGCCGTAACTTGTAGCAAAGCGCGCGCCGACAACTGCCATTGCCAAATCATCTTGCGCTAACATTTCCCCGCGAAAATACAGAACCGGCGGCGCGTCCGAAATCGCTCTCAAATTCGCCGGATAATCGCGGTCTGTCAAACTTACAACTTTAATCCCCCGCTCGTAAACCGTCGCCAAATAAACTTGCGGGTCGACCTTTTGGCGAAAACTAATTATCGCCTCGCGCGCCCGCGCGTCGATCTTCAGCTTTTGGATTTCCCCATCCGGCGCTTCCCAAAATTTCTTAAGGGTTTTAAAACGTTTCAAAAGGTAATTAAATGTCGCCGTCCCGACTCCGGGAATTGCACTCGTTGCTACCCAATACGGCAGTTCTTTGCTCACCTAAATAATTTTGACTCAAGTGCTGTCCTTTGTGCAATAAACTTCAAAGCCTTTGCCGCCTGCTTTTGTCTAAACACCAAAGTCGTCGCTCCCTTGTTTTTCTTAAGCTCCCATTGCAAATCTTTTATTGATTTTGCGTCAAACGCCACGGCCACGTTTTGGTAATTTTTGCAAGCCGCCCGAATCAATGCCTGCCCGCCAATATCCATGCTTTCTGGAAAGCCCTTTTTCTCCGGCTTGTATAAATCAACAATCACCGCATCGAATGGATCCACCTTCCCCTTGTCATTGCGAGGAGTCCCGAGCTCGTCGAGGGACGACGAAGCAATCTTTGTATTAGATTGCTTCGCGGAGTTTACACTGAGCGAAGTCGAAGTGCTCGCAATGACGGACAAGGCAAACAAATGTTTTTTGTTTGTCCTGTCAGCAAGAATTCTTGCAAAAACAGCTTTGTCCAAACTTTTAACTCTTTCGTCAAAATCAAACCCGTTGACCACATTTTTGGCCGCTACGCCCTTCGCCTTTAAATACCTAGCAGTCCCCGCAGTCCCCAAAACATTAACTTTGTAGTACTTTAAAATAACGGCAAGTTTATCTAAATGCCTTTTATCGTAAACCGCCGCGAAAATGTTTTTAACTTGTAAATCCGAATTCATACTAATTTTTACTCCGAATTCTTCCGAATATTAGGGTCAATTCGGACTAATAATTCGGATATATTCGGGTCTAGTGCTTGAAGTGCCTTACCCCCGTAAACACCATTGTCATTCTGTGCTTTTTTGCCTCCGCAATTACCGCCTTATCGTTAATCGAACCGCCCGGCTGGATTATTACCGAAATGCCTGCTTTTGCCGCCAGCTCGACATTGTCGGCAAACGGGAAAAACGCATCAGATGCCAAAACCGCGCCTTTTGCCTTTTCCCCCGCTTGGTTCAAGGCCAGCTTAACGGCATTAACCCTGTTTGGCTGGCCGGTTCCCATCCCCCGCAGACTTCCGCCCCGCGCAATCACAATCGCGTTTGATTTAACATGTTTAACAACTCTCCAGGTAAATTCCAAATCTCTCCACGTTTCGGCGCTCGGCCTTTTGCCGGAAACTAACCTCCACCGGGAACTGTCCTCACGGATTGCATCCGGCGTCTGCACCAAGTAACCGTTAAAAACCCTTGTGAATTCCAACTGCAGCGGCGGTTTTTCTGCGCGAACTACCCTCATCTTGGCGCTGCGGGCTTTAAGCCTTTCCAAAACTTCTTTTGAAAAATCCGGCGCCACCAAAAGTTCGAAGAAAACCCCGTGCATTGCTTCAATCATTTCCATAGTCGGCTCGCGGTTTACGGCAATAATTCCGCCAAACGCGCTAACCGGGTCTGCCGCAAGCGCCTTTTTAAAAGCCTTGGCCAAATTGTTTCTGGATGTGATGCCGCTTGGGTTACCGTGTTTAATAATGGCAACCGTCGGCTCCAAAAAATCGGCAACCAGATGCCAAGCGTGGTTCGCATCTCCTAAATTGTTGTGTGAAAGCGGCATTCCCCAAAGCTGTTTATAGCCCGGCCTTTTGGGGTCTTCTATATAAAAAGCGCTTTTCTGGTGCGGATTTTCCCCGTAGCGCAAATCCTTATGCTTATGAAGCTTAACAACAAGTCTTTCCGGCAAATCTAATTTAGCCATAAATTAAAACCTTCCTTAAATTTAAATTCAATTTTGGTTTTAATTTATATCAGAGGAGCGCTCTTGGCATGAAGCCCGAAGGGCTGTGCCAAAGCGACCTGCTGATATAAAACCCCAAAAAATTAGCCGCTTTCGCGAAGCGGCAGCTTTAACTGTAATCATTGTGAACTAAAATCAAATCCGAGTCAAATCAATGTTGTCCAAACCACCAGTCCAAAACTTCGCGGGCAATCGGGCCGGCCACAGTTGACCCTTCACCGCCGTCTTCCACCAAAACTGTAACGCTGATCTGCGGCCCCTCAAACGGCGCAAAAGCGCTAAACCACGCGTGCGGATTGCCCTGCGCTTTCTCGGCCGTCCCCGTTTTGCAACCCACAGTGTAAGCGGCTCCGAAAAACGGCCAGCCGGTTCCCCCGCTTTGGCAAGCCTGCCGCATGCCTTCGCGAACCAGTTTGAAATTGGCATCACTGACCAAATTTTTACCAATTACTTTTGGATTGATCTTAGAAATCTTTGGAGAGTCGATCTGCCTAACTAGATACGGCCGAGTTAACTCGCCGCTGGCCATAAAATTAACTAAGGAAGAAATCTGCATCGGCGTTGCCAGCATAAACCCTTGCCCAATCGAAAGATGCAGGGTATCGCCCCCAAACCAGGGTAGGTTAAAGGTCGATTTTTTCCACGTCTCATCCGGCACCAGCCCAAAATCCTCGCTCGGCAAATCGATTCCCGTCCTTTGCCCAAATCCAAGCGCAATGGCCATCTTCCGGACCGCCTCAAGCCCCGTTTCCCCGGCCAGCCTGTAGAAAAAAATGTCGTTTGACCTAGCGATCGCCCGCTCAATTTTAAGTACTCCGTCTTTTCTGCCGTAAATCGTAAAATACCAGTTGGAAAAACGCACATCCCCCAGATAAAACTCCCCCACGTCTTCTATCTCGGTCTCGGCCGTTATCTTTCCGGATTCCAGCCCGGCTAAAGCCGAAACAATTTTAAATATCGAGCCCGGCGGATAATTGCCCAAAACCGCCCGGTTAAAAAGCGGTCTTTGCGGATCATTCGTCACACTTCCCACATTGTTTGGGTCAAAAGAAGGTAAAGACGCCAGTGCCAAAACTTCGCCGGTTAGGGGGCTGGCGACAATTATTGCCCCGCGGTTCGTCCCCACCTTTTGGGCGCCTTTCCTCAAAGCTTCGTATGCAACCTTTTGCAGTCGGGCATCAATTGTTAAATGAACGCTTGTTCCTTCTTTTGCTGGAACTTCATCCAGAATTGCCACCTTTTTGCCGCTGGCATCAACCTCTACAAGCTTCTTGCCGCTTGTGCCTGCCAAAAAGTCGCCGTACGTTTCTTCAATCCCGGCCCGGCCGACTAAATCCTGCAGGCCTAAATTAGAATTTTTGGCAAGGTCTTCTTTTTGGACACGACTTATGTAACCCAAAACATGGGCCGCCGCTTCGCCAAGAGTGTATTCCCTCACCACTTCCTCATAAATTTGCCCCAAGCTTCCCGCGTAATTTTCGCTCGCCAAGCCCTGCGCCTCTAAATCTTCCTTTTGGCCGCTGTTTATTTGTTTTTTGTCCTCCTCGTTTTCGAGCCAAAAGATGCGCGAGCTGGAGGCCAAAACTTGACCGTTCCTGTCAAAAATCTTGCCTCGCGGCGCCACAATGCCAACCAGCC
>JACPKK010000042.1 GCA_016187105.1 Candidatus Curtissbacteria bacterium | reverse complement strand
TTGTTTCTAAAATCTCTTTTTGTAGTTTCGCATCCATCTGCGCCGGCGCAAAAGCTCCCATACCTCCCGTATTTGGGCCGCGGTCGCCGTCGTTTACTCTTTTATGGTCTTGCGCGGGAAGCATCGGTACAATTGTTTTGCCGTCACAAAATGCCAAAAGTGAAATTTCCCTGCCTCTTATCCTTTCCTGGATCAAAACCTCTTTACATAGGCCAAATTCCTCATCAATCATAATTCTTTTAAGACAGGCTTTTGCTTCCGCAAGAGACTCGGGCAAAAAGACTCCCTTTCCGGCGGCTAGCCCTGTGGCTTTAATAACGGTCTTATCCGGACCTTGCCGTTTTACGCAGTCCAATGCTTTGTCAAAACCGTCGATAGTTAACGACTGCGGGTGGGGGATATTATGGCGCCTCATAAAGGCCGTTGCCCAAGCCTTATTAGTTTCCAAAAGCGCCGCCTTTTTAGTTGGCCCAAAAATTGGGAGATTGGCTTTTTCAAAAGCATCAACAATCCCTGCCGCAAGCGGCACTTCCGGCCCGACAATCGTAAGGCTAACTTTATGGCCTTTGGCAAACTGGACGAGCTTTTTTATTTGGTCGGCGCGGGTCTCAATATTTTCCCCAATCAGTGCAGTCCCGGCATTGCCCGGGGCAAAATACAACTTCGAAACCTGCTGGGACTCCTTAATTTTCCAGCCCAAAGCATGTTCTCTGCCGCCCGAGCCGACAATTAAAACCCTGTTGGAAAACATTATTGAAATATGACTTTTCTTTTCACTGTCTTTGTATTCCCCGCCAAATCCGTGGCCTTGACTTCGATATTATTCTCCCCAGTCGCTAGGGGAATAAAAACTTCAAAAACTCCGTCTGCGTTGGTATTGGCCAAAAATCCGTTGGCCCAAACTTGCACGTCCTTATCCGTTTTACCCAAAACTTTAATTCTGTTATTGCCGGAAAAAGTTTGCCCTTCGCTAGGCTCGCTGACCTCAAGGCTTGGTACCTTCTGTAAAAACACCACCCGCGCCACCGGCGAAAAATCGCTCTCCTTGCCTTTTTGGCTAACAACCTTTACCGCAATGTTATTGTCACCATCCCTCAAGATGAAATCGTCAAACCGGAATTCCCCGCCTTCAGATTTTGCTTCACCGATTTTTTCGTCGTTATTAAAAATCAGGACCATTCCCTCTGTTGCCGAAAAGCCGGAAAGCGGAAGCCTGGCGCTGTTTGTCGCCTCCGGCAATGGATCAAGTATCGGTGCCCGCGGACTGGACTGGTCGCTAGTGACTTGGTCTTGGCTCTTGTTTTTAAAGACTACGTCCAGAAAATCCGCAAATTTCCCAAGTAGGGGTATGCCCAGTGTAAATATAAAAACCAAAAGCAAAACGCTGATAAAAGACAAGGAAACGACTTTTTGGAGGGCCGCTTTTTCTTCCTTCCGGTTTAATCTATAGAGTCTTGAGCTTCTTTTCATTTTATTGCCGCTCTTGAGCCGAAGGTGAGAATCGAACTCACGGCCCACTGTTTACGAAACAGTTGCTCTGCCACTGAGCTACTCCGGCAAGGCGGCCTGTCTAGTATTTTAGCCTTTTGGAGTTCTTGGTTCAAACGGGTTTACTCGACAATGATTAATCCCGACATCGAATCAGCATGGGCACTGCAGTGGTAAGGGTAGATACCGGCTGTCTTAAATACCACAGAATATGAATCCCCCCTCTTAAGGGCTTCTGAATTTTGTTCGGGGAAATATGTATGGGCCGGATGGGAGTCGCTGTTTACATAATGGGTAACGTCATCGTCACTTGTCCATGTCACCCGCGTCCCGGGGCTGATGCGTATTCTTTGCGGGCTGAATGCAATTTGCGCCAGGCTGACGCTAACTTCACTTTTTCCGCGCAAATCAGAAAAACCCTCCGCCCCGCGGCGGTCAATGGCAAACTGGAAATAACCGTCATGGCAGCTGCCGTCCGGCCAGCAGGCGCGATAAGAAACCGTGTAAAGACCGTCAGGCGCATTCTTATCAATAAACCTCCTCATTGCCAGTTTATTATCATCAATAATTGTCTCCCCGCTGCCGTAGTCTTTCCCCTCGTGGACAACGGATATTGCTGAAGGCTTAGCTAAATCAAAGTTAAAATCAAGGACAGCATTAATCGGCACGCCGGCTAAAATAGAACCGTGCGCGGGAGTATTGCTTTCCCAGTGGGCGCTTTTTTTGGGATTTTCAAAACTAAAACTACTGGCTTGCCCTGTCCCGTTTTCAGCTTGTTTATTGGAAGTTTTGGTACAGCCGGAAAGTAGAATTACTGAAGTTAAAATTACTGCCAGTACAAAAAGCCTCACCACGCTCATCAGGCTAATTCTATCACACCTTACGCCGGGAGTTACCAAGAATCTCCTGCGCCTTTTCGTAAAAAGGCCCCAAATCTTGGCCAGGTGCGCAAGCAAGCTGAAGGTATACGCTGCCTTCTGGAATCACTTTTTGAGAAGGTCTATCCTCCCCGGTGACTTTATTACGGACGATATGAGTATACCCTTCGCCTTCTTTTCCTAGAACCTTTACACTGATATTAAATCCTTCCGCAATTTGCCGGAATGCTTCAGCTTCTTCCACTGGCCAGATCCCCCTTGTTACGAATGTCCCCTGGTTGCGAGTATCTACTTGTTCCACCATACTTTTTACCTCTCTAGCCTTAGGCTAATGAGCTCCTGACGTGATCTTAGCCAGACTGCCTGAATTTTACCATTTATTCAATGAGAACGCTCTAACTGCTGATTTTATTTACTGTCTAGGTCTAAAAAATGCATAAGTATGCATACTAGATATTTACTGAGGTAAAATTGCAGTTTTAATCGACACCATTAATTTCTTATAGTAAAATTGTTAGAAATTTAAGTTACCTGCAAGTAAGTCTCTTTATTTTTATTTGTCAATAGGAAAGCTGAAATTACTCAGTTTTACCGGTGAGGAGAGCATCAATAATATCATGCGGCAAAGCAGCAGCACTAAGAAGAGCTTTTCTGACAATGCCACCTGCTTCTGATCCAATCTCACCTGCTGCTTTAAGAGTTCCCATTACAGCACTTTTAGCAAGTTCTCCTGAATCTTCACCAATATCACCTGCTGCTTTAATTGCTCCTTCAACAGATGATATAGCCACTTCTCCTACATCTCCACCAACTTTGGAAGCAGTTTTAACAGCCTGTGAGGCAGCTTCTCCTGCTGCTTCTGTGGCATTTACTCCGGTGTCTTTTGCTCCATCAACCACACCTCTTACCAAACCTGTAGCTCCATCAGTTAAGGAAGCCCCTGTTGAAGAAATGGTTTCCAAACCTTCATCTACAACCTGATCAACTGTTCGAAGTCCTGTGGTAGCTACATCGCCTGCGCCCTGAAGAAGCTTGACAATATTTGCCCTAGCTACATTTTGGACAGTTGAGGCAACATCACCTGCACCGGAAACAATTGAAGAAAGGGATTTAGTTAAATCATCAGCAAGATTTGACATTGTTAACACAGTACCAAACATTAGAACTTCTGTCAACGATTATTTTTTAGATGCACTTTTCGACCTATAACAGGGTTGCACCCTTAAAAGATTGTCTCAATCCTAGTTTTTGGAACATCTTTTGGTTCCCACTCAGATTCATATTTTTTTCTTGAATCCCTTAAAAGGTTTAAGTTTAAAGTCATTCGCAGGATTTCCTCTTTATTTCCGGAGCCCTCCGCAATTTTACCTGCAGCACCAATGATTAAGGCGTGGCCAAACGAAGAAAAAGAAGAAGTGTTTCCCCCGACAGTTCCAGGAGCCACAATAGCCATATAGAACCACTTCGACAGTGCTTTCAGAGAATCGACCCACAGATCGATATCATATTTACTGTTAGAAACATTTATTGACAAAGATGGAACCAAGACAAGCTCGACCTCCGCCCTTCTCAGTTTATCGAAAAACCAGGCGGCATACTTATGAAATGCATCTTTGCAGATCAAAAGTGACAATATTCCAAATTCAGTTTTAACTACTTCCAGGTTCTTTCCTGGTTTAGTAGTAGACAAGGGCGTTAGAACCACTTTGCGGTGTTTCAGTAAAAGTTTCCCCTTTCTGTCAAAAAGAAAGCCTATATTGTATAAGTCCCCGTTTTTCTCTTTAACTAGATTTGCTCCAAAAAGATAAATGCTATTATTTTTTGCTACAGAAGATAAAAATTCTAAAGGCTTGTAGCCTTTCTCAATATCCTCTTTTGGGGCAACACAATCCTCCGGTAAACCGACTAAGTCAACAGGCTTTGAAGCTGCTTTTTCCACTAGCCTTCTAACCTGCTCTTCTCCCTTCTGCCAAGAAAATGGCACCTCTGCCTGGATTGCAGCTACCTTAAGACTATTTTTCATATTCGAAATATATCAGCTCGCCGAAAGCGATGCTTTGAGCGGGCCGCCAGAGGCGAGCCTCGCTCACTTTGTGAGCGGGATACCAGAATATCAGCAGGTCAACTTGAAACTTCGTTTCAATGTTGCTCCTCTGATATATTTCTCGCTTTGCTCCAAATATCGAACTCGTGAGCAGGTGAGGGGAATCGAACCCCCTTCTCAACCTTGGGAAGGTCGCATTCTGCCATTAAACCACACCTGCTCGTCGAAACAAATCTCGCTTACCGATTTTGCTTTCATCAAAGTCAAAATCTTATCGCTTGATTGTTTCTCCTCTTCAAAACTCTTCGAGTTTTGACTACTGAATTCTAGCAAATCTAAAATATGAAAACAAAAAGATTATCGGGGGATTACCAAATTATTTCCGGCGAAAATTAAGGGGTTGCCGTTGGCAAGATAACCGACGTTATTTGCCCTAGCCAAAACCGGCCACTTAAAGCCGTCGGCGTAAACTTTTTGGGCGATCACAAATAACGTATCCCCTTCCTGCACATCGTAAGAAGTAGCTGTCAAGTCGGCAATCGCCGCCTCTGCCTCCAGAAGTGGCGGAATTTCCAAAGTTGTATCGGGGTAAATCAAATCCGGATAAATTATTTTATTTTTAACCGCCAAGACTATCCACATCTCCTGCCGGCCGTATGTTTTTTCGGCAATTGCCGAAAGCGAATCGCCAGTCTTGACAATGTATTCACGCTTAAACTCTTTATCTTGCTGACTTTCGGCACTTACCTTTTCACCTCCGCCAATCTCTCCCGGCTGGTTTGCGTTTCTGGTCAAAAAATTAGCCGCCAAGAACCCCAGCGTCACTACCACCACTGCCCCCAGTATCAGGCCCACGTAAGATTGGTAGAGGTTGTATTCTTTTAATTTCCTTTTGAGGATCCTCTTAAAGCGCCTAAAAGTAGAAGTTTTTGCCATTCTCTTTCGGGCAGGAGAACTACAAGAAATAAATTATCACAAGCCGCGAGGATAGTCTAGTGGCCAAAATTACATTCCAATTCTCGGGTATATGTACTAAACTACGCATTCTGTTAAAATAAATAGGTTAAATGGGATCGTAGCTCAGTTGGTTAGAGCGCTTCCCTGTCACGGAAGAGGTCGCCGGTTCGAGTCCGGTCGGTCCCGCCACGTTCATGTAAACTGAACGTGGCCCGCCACAATTATATAAACTACTTGTGTCCCGCCACGTTCATGTAAACTGAACGTGGCCCGCCACCCATTAGCTGTGTTTTACTATTTCTATATTCTTAGAAGCGAAAAGAATGGTAAACTTTATTTAGGTTATACTCCCAACTTGAAGGATCGTATTCGATCACACAACGAAGGCAAAAACTTGGCTACCAAACCAAACATTCCATACCAACTAATCTTTTTTTCTGGGTTTAAAAATAAAGCAGATGCATTAAACTGTGAGAGATACTTCAAAACCACGGCAGGGTGGAGAAGAATTCACAAAATGCTTGATAATTTTCTAACGGTCAAATGAAATACTTCACAAACACTCAAATAGCCGACCTTTTCCGCGGAATATCCGCAGCCTATGCCGTGACGGGCAAAAACTATTTTAAACAAATAGCTTACGAAAATGCGGCAGACAGCATTGAAAAAGCAACCAGCGAACTTTCCGATCTCTGGGCCGACGGAAAGCTCTCTACCATTCCCGGTCTCGGCAAAAACATGCAAGGGTATATAGAAGAACTTTTTAAGACCGGCAAAGTCAAGCACTTTGACCAAATCAAGAAAGGCTTGCCGCCCGGTATGTTTGCCCTTTTGGATATTCCCGGCATGGGTCCCAAGGGCGCCTACAAGCTTGCCAGGAGCCTTAAAATTAAAGATATTGCCGATCTTGAGGCAAAGGCCAGACGCGGCGAAATTAGCAAACTTGCGGGCTTTGGCCAAAAAAGCGAAGAGGATATCATAGCGTCAATAGCCCAGTTAAAAAGAAGAAGTAATCGTTATCCTCTCCCTCAAGCTTTTGCCGCAGCCGCAAGAGTCGTTGCCTATTTAAAAGAAGCGCCGGAGTCTCAAAACATTCAGCCGCTCGGATCTCTGCGCAGAATGACCGCCACAGTCGGCGACATCGATATCGCTGTAAGTTCCAGAAGGCCGGCTAAAATCACGGGTCACTTCCAAAAATTCCGCGAAATTGGCCGCATCCTGACTGCCGGTCCAACCTCATCTTCTGCCGTTCTTAAAAACGGCATCCAGGTTGATATTAAAATCCAGCCTCCCGAAGCCTTCGGGGCCCTTCTCCAGCACTTCACCGGTTCCAAAAACCATAATATCCGCCTCCGGGAATTGGCGCTCAAAAAAGGTTACTCTCTCTCCGAATATGGGATCAAAGTTAGGGGTAAGCTCAAAACTTTTCAAAGTGAAAAAGATTTTTATAATTTTTTGGGCCTTGACTATATTGAACCGGAGTTAAGAGAAGACAGCGGCGAAATCGAAGCGGCTCAAAAACATAATCTTCCACGGCTCGTTACCCAGGCCGATATTAAAGGCGATATCCACCTCCATTCAAATTACCCGATTGAACCTAGTCATGATTTAGGGGCAAATACCTTTGAAGAGCTTATTGCCAAAGCCAAAAAGCTGGGATACCAATACGTTGGGCTTTCCGATCACTCTCCCGGTTTTTCCACGCACACAAAAGAACAAATTTTGTCCCTGATTAAAAAAAGGACGGAAAAAATTGAGCACATTAAATCCACACATAAAAATATTGGCATACTTAATTTACTCGAAATTGATATCCTAACCGACGGCACGCTCTCTGTTCCCCAGGAAGGTCTAAAAATGCTGGACGGCGCGATTGCCGGCATTCACTCCAGCCACAAACAAGACAAGAAAACCATCACCAAAAGAATGTTAAACGCCATCAATTCTCCATACGTCCAAGTTATTTCTCACCCTACCGGGAGGTTACTACTCCAAAGGGAATCCTACGAAGTCGACTGGCCCGAGATTTTCACTGCCTGCGCAAAAACAAAAACCATGCTCGAAATAAACGCTTGGCCAACGCGGCTTGACCTGCCGGATATTTTGGTTCGGGAAGCTATTTCAAAAGGAGTCAAGCTGATTATCGATAGCGACGCTCACGAAATAGACGAAATGGATAATATGAAATTTGGCGTAGCCGTCGCCAGGCGCGGCTGGTGTCAAAAGCAAGATATTACCAATACCTTGCCGTGGCTTGAATTCAAAAAGCTTTTTAGAGTATGATACCACCATGTCTCTGTCACCGACCCTTATCATCTTAGCGGCTTTAGCCTTAATAGGGTTCTTCATCTGGTTCCTTTACAACAATCTAATCCGCGCCAAAATTCGCGTTAGCGAAGCTTGGTCGGGCATTGATGTTCAATTAAAAAGAAGATCCTCACTTATTCCTAACCTGCTTGCTGCCGTCAAAGGCTACGCCAAGCACGAAAAAAGTGTTTTTGAAAACGTCACCAAAGCCAGAAGCGCGCTTCTCGGTGCCAAAGACGCCAAAGAAGCGGGAATAGCCGATAACATGCTTGCCGGTGCCCTAAAAACCCTTTTTGCCGTCGCCGAAAATTATCCCAAACTCCAGGCATCGGAAAACTTTAAAGAACTTCAGGAAGAACTTTCCGACACCGAAACCAAAATTGCCGCCGCTCGCCAGTTTTATAACGCCAACGTGCTGGATTACAATACCAAAATTAAAGTTTTTCCCAACATAATTCTGGCCTCACTTATGGGTTTTAAGCCAGAGCCGTTTTTTGAAGCAGGGGATAAATCAAAAGAGGAAATTAAAGTCCAGTTTTAGCTTCATGAATTCACCCAAAATCTTTTCCGGTTCCGCAAACCCCAAACTTGCCCAAGAAATTGCCAGAAAATCAAAGATCCCCTTGGGTCAAATCGATATCGGCCGTTTTTCCGATACCGAAATTGACGTTTGGGTTAAAGACGAAGTTAACAATTCCGATGTCTTCATTGTCCAGTCAAACTCCGCCCCCGTTAACGACCATATTATTGAGCTGGCCTTAATTGCCGATGCCGTTAAAAGATCAGGTGCCCACAAAATTACGGCCGTAATCCCTTATTTTGGCTACAGCCGCAAGGAAAAACAATCGCGGCCCGGAGAGCCGATCTCTGCCAAAGTTGTTGCCGATTTAATTACCGCCAGCGGCGTCAATAAAGTTATTTGTCTTGATCTTCACGCCGACGCCATCGTCGGCTTTTTTAATGTCCCGGTTATCTACCTTTCTGCCCTCGAAGTTTTGGCGAAAAGCCTGCAGCAAGAAAAGTTCAAAAACCCGATTGTCGTCTCGCCGGATGTCGGGGGAGTTAAAAGGGCAAGAAACTTTGCCGCTATTTTAAACGCCCCGCTTGCGGTTATTGAAAAACACCGCCAGGTGGCTCAAAGAGACAAAATAGAAGTACTTTCAATCTCGGGTGAAGTAACGGGCGATACGGCAATCATTATCGATGACGTAATTTCAACAGGCGGCACGATCATCGAAAGCGCCCGGGCGCTCAAACAAAAAGGAGTTAAAAAGGTAATTGTCTGCGCAACTCACGCCGTTTTTGCCGGAAACGCCAAAGAAAATCTTTCCAGATCTCCAATAGACAAGATTTTCATTACCGCCACGATTGCCCAAGATATCAACAGTCCAAAAATAGAAAGAGTTTCTGTCGCCGGCTTAATTGCCGACTGCCTCAAAAAAGAAATCTAGTCCTCCTTCGCCTTAAGCTTCGGAGGATTTCACAAAGGCCAATGGACTTTAAAAGTAAACTCGAAAAAGCTATCACCAAAAATAATAGC